>JASJDS010000005.1 GCA_030065055.1 Calothrix sp. MO_192.B10
GTATTGTTTCTTGCACTACCTGTATCGAAACAAATGTTTTTACTTCGTTCCATAAATAAATTTAGGGGCTTGGTGACCATTTTTCTTTTTCTTTACTTTTGCCTTTTTACTTTTTACTTTTGCCTTGTTCGGTCAAAAAAAGATAAAGGTAATCAAGCAACTTGATTACCTTTATCTTTCAGTTAATACTTTGCCTACTTATTGCCACCACACAAATATTCCTATGGGCATAAAACTCAGCTATCTATTTTTCTGTATCAGATTCAGATGAGTCATTTTCTGTGTCAGGAATATTGCTGGGTTTTTCTTCCATTGTACCGGGAAGAGGAGATTTTTCTGTACCATCCATTTGTGTGGAAGGCATTTTATCATCAGAGGGGGTGTTATTAGTTTCAGTGTCGCCCGGTGTAGAAGGAGTTTCCTCACCAGGAGTAGGTAATGGTGTTACAGTACCAGGAACTTTAGTTGGAGAATCCTCACTAGGAGTTGGTAATGGAGTTACATTCGTTGGAGAATCCTCACTAGGAGTTGGTAAGGTACTATCTGGAATGGGGGTGTTCTCAGGAGTAGTCTCCGTTGTTGGTGGGGTAGTTTCGGTTGTAGTTTCAGTTGTTGTTTCAGTTGTTGTTTCTGTGGTGGTGTTATTCTCTGTCTCTTGACCTTGACAACGGGAATTTAGAGGGAAACGCTTGCACAAGATTTCCATTACATCTTTTCGCAAGGGCTTTTGCTCAGTTTCACTATTTGATTGCGCTACAGCCAAGTTACCTGTAAGAGCCAGAGTTAAACTTGTAGCAATAAGTGTGATGAATTTTCCCTTCATATTACTGAACCTCAACACCTCAAAGAAGTACTCCGCTAATTAAACCAAACAACAGCTTTAATAAAATCAGCCTAAATAGGGATGTATATTGGACAGTTACAGTTTATGGATTTTCTGTTAGGTTCGTACCAGAATCAGCTTTTTTTGAGGTAGCTGGTTGAGAAGTATGGTAATGACCGAAGGGTTCTGCCAAGGGATACGGCTGCGAGAGCTGGAGGCAGAAGGCACCTCTGAGGATTTTTCCGCTCAAACCCTCTTCCCTCTTTCCCTCTTTCACTCCTTCCCTCCTTCCCTCCTTCCCTCTTCCTTCACTAGAAACAATTAGGAATAGCAAGCGTCGCCATAAGGGGATGATTCTCTCGGAGTTTAGGTAAAAATAGTAATATAGAGATTGCGTATGCCCAATTCTTCAGTACAAACCATGGTGTGAATAGCTAATGAGTTCCCCCCAACCTCCTCAAAAACCACAAACCTTGCTTGGTCAAATTACCCAAGCGGTACAGACAATTCAAGCTAGGGTAGATTTTTCCAAACTGGCACTTAAACCTAATGCCAGGGTACCAGAACTTTGGGTACAGGATGCGGGGGCAGATAGGGCAGAAGTATATCCCCTATTGGGCGATCGCTATATTTTGGGTCGTAGTTCTAAATCTAGCGATATTGTTGTCCGCAATCCGGTAGTTAGTCAAATTCATCTCTCCCTATCCCGCGATTCATCCCAAAGGCGACCAGTTTTTACGATCAAGGATGAAAACTCGACTAATGGCATCTATCGCGGTAAGCGGCGACTTACTTCCTTAGAACTGCGTCATGGAGATATTCTCACCCTAGGACCCCCAGAATTAGCAGCATCGGTACGGTTACAATATGTCGATCCGCCTCCCTGGTATTTTAAAGCCGCAACTTGGACGGGTTACGGTATCGCAGGTGTTACCGCTTTGGCTTCCCTAGCGATCGCTGTAGAATGGTTAAAATTTTCCGTCACACCCCTACCTACAGCCACCCGTGCCCCAGTGATTGTGTATGCCCGCGATGGCTTTACTCCTCTACGGGAGCCACGTTCCACGGCTCATATTGATATGAAGCGGTTATCTGACTTTGGTCCCTATTTGCCTGCGGCTGTAGTTGCTTCGGAAGATAGCCGGTTTTACTGGCATTTGGGAGTTGACCCCTTGGGTATTTTAAGGGCTGTGCTAATTAACACTCGCAGTGGAGATGTCCAGCAAGGGGCGAGTACCGTAACTCAACAAGTAGCCCGCAGTTTGTTTCGCGATTATGTGGGTAGACAGGATTCCATCGGACGTAAAATTCGGGAAGCTGTGGTAGCACTGAAGTTGGAAACTTTTTACAGTAAGAATGAGATTTTATTAACTTACTTAAATCGGGTTTACCTTGGGGTAGATACATCCGGATTTGAAGATGCATCTCGCTACTACTTTGATAAATCAGCCAAAGAATTAACAGCCACAGAAGCCGCCACATTGGTGGGAATTTTACCAGCTCCCAACGGCTTTAATTTCTGTGGGGATAACCGAAGTAAACGAAATATTATTGCTTATCGCAATCGCGTGTTACGGCGAATGCTGGAAATGGGTAAAATCAAGCAAGACGAATATAATCGCGCTCGGCGATCGCCCATTGAAATCAGCCCCAAGGTTTGCGAGCGGCAAGCAAAAACCATTGCCCCTTATTTTTATAACTACGTCTTTGCGGAGTTGGAATCTATTTTGGGCAAAGATTTGGCAGCAGAGGGTAACTTTATTATTGAAACCCAATTAGATACCTCCATGCAGTCCCAGGCAGAAACTTCCCTGAGGAATGCAGTTAATACCAGTGGCTCAACTTTTGGTTTTTCCCAAGGAGCTTTATTAACCCTAGACTCCAGCAATGGGGCAATAGTAGCTATGGTAGGCGGTAAGAATTATCAAACCAGCCAATTTAATCGTGCTTACCAAGCCAAAAGACAACCAGGATCTACCTTTAAAATTTTTGCCTACGCCGCAGCCATAGAATCAGGCATACCCACCGGTAGAACCTATTCTTGTTCCCCTTTAACCTGGAGAGGTTTTACCTACAAACCCTGTCGCACTGGTTCTAGTGCTTTAGATATGGCCAGGGGGCTTGCCCTTTCCGAAAACCCAATTGCCTTGAGAATAGCTCGGAATGTTGGCTTAAATAAAGTGGTAAGTATGGCGCAACGATTGGGAGTCAAGTCAGACTTAGAAGCCGTACCAGGATTAGTTTTAGGTCAAAGTGTAGTCAACGTCTTAGAAATGACCGGTGCTTTTGGAGCGATTAGTAATAATGGTGTTTGGAATCGTCCCCATGCCATTAGTAGGATTTTAGACAGTAGTGATTGTCGCGATCGAAATGACTTAAAAACATGTCGTGTGATCTATTCCTTCGATCGCGATGCTGATGCCAATAAGCGAGTACTGACAACAACTATAGCCCGAACCATGGATCGCTTACTACAACAAGTCGTGACGAGTGGAACTGGACGTAGTGCAGCCATTGGGCGGGGTGAAGGAGGCAAAACAGGAACCACAGACAAAAACGTTGACCTGTGGTTCATTGGCTTCGTACCCAACCGCAAACTAGTAACTGGTATTTGGTTAGGAAATGACAATAATTCCCCCACCTCTGGTAGTAGTGCCCAAGCCGCCCAATTATGGGGAAATTATATGAAAAAAATTGTCAGGTGATGAGTTCGGAGTTCGGAGTTCGGAGTTCGGAGTGATGGAGTGAAGGAGGGAAGGAGTGAAGGAGTGAAGGAGGGAAGGAGTGAAGGAGTGAAGGAGACAAATTTTTTCTCATCACCCCATCAACCATCAACTATCAACTAACAACTAACAACTAACAACCATCAACTATCAACTGTCAACTATCAACTGTCAACCACCAACTAACAACCATCAACCATCAACTATCAACTATCAACTATCAACTGTCACCGATACCCCCTCCAAGGTTTAACATCCAAATTACCACTGGGTGAGAATTCCACTTGGTAATGAGCTAGAGGTTCTTTATTATTGGGTGCAGCCACATTGGAGCCATAAATTGCCAAAAACATTTTTGGTAAGGGCGTTTCCCGGAAATGGTCAAAGGCGACTTGATTTAGCGGCTCATAATCAGCAATAATGCCATCTTTTTTCACCGCTACTCGATATTTCAAAACCTGTTTATAGGTGGGAGTACCTCCCCAATTTTCCCGAATATTATCGTAGAGCTTTTGTCTTAACTGCTTAACTTGATTAACATCCGTAATTTTTGTCCCCACCACATCTGGAGTTCTAGTATACCCATTCCAAGGACTAACTTCTAAAATCTGATTTTTCCGAAAAACTACCCGGAATTGAGCAATGGGTTCGCTAGTTTGGTTAGCGGGGTTATAAAGTAACTGGGGTAAAGGAGTCCCTTCGATTTCCGTATTTGCCTCTTTGTTAACAGCCTTATAACCAACAATGGCACCATCTGCGGCTACACCCACCCGATAGATTAAATCCTGCTTTAATGCTCCGCGATTATTCCACTTGGGATTAATTTGGTTATAAACTTGGCGATTTAATGCCCTCAGCTGAGATGGATTATTGATTTCAGGAACTGTTTTTAAAAGTGCTTCTAAATCTCCTACAGGAGTTGATTTATTAGTGCTTGCAGTATCCGTTGTTGGTGTGGGTGTAGGACTTGTTTGCGCGCTAGTGGTTGGTGTTTTAGGAGATGGAGATGCAGAAGCCTCCACACCGGGCTGATTCGACTTAGTTTGTTGTTGGGATGGACTAAATTCAGGAACTGGTAGCATCCCAAAAGCAACCGCTGCTGCTGCTAAACTTGTAACTCCTACTCCCGCAGGAACAGCTTGTTTCAGTAATGCTTGAGTTGCACCACCATACCGCTTGGCAACTGGTTGTAACTCTAAGGATAGTCCTGGTAAAGTTTGGCTATCAGCAAAAAACTGATCTACAGCTTCTACTAAATCGAATAGTTGTACCGTATTTAAATATACTTGAACTGCTGATTTGTTGCCATTCCCTGAAGACTGGATACCTTGAGTATCCGTATCAGGACGAACAATTAATCGATGTTGGTTGCTGTCTACTTTCTCTAGCTGCACCAACTCCAATTCCATATTATGTGCCTGGGGGTTAGACACATTACTGAGAAATTCTTGAGCATAAGCACTAACTGCTCTTACCAGACTTTCAAAAAAATCCCGTCCCCCTGCTATTGGTTGTTCAACTCCAGATAGACGACATTCTGCATTCACCAGAATAGATAAAGGGGGGCGAACTTCTTGCAAGTTGTTGGCCTTAGCAGCATCACTCAAACCCTCTAAAACGAGGGTACAGTTAGGTAAACTATATTTGCGTTGGATATTCATTCTACTTTACTCTACTTCACCGTCAAACAGACTAATCCAGAGCCGTTGCATACCAGCCGTTCCGGTACAAAAAAGTAATTGTCCTAGTAAATTTATAGCTAATTCATCTAATTTTTCATCAGAACTTAAGTCCAAAAACCCAGAACGTCGAGGATTCATGCGGCTTTTAAAATGCGCTCTAAATCTTTCTAAATAATTAGCAAGTCGTAAATTTTGTTCTAAAGGTATCTGTTTCTCATATAACTGCTGATGAATCATCAACAATTGGCGAATGACCACGGTTAATCTTCTAGCTATGTAGCAGGCAATGATTACCAAGGCTTTCGCTTCCATAATAGTTAGAGAGCGGCGGATATGGGCACGACGTAATGGGTTGGTATTACGCATCCGCCATAAATTAACTCGATTTTTAATGATTTCTTTTAAATCCAGTTCTTCCGCAAATCCCAAAATTGCCTCAGAACTGCCCAATTCTAGAGCTTCAATTGCAAGTAAAATTAGGTCTATTTGTAAACAGGTTTTACGGGGACACCCCTGTCCTTCAACTCCCGGTTCTGGTAAATTTTCCAGAATCATTGGTGCTGGTTGTGGGGTTGGACTATCTAATGGCGTTATACTACCGGCAGAAACGTTCATTACTAATACCTTGTATGGCTGCTACAGACTGAGTAAATCTAATTTAAGATAAATAGTCTAACAATAAGAAATTGAATGGCGACAATAGTTAAGTCACTTAGATTAGTTCACTTATACATAAATTACTTACCCATTGAGGACAAGCTTTTCCGTATATTTACAAATTTAATCGTTTTCAGGAGAAGTTTACCCCCTTTCTGGTGGTTGTATGACTACATCCCTAGCTTCGTTTAGATTGTAATAATCGTCAATCAATTTTGGATTTTGGATTTTGGATTTTGGATTGGCGAGCAACCTCGCGACGACAGTCGCTCTGGGTAGCGCGAGTCGTGCCCCATGTCTAAAGTTAGGGGCTTGAAACAATGATAGAACCGCTTGTTTTTCTCCACGGATACATCCAGGGGCTTGTATCAAGCCTATTTTCCGTTCAATGCATGGTTATGGTTAATAGTGACTCTGAAGAAACACGAGCCGAAACCCTTGTAAAATCGACCCTTTTAATTTCGAGTGTTTCTTCCATTCATCGGGAGGGGATTTAATACTTTTGACTTTGAGATTGCCACGCTTCGCTCGCAACGCTCCGCGCTTTTGACTTTTGACTTCCCCCCTCGTGGGGGTGCTCTCAAGGATATAGCATTATGGTGTACGATTTCTCAGGTATACACCTACAATTGACCCAGAAGTACCAATCTGGATTGATGGGCAAAAGCTGATCCTACTAAAATTCATTCATCTTGTACCTGTTTATGGATTTAAAGTCTCTGATTCGTGATGTTCCAGATTTCCCTAAATCTGGAATTCTATTCCGTGACATTACTACCTTACTGCGCGATGCAGATGGACTACGACACACCATTGACTCGTTCACCCAAAAATTTGTCGATGCGGGTATTACGGCTGATTATGTGGTGGGCATGGAATCCCGGGGTTTTCTGTTTGGTCCTCCCTTAGCTTATCAAATGGGAGCAGGTTTTATCCCTGTGCGTAAACCTGGTAAGTTGCCATCAGCTGTCCACTCCATTGAGTATGAATTAGAATATGGTACGGATTGTTTAGAAATACATCAGGACGCTTTACAACCAGGGAGTAAAGTACTGATTGTAGATGATTTGATTGCTACAGGGGGAACAGCAACCGCCACCGCCAAATTAGTCCAAAAAATTGGCTGCGATTTGGTGGGATTTGGGTTTATTATCGAGCTACGAGATTTACAAGGACGCAAAAATTTACCAGATGTACCAATTATGACTCTGGTTGAATATTAATTAATGGTTATAGTCAAAGGCAGGAGGAAGGAGGAGGCAGAAGACAGGAGGCAAGAGGATTAGGAGATTGGACTTATTTCTTTCATTCGTTGCGGGGAGTTTAATAATTTTGAATTTTGTTAGCGTAGCTCCTCTGTTAGCGTGCCTCTTACAGAGGAACTACGTTAACGCGCGCAGCATGTCGCGAAAGCGACTCAGCTCTCCCGAAGGGAGCAAGAGGCATTTTGAATTTTGAATTTTGACTTCCCCTGCGGGGTGCTGATAACTGAGAACTGAAATTGTCAATGAATACAACATCAAATACATCATCGTGGGAGATAGCTAGAGAAAGGTTGTTGAAGCTAATTACTAGTGAGACTTCCCTTTATATTGTTAAGAGAGTCTCCCAAGCTTTATTAACCTTATTTTTGGCATCAGCACTATCATTTATAATTATTCAGCTTGCTCCTGGGGATTATGTGGATACCCTCAGACAAAATCCCAAAATTTCCCCAGAAAGAATCGAGGAACTCAAGCAACAGTTTGGGTTAGATAAATCTTGGGTAGAGCAATATTTTCTGTGGCTGCATGGGATATTTGATAGGGGTGATTTTGGTACCAGTTTTGTTTACCAACGTTCCGTAGCTTCACTGATAAGTGAACGAGTACCAGCTACCTTATTGTTAGCGATCGCATCTTTATTTTTCACTTGGGCGATCGCAATTCCTTTGGGTATTATAGCTGCTGTAAAACAAAATAAATTCACTGACCGAATTTTACAGGTTATTAGTTACGCTGGACAAGGATTCCCCAGTTTCATCACTGCCCTGTTACTGCTGATTTTTGCCCAGATGACTGCCCCTTTATTCCCTGTGGGCGGTATGACTAGCATCAACCATGCGGATTTATCTTGGTTTGGGAAAATTCTGGATATTGGCTGGCATATGATTTTACCCACAATAGCTTTGAGTATCACCAGCTTTGCTGGTTTACAACGCATCACCCGTGGTGAATTGTTGGATGTATTGCGTCAAGATTATATCCAAACAGCACGGGCAAAAGGACTGCCAGAAAACCGGGTAATCTACGTTCATGCTCTGCGTAACGCCATTAACCCCCTGATTACCTTATTGGGTTTTGAGTTAGCTAGCTTATTAAGTGGTGCTTTCATCGCCGAATTTTTCTTCAATTGGCCCGGTTTAGGCAGATTAACCTTACAAGCCGTACAAGCACAGGATTTATATTTACTCATGGCTAGTTTGGTTATGGGTGCGGTATTGTTGATTGTGGGCAACTTAATAGCAGATTTATTACTGAAAGTCGCCGATCCTCGTATCCGCCTGGAAAATTTAAATTAATTTCTTCTGTTTCTCCTTGACTCTGGGCGGGGAAACCCCACGGGCGGGGAAACCCCGCCCCTACTCCTTCACTCCTTCCCTCCTACCCTTCGGGAAGCCACTTCGTGTCTACACTCCCTCACTCCCTCACTCCTTCACTCCTTCCCCCACTATGTTTTCCCAAGTTTACTACCTTGTGCGATCGCAAGCAGATGGTCAGCATTTAGCAGCACATCCCGATGAATCAGGAGGAGGCTATCTGTTGTTATTCCGGGAACACTTTGATGCTTTAAGTTATTTAAATACCCACGCTGGAGACTTGGCAAATCGCTTGGCTGTGGAATCTATTCCCGGTTCCCAATTAGGTGGGTTGTTAAAACGATGGGGTTTTGTTGGTGTAGGTATTGTTACTGACCCACTATTACCAAAAATCGACTTTTTGAAACACAGTGGAAAATAACGGGTCATTCAATTTTGGATTTTGGATTTTGGATTTTGGATTGACTTCAAGACTGAGGTAGAAAAGTTGCATCATTTTTTGTTCGCGTAAATCATGATGCTACTGTTGGCGGTGCGCCAATTGCCGTAATTAAACAATATTATGGTGAAAAACCCGTTGGCGAAGCCGCTCTGAAAGAGCTAGGGTGGAAAACATCCGGTAAACGTGTCAATCGTGGATTGTATCGCTCTGCTAAAGGGATAAAAATAAATGCCGACTGCAATGGAGCAGCCAACATTCTTCGCAAAGTATCGGTGAAACTTGGATTAAATTTAAGTGGAATCAGTAGGGGTGCTTTGATTGCGCCTTTGAGAGTTCGTTTGTGGACTATTCAAGAATCCCCCGGCTTTTAGCCGTGGGGAGTATCAAACGCTGACCAACTGCTTTAAGATTTGTGCAACTGCATACAGTTGATTACCTTCGGCTGTGCTAAGAGTAAATTTATCCGAAAGCGCGTAGTGGGCAGAATTGCGATCAAGTTTAATAAATAAGTAGTCTTCTCCTGTAGTAATTAGGGCAAACACGGGAGATGTGGTTACACCGACCATATAGGCAAGGGTTTGTGGAATTGCTTGCCGAACACTAAAACCGTAACGCTTACTTTCTATAACAATTAACCACAGGCAGTCGCGGATTACCAATGCATCAATCAACCCTTCCAGTTGAGTATCGCCATCTTCTATTTCAAACCGGACATATTTTTCACTTCTGACTTGGTACGGTGGGTCGAAAAAACCCAGGCTTTCCAACAATGGAGACAATAGAATTAAGTTAACCGTACCTTTCGTAATAGCTCCACTATCGGCGTAGTAAAGATACCTCTGCTTAAGGTGTTCGAGTTTCGCTTTCTCTGCATCAGTCAAGGTGGGCAATGGAGCTTTCCACTCGGTAAAAAAAGTTGTATCTGTAGTGGGCAAAATACCAAGTCTCCCATGGGCTTCGGTAAGATTGGTAATTGCTTTAGTGATACCGAGAGTGACCATTGGGGTAAGAGTGAAGTTAAGACTATCCCCCATGCTAACACACCCTTTATAGCGCTACGCGCAAGTCAAAAGTCAAAAGTCAAAAGTCAAAAGTCAAAAGTCAAAAGTCAAAAGTTGATTGCTCATGGGTTTGCTGCATTCAAGGATGTCCTAACGGTTCGACTTCGCTCACCGTTAGCCCTGAGCGAAGTCGAAGGGCTAACCTAATTTCGTAGTGCCATAATGATTGAAAATCCGACTAAACCAAACAGGGAAACAATGACCCTCATCTCTAACAAAATAGGTAATGGTTGGCTGTCCCTGACTTTTAAATATTTCTGAAGCCTTCATTTTCTTCATGAGAAATAACACCTATACCCTACAACCTACAACTCGGCAAACTTATCCGTCGCCTCAATTAAAGCACTCAAAATACCCGGTTCGCTCATGGAATGTCCTGCATCGGGAACCACTATGAATTCTGCTTCTGGCCAAGCTTGATGCAATTCCCAAGCTGATATCATCGGGCAAACGACATCATATCTTCCCTGGACAATTACGGCAGGAATATGACGAAGTTTTGACACATTTCTAATTAATTGGTCTTCTGTTGACAAAAAACCTTTATTAACAAAATAATGACACTCAATTCTGGCAAAAGCGGTGGCAAATTCACTTTCACCAAATTTTTCCATTAACCCCACATCAGGAAGTAGCTTACTAGTACTTGCTTCCCAAATAGACCAAGCACGGGCAGCTTCTATCCGTACATCTAAATCTTCACTTGTCAAGCGTTTGTAATAAGCACTTAACATATCTTGCCTTTCTGTAACAGGTATGGGTTTAACATATTCCTCCCAAGCATCGGGGAAAATATTACTCGCGCCTTCTTGGTAGAACCACCGTAATTCCTTTTGTCGCAGCATGAAAATACCCCGGAGGATTAATCCAGTGCAACTTTCTGGGTGGGTTTGACTGTAAGCTAATGATAAAGTGCTTCCCCAACTCCCACCAAAAACAACCCATTTTTTTATCCCTAAATGCGATCGCAGTTTTTCAATATCCCTAACTAAATCCCAGGTTGTATTCTCTCGTAATTCAGCGTGGGGAGTACTCTTACCACACCCCCGTTGATCGAACATGACTAAGCGCCATTTATCTGGGTGGAAATATTGGCGATAAACAGGGGGACAACCACCACCTGGTCCTCCGTGGAGCAATACTACAGGTTTACCTTCTGGGTTACCTGACTCTTCAAAATGAATAGTGTGAATATCAGATACCTTTAAGCTACCTTGTTGATAAGGTTCTCTGGATGGGTATAGTTCGCGCATTTTTAATTATGAAATACTGGGAAATAATTGTGACTTTTAAAAAAGATATCTTAAGGTAGATGCGAAATTAGCAAAATATATTAGATAATCTTTCACCCAAGTACATTATCTGTCAATTTTGTATACAAATCTGATTGTAAAGAAAAAATAGTTTTTTATTCATAAATATTTTTTATAGTGTCAATTCCTCCGTCACAGAAATTTACAGAGCAATACAACATAGAAAATCCTGACTCTGAAATCGATGAAACTACTACATCCCCACCAAACACAGATATTGATTTAGAATTTATTTTTACCAGAGATATTAAATCTCGCCAAGAAACCATTTACTTTATTGTAGGTAATCGTTTCTTTGATGGCGATCACCAAAATAATTATGAACCCCATCCTGAATTCTATGAACCCAATCAAGAAAGAGGAATGGGGCAAATATTGGGGTGAGGACACTCGTTTACTATAACTATTCTAGGAGAGCCAAAAATTAATGTTCCTAGAGTTTAACCATTCAAACTTAAATGAATAGACGAACCTATTGCAATTCCTACAATAGATAAACCGAGAATAAATACTATAGAGTGAAAAGTAGAAAATGATGGCTGCAATTTAATACCAGTCCTTGTGGCAATCTCAAGCCATCCCCATACGGAAGATACAGCCAATAGAGTAAATTCTAGAATATTACTTGGTATATTTCTACTAAGAGGAACCACAACAGAACTAACACATGAAACTGTAATTATAGTAGAAGGCATATTAGAAGACATGGAATTAATCTTCAAAATTTTATAAATTTTATCAATCGCTCTTCTGATAGTTTGCTGTGTTTGCTTAAATAATAGTACAGATAACAAAATTACCATCAACATTGCTAAGGCAATCACTATAGGCAATCCCCAACTAGGAGTTTGTGGAACTATTAGACCAATTAGGATGCACCACCATAATGTTAAAATCAGCCATCGCCAGCTGGAAAGTTTTAATTTAGGCATCATATAAATGTTTTATTAACATAACATCAAGATGACACAATCTTAATTACAAATTTACAGGACAGCATCAGTGATCCCAACGAAAACAATTTTCAGAAAGCTATGATCCAAAGAGTAATTTTGACACTGGCAACAATCACGCTGTTGTTTGTAGGTATAGTATCTTTCACATCCTATGAAGCTTGGAGCTGGCCGTTAGAACTTATAGCGCATTTTCGTAACCAGTATTTAATTGTATCGTTAATAATTACCATTGTTTTAGTTTTGCTATGGAGAAAGCATCATCTTCAGCATAGGTTGATATTAATAATTGCTTTAGTTGTTTTGGGTTTAAATGCGATTGATATCATGCCTTGGTATTTGCCTAATCCACAACGGGTAGATGTAAATACACCTGAAAAAATGCGGGTTTTATCTTTTAACATTAATACTCAAAATACCCATCTACAAGAAATTGTTAATTTAGTACAAGATACCAAGCCTGATGTGGCTTTATTTATTGAAGTAAATCGAGGTATGGTTCAGAAATTAAAAACTGAACTCAAGGAATCTCTACCTTATAATTTCAGAAGCCCTGGTGGTGGTTTAGCTATCTTCAGTCGCTCACCGATTAAAAATGCCAAGGGAGAAAATTTCTATGGACAAGGGAACCATAACCTGATCGCAACTCTAGAAATAGATCGAAAACCGGTAAAATTTATTGGCACCCATCCTCTAACACCAATCACACGCAGGACCTTTAACTATCGAAATCTCCAGCTAAATGCTTTAAGTAATTATATTTCCAGATTGAATCAGCCAGTGATTTTAGCAGGTGACTTTAACTTGACACCTTGGTCACCTTATTATCGACAATTGATCCGTAGAATAAAATTACATAACACTCGCTTAGGTTTTGGTATCTTACCAAGTTGGCCGCGCACGACAACTTACATAAACTTGAAGGAGTGGATGATTCCTCTACTTAACATTCCCATCGATCATTGTTTCGTCAGTAAGCATTTTAAGGTGGCTAATATTTACACAGGAGATAATGCCAATTCTGACCACGCACCACTAATTGTAGACTTGGTATTACACTCCTAGTGGTCTGTCCCATAAGTTCTGATGGCTAGTTAAGGTGATCCCCGACTTCTGAATCAATATCCACACATTGTAGCAATTCCTCTGTGCTCTGAAGAGACAGAGTTTTGTGCCTGTCGTCTTACCAGATAATTTCTGATTTGATATTTCCCGATCTGTTTATCTCTAGTTATACTGGTGGTTGCAGAAAGTGCCAGAAATTACTTATTTTTTTAATTGAAAGGATGATAGCGATCGTTAATCAACAAATGATGATTAAGTATTATTCGATCATTGTAAACTGGCTTGTGGTTGAGGGATAAAATATATATGAAAGCGATGATTCTCGCGGCTGGTAAAGGTACTCGTGTACGCCCAATTACTTACACAATTCCCAAACCGATGATTCCTATCCTGCAAAAGCCAGTGATGGAATTTTTACTGGAATTGCTTCGCCAGCACGGATTTGACCAAATCATGGTGAATGTGAGCCATTTGGCTGAGGAAATTGAAAGTTATTTCCGCGATGGTCAACGATTTGGGGTGCAACTCGCCTATTCTTTTGAAGGACGCATTGTTGACGGTAATTTGGTGGGGGAAGCCATCGGTTCTGCTGGTGGAATGCGAAAAATCCAGGATTTTTACCCGTTTTTTGATGATACCTTTGTGGTGTTATGCGGAGATGCATTAATTGACTTGGATTTAACTGCTGCTGTTAAATGGCATAGAGCTAAAGGCTCCATTGCTACTATTATTACTAAACCTGTTCCCCGTGAAGAAGTTTCCAGTTACGGTGTGGTGGTAACTGATGATGATGGACGGGTGAAGGCTTTCCAAGAAAAGCCCAAGGTGGAAGAAGCTTTAAGTACTAATATCAATACTGGTATTTATATTTTTGAACCAGAGGTATTAAATTATATTCCTTCCGGAGTAGAGTATGACATTGGTGGCGACTTATTCCCGAAATTAGTGGAGATGGGCGCTCCTTTCTATGCTCTGCCAATGGATTTTGAATGGGTAGATATTGGTAAAGTACCAGATTATTGGCGAGCAATTCGCGGTGTCTTATCTGGAGATATTAAAAATGTGGAAATCCCCGGTCAGCAGGTGGCTCCTGGTATCTATACTGGCTTGAATGTGGCTGTTAATTGGGACAAGGTTGATATCACTGGCCCAGTTTACATTGGGGGAATGACCAGGATTGAAGATGGGGCGAAAATCATTGGTCCGGCGATGATTGGACCCAATTGCTGGATATGCAATGATGCGACGGTGGAAAACAGCGTGATTTTTGAATGGTCCCGTTTAGGTCCTGGTGTCCGCTTGGTTGATAAACTTGTGTTTGGACGCTATTGCGTGGATAAAACTGGAGCTACTATCGATGTCCAAGCAGCAGCTTTGGATTGGCTAATTACTGATGCTCGCCAAACTCCACCGACTCAAACCCCTGCGGAACGACAAGCGATCGCAGAATTGTTGGGTAGTAACGGTAATTTTTGACACTCTCCTGCCTAAAGGCGAGGAGATTCTTGGTACCCTACGGGAAGCCGCTCCGCGTCTACAACGAGTCCACTTAAACTAGACTCCTTGCGGCATCTAGCCCAGAGGTGGTTCTCTCCTCAAGCTTTAACTTCCCGTATGCCCTACGGTAGTTGCATTACTGCAAAATTTGTTTGATTTAAACCTCGTCCTTAAGGACGGGGTCTTATTTAAATGCTGTTCGTCTAGTTCCCATGAAAATTTTACCTATTCCTGGGTTTCATCTAGAACTGTGGAATAGAACCCCATATTTTCAGTTGTCAAGGTTCAGCGTTTGCTCCTTAGGCAACAATCGGGTTTTTTGAGTGGTTGATTACCCTTCCACTATGGTGATTCTACCATGTTGACGGCAAATAAATTTGCTGTTGGCTCTACATCTCCTGCCTTTAGGACGTATGTGAGTGAGGAGGTCACTCACATACTCAGGAGTTTCGCGCCTATCGTGTAACCAGGTAAGGTGGGCTACCAAGCAACTAACTCGCTAAATACGTATATTTACTTAAACTTTTTTCATAGGTTTGTAATAATCTTTGAGATTCCGCCAGGGAAATATGCTTCTCTTCTAAGGCTTGTTCGCAACGCTGGCGGATGCTTTCTACCATATCTTCGGTATCATACTGTACGTAACCTAGCACTTCATTCATAGTATCACCTTTAACGACGTGTTTAATCTGGTAGCCTTTAGGGGTGAGTTGGATATGAACTGCGTTGGTGTCGCCAAATAAGTTGTGTAAGTTGCCCATTATTTCTTGATAAGCTCCATTGAGGAACATCCCCAGATAATAGGATTCTCCGCTTTTTAATGGGTGTAGTTCTAAAACGGATTTCACATCCCGCAGATCGATAAAGCGGTCAATTTTGCCATCACTATCACAGGTGAGGTCTGCTAAAATACCCCGACGTGTTGGTTCTTCATCCAAGCGGTGGATGGGCATAATGGGGAAGAGTTGATCAATTGCCCAGCAGTCTGGTGCTGATTGAAATACTGAGAGGTTGATGTAGTAAATGGAAGCCATAATTTTTTGTAGGTCTTCCAGTTCATCAGGTACATATTCTTGTTGTCTGGTGATATCGAGTACTTTTTGACAGCAAGCCCAGTATAGCTGTTCGGCTTTGGCTCTTTCCCTCAGACTGAGAATCCCTAAGTTAAAGCGGCTGATGGCTTCTTCTTTAAACTGAGCCGCATCGTGGTAAAACTCTTGGTAATTATCTTGGTTAAGTGATTGATAGGTTTCCCAGAGGTAGTTAATTACTTGGGATTCTCCTGACTGTGGCGGTTCTGGAAGAATGGAGGGTACTTCGCTACTACTAAGTACGTCAAAAATTAGCACAGATTGATGGGAAGCGATCGCTCTGCCACTTTCGCTAATCAGTGTTGGTACGGTTAAATTATTCTCTTCACAGGTATCTTTTAACTCTGCCACAATGTCGTTGGCATAGTTTTGCATATTATAATTTTTAGAGGCATAAAAGTTGGTTTGGGAGCCGTCATAGTCTACACCCAAGCCACCACCAACATCGAGGTATTTCATATTTGCCCCCAATAAAGCCAATTCTACGTAAATCCGGCTGGCCTCTTGGATGGCATCTTTAATTACATTGATAGCAGAGATTTGGGAACCGATGTGGAAATGTAACAGTTGCAGGGAATCCAGCAGATTGGCATCTCGGAACCGATCTAAAGCATGGATAATTTCGGGAATAGTTAATCCAAACTTAGCACGATCGCCTGTGGAACTACCCCATCTTCCCATACCTTGGGTGCTGAGTTTGGCTCTCACACCGACAATGGGTTTAATTCCTAACTGCTGACTGACCTGGATTACCAGATCCACCTCTTCAATTTGCTCTAGGACAATGATAGGGTTCTGTCCTAGCTTCTGGGCTAGCATTGCCGTTTCAATGTATTCCTGGTCCTTGTAGCCATTGCAAATTAACAATGCTCCTGGGGTATCCAACGAAGCCAGGGCAATCATTAATTCTGGCTTAGAGCCAGCCTCTAAACCAAATTGATTGGGTTTACCAAATTTGACTAAATCCTCAATTAAATGGCGTTGCTGATTGCATTTGACAGGGAATACACCATGATAGACACCGGAATAATTATAGCGAGCGATCGCCTGGGCAAAACAGGCATTTAACCTTTCAATTCGATCTTCCAAGATATCAGAAAAACGAATTAACAGAGGTAGCCCCAAATTACGCTGCTTCAAAGATTGTACCAGTTCAAACAAATCCAAAGAGCCACCGCGATCGCCTTTGGGAGAAACCGTTACATGACCCGCTGCATTAATGGAAAAATAAGGTTGTCCCCAACCCTCTATACGGTAGAGTGCTTCGCTATCTTCTATTCTCCAAGGACGGGGTGTGGGGGGGTTATGGGACGAAGATTGCTTTTTCTTGTCCTTATGTTGATTCTGCTGATTCAATTCTGCTTGATGTCCATTGGAGGATAAGTTCACCAGTTCATTAGCTGTCACAGTTAATTCAACACCCATATCTTCCTTACCTTTTATTAGTCGCCCACAAGCTTACAATTTAGCTTATTCATCTCTCTACCGAAATACAACTAAAAGATACTTTGTAGGATAAACTCTGATTGGTCGCCTTAAAGGTGAAGAATAAAGAATTAGATCCCTTAGATCCCCGACTTCTTAAAGAAGTCGGGGATCTGTGAACCCAGTTATTTGTCAATTTTCCACGACAAATGACAAAGTATAAATGACAACTCGTTTAGTTTGAGGAGATAGCTTTGGAACGCACATTCTTAGCCATTAAGCCTGATGGGGTACAACGCGGACTTGTGGGTGAAATTATCCGCCGTTTTGAAACCAAAGGTTTTACCCTAGTAGGTTTGAAATTTATGAGCGTCAGTCGGGAATTGGCGGAATCTCACTATGATGTTCACCGGGAAAGACCATTTTTTACCAGCTTGGTAGAGTTTATTACCTCTGGTCCTGTGGTAGCAATGGTTTGGGAAGGTGAAGGAGTGGTTGCTTCTGCAAGAAAAATGATTGGTGCAACCAACCCCTTAACTTCTGAGCCTGGAACCATCCGGGGAGATTTTGGGGTCAATATTGGTCGTAATATTATCCACGGTTCTGATGCCATTGAAACTGCTCAAAGAGAAGTTTCTCTATGGTTTAAGGATGAAGAATTAGTCAATTGGAAACCAGAGATGAAAACTTGGTTACACGAGTAATTTAACTCCCTAGCCCTTGAGCGGGCGGTTGCGTCAACGGGAGAGGGAACAGACAACAAGCAACAGTGAGGGTTTTCACCTAGAATATCAACAAGTTTATTGGCTGTTCTGTTCTCTCTGCCCTTTAACTTTTTCTCCAAACCAAATTCACCCTTCGGGTTAAGTAATAAGTAATAAGTAATTACCATCCTTCTTGATTAGGACTTACGCAAAATTCACGTAATTACGTCATTACGAGCGATAGCGACGTAATCGCCTAAAACTCTGGGATTGCTTCCCTACACTACGTTTCGGTCGCAATGACAAATGTTGCTTGCGTAAGTCCTGTTGATAATGGATATCACTCCGAAAAACTCACTAAGTATGACCAGCAAATTTTTTCAGAAATATCCCAGACTCAGCAACTTTAATCCTATGTTAGGATATGGTAAGGAATAAAAGTAAGGAATTGCAGTCATGGCGAGTGCAACCATCACGACAAAAGGACAAGTAACTATTCCTAAAGAAATTAGGGATTATCTGAAATTAGATACTGGTAGTAAGGTTGATTTTGTAATTGATGAAAATGGAATAGTTAAAATGATTCCTTTGAATGTTCCTGTGCAAAAACTATCAGGAATCTTACATCGTCCAGGGATGAAAAGCGCAACTTTAGAAGAAATGGAAACAGCAATTCAAGAAGGCGCAAGTGATTGGAGTTGATACGAATGTTTTGGTGCGCTACCTGACGAAAGATGATGAGCAGCAGTGGGAGAAAGCTGTAGAAATCATTAAAGGGGGAGAGCAGTGTTTTATTGTAAATATAGTTTTGTGTGAATTAGTTTGGGTGTTACGGGGTAAGCCTTATCAATTTAGTAAAGAAGAAATTAGTAATACTATAGAATTAATGTTGCAATGTCCAGTATTTGAATTAGAAAATCGTTCTGTAGTTTATCAAGCATTGCAGCGTTTTAAACAGGGAAGAGCAGATTTTTCTGATTATTTAATTGGTGCAGTTGCTCAACAGTCTGGTTGTAGTTCAACAGCAACATTTGATAGAAAGTTGAGAAGTGAGAAAGGGTTTGATTTGTGGGAGTGATCAAAAAGCGATCGCTTGACAGGAAAAAACACACGTAAAAGCATAGACGTGCAACAGCTTGTCGTTAGATATCGCACTATGGATGTTCACAATAAAAACATGTATTTTGTAGGGGTTCAGCTTTTGCTGATGTGTGACAGTTAGGGTGCAGAATGTGGGATGCAATATTCTATGGGAGTTGCTGTGAAAATGCGTCAAGTGAAGGAATTGCGATCGCATCTCTAAGTAGTGCTTTCAGCACAGATACATCATTGATACCATTTATTTTGTCGATAATCGTATTTGGTACTTCCTCAAAACGCACTTCTAGAACTTCAATCACACTTTCACGTGCAGTCTGTATTTTTCCTTCTTGTATTCCTTCTTGTATTCCTTCTTGTATTCCTTCTTGTTTTGCTAACCGCTCAATACTAGTTATATAACCCATTATACCGGCTTCCTCTTCGCGTCTTAATTCTGTTTTAAAGCTATTTGCTAGTTCTTCTGGTAACATCATTACCCAGTCAATAAACCGAAATAATCCAATTATTTGTTCGCGGTTATAACCTTTTGCAAACAACATTCTTACTATCCTTAGCTTCCACTGTAACCTACTTTCCAGGTTCTGTTTGGTAGCTTTCGTTTGCAAATGTGCCATGACAACTATACCGAAAGGGTTTGTTGTTTGCTCCAAACTTTGCCACTGTGTTTCATAGTCTAATAGTTTGATAATGGGAAATTCTAAACTTACACGACATCCACCTAGAGAATACTCGTAATAGTTTGGTCGCCAATTTTGCTGTTCATCTGCTAGCACAGCTAGACTGATGACTCGTTTTTTGTGGCGGTCAAATAGGCGATAATTGTAAGTATACATACGTTCAGCAAAGCCTTTTTCATATTGGCTTTGAACTTCGACGTGAATTAGAACCCAAGCTTCTTCTCCATCCAGTAGATAAACTTTGGCAACTTTATCAACTAAACGTTTGCCAATTTCTGCATCGGGTTCTAGTTGTTGTAGTTCGGTGTCGAGAAATTCGTAGGGTTTTGTCCAGTCAATTACAGCATATGCTTCTATAAAAAAGAATTCTAAAAAATTAGGAAAGAAGTCTTCAATAATTTCTTTCCAAGGACTATCATATTCCGTTCTTTCTTCTGTCATTACAAATTATTTTGGCAAATTTTTAAGGCTGGTTTGTGATTCAGTAGCTTTAGTGAAAAGTAACCCAACATGATCAACCTTTTGTTGGATTACCCTTCTATTAAATCCACTATCAGCGTTTACTACTCACCCTAGCTTTCGTCGCCAGTAAATTCAATAACAATCCATATTCCAACCCTTCTACCACCGCTTGATAGGAAGCCTCCAAAATATTATTTGACACTCCTACCGTTGTCCACCGTTGGTGGCTATTGCGGGATTCCAACAAAACCCTAGTGGTGGCTGCGGTTCCTGTATGTCCGTTGAGAATCCGCACTTTATAGTCTGCCAACTCAAAAGCGGCTATTTCCGGGTAAAAGTTGACTAAAGCTTTGCGTAATGCTTTATCTAACGCCGCCACAGGACCGATTGCTTCTGCGGCTTCTAAGATATGCTGACCATTGACAGTGATTTTTACCGTGGCTAAGGCATTAGTATTTTCCTTCCCCTTTGCCAAATCACAATGGACTTGGAAACCCTTGATTTCAAAGAAGCGTTGCCGACTACCCAAGGCTTCCCGCATTAGTAATTCAAAACTGGCTTCTGCGGCTTCAAATTGATATCCTTCACTCTCCAACTCTTTCAAGCGTGCCAAAATCTTCCGGGTGGCTGGATGGTGTTTATCTAGTTCCATACCAAAGGAACGAGCCTTGGCTAACACATTACTAACTCCCGACTGTTCGGAAATTACAATCCGACGACAGTTTCCTACTTGTTCTGGTTGAATATGTTCGTAGGTTAAAGGATTTCGTTCCACTGCTGATACGTGAATGCCACCTTTATGGGCAAATGCTGAACGTCCGACAAAAGGTGCGTGTTCATCAGGAGCGAGATTGACAACTTCACTAATGAATCGACTGGCTTCTGCCAGTTGGGATAATTTTTGCCTGTCAATACATTCATAGCCCAATTTTAGCTGCAAATTGGGGATTAAAGAACAGAGGTTAGCATTACCACAACGTTCTCCATAGCCGTTGATTGTGCCCTGTACCATAGTCGCCCCCGCCATTACCGCAGCCAAGGCATTAGCCACCGCTAATTCCCCATCATTATGGGTGTGGATTCCCAATTGAGTATTTTGGGGCAGAAATGTTGCCACATCGGCAACAATTTGGGTGACTTCATGGGGTAAAGTACCGCCATTAGTGTCACATAGGACGATCCATTCTGCACCGGATGCAACTGCCACTTCTAATGTTTGTAGAGCGTACTCTGGATTTTGCTTGTAACCATCAAACCAGTGTTCCGCATCGTAAATCACGCGACGATCTTGACTTTGAAGATACTCAATGGTATCCCGGATCATCATTAAATTTTCTGCTAAAGTGGTTTTGAGTCCTTCAGTGACGTGTAAATCCCAAGACTTGCCAAAAACTGTTACCCAACGGGTGCGGGCGGCAAGAATTGCTTGTAACATCGGCTCATCTACCGCTTTGGATTGGGGTCGTCGAGTGGAGCAAAAAGCGACAATTTCTGCTTGTTGGAGGGGTTCTTCTTGCAACTGCCAGAAAAATTGTACGTCTTTAGGATTTGCACCGGGCCAACCGCCTTCTATGAAGGGAACTCCCAGTTGATCTAGCCTCCGGGCAATACGTAACTTATCTTCAATCGACACCGACAAACCTTCGCGTTGTGTACCATCCCGTAGCGTGGTGTCGTAGATCCAAATTTGGGGTGCTTTATTTGCGGACATAAGACTGGGATTTGTAAGACAACTTTAAGGCATGAGTAAGTATAAAACAAAAAGCCAGTTTGGAATTTGTATATTATGCCCAAGGTACTAGCTCAAGATAAAACAATTGAGTGCGTAGAGGCGAAGCCACTTGTCGTAAGACATCGCGGAACCAATTTACGTAAAATTTTGCTAAAAAATGGTGTTGAACTCTATAACGGTAAGTCTAAATTAATTAACTGTCGGGGAATTGGCAGCTGTGGTACTTGTGCAGTTCTTATAGAAGGCAAAGTATCACCCGTGAATTGGCGGGATCAAACGCGACGTTCCCTACCTCCCCATTCTCCTACAAAAGACCTGCGTTTAGCCTGCCAAACTAGGGTTTTAGGTGATGTGAGAGTGACGAAATTTGAGGGATTTTGGGGACAAGGTTCTCAAATTGTGTGGAAATCAGAGGCTGAAAACGGAGAAAAAGGAGAAAAATCATATGGGTAGATGGACACCTCTAATTTTAATGGCTGGTGGCTTGGCAATTTTGCTAGGTACTTTGTTGGGCATTACTTTTCCTATGGATGGTCAACAAAATGCAAATAAGAATATTGACGGTAAGGCTTCACGAGTATTGCCCGCTAATATTAATGTTAATAGTACCGCTACTAAGGAAACACCTGCTAATGTTAATCCCAGTAGTGTGGCACAAAATAATAATTCCAGTTCCACAACACCAGGTACTAGCACCACCGCAGAAAGTCCCATTACTGATATAAATCAAAATCAAAGTAACCAACAAAGTAATCAACAAAGTAACGAACCAATTCGCGCTTTATGGTAGAACTGGTTTAAGTTAATGTTTGTGTGATCAAATCACTAATGAAGTATGGGTTTGGGTTGTATGAAATGGGCATAACCAAGCCGGATAATTTTTTTAGGGTGAGTTATTATACTCACCCTATTTTTAATGGTTGATGGTTGATGGTTGATAGTTGATAGTTGATGGTTGACGGTTGAAAGAATAAATCAACGTGAGTTCGACGAAATTTTAACTCCGAACTCCGAACTCCTAACTCCGAACTCAGGTTAAATCAATCTTCTGGCTTTAACAGCCACAAACCACTATAGGTCATCCCTGAATCATCAGGCTGTACTAACAAAAAATGCAATCCTTTACTATTTTGTTGCCGTTGTTGGTAAATTTGAGCTGCAGTTTTGACCTCTTCATCCTCAAAAGTTGCAATAATCCACCTGTCTGCTAAACCGGCTTCCAACACCAAACCATCGGGTTCCCCTGCAATGTAGTTAATAGCTACGGGATTAGCCTCTTGTAACCACCTTGCTAAATGTAGCGATCGCCTGCCACCATAAATAACTACACCAGGAATAGGCTGGGTGGATGCTATACCTAAATTTATGGGTAACAAAAATTCTGGCATTGCCAAAATGGGAATGGGACGCTCTGCAAATACATCCACTAAATCCCCTGCGGGAATGCTGGCAAACCGCCACTCTTCCCCCCAGAGGTTCTCTGGTAAGGGGACAGGAGGTGGTTTTTCTATGGCAATTGAAATTTGTTGGTCAACCAACCACTGCTTTAATGCCGGGGTGCGGCGAGTAACTTCAGTATTAATGCCCAGATTCATGGCAGCCTGAGTTATTAAATTTACAGACTGGGGGCGAAATACCTGAATCACATCTGGCAGTTTATTACCAGCTTTACCACCCGCCAATTTTAATTGAGATGCCACCCAAGTAGAATTAGCTTGGGATTGGGGACAAGTGGCTTGATATGCAAAACTGCGATCGCGATCGCAAATAAATAAATCCCATACCACCTCTCCCTCTTTGTCTGGTTGGGAACGACGGTAAAAGTCTGCTTGCCAGATACTCATAATCAAAGTTAAGAGTTAGGAGTTGATAGTTGATAGTTGAGAGTTATACCATTTTGAAAAAAGAATGGGACAGATGGGTAGGGAACATCCACAATCTTTCAATATATAAGATTATTTTACTGGTGCCGTGCCCTTACGAAGAATTTATGTGTCGCGAATATTGTTTGAATTGGTATTAGGAGTTATAATCCTCCACTCTTTCACTCCGGGCGGGGAAACCCCGCCCCTACTCCCTCACTCTTTCACTCCCTACACCTTCACTTTTGCCAATATTGGTTGAACAGAGGCAGAAATCTCAGGCACATAAACCTGGGAGACATAATCAGCAATCATGCGATCGGTATTAAACAAGGGGGCGTTGGTCTTAATTGATGCCTTCATCATATTTACCCAACGATGGGAAACACCATTAGCATCTTGGTCATAGTACATAGGCACTATTTCTTCTTCCAACAGGCGATACAAGGATTCAGAATCGATGCGATCCTGTAATTCCTGATCGCTGGTGTGAGCATCTTCACCTATTGCCCAACCATTTAACCCTGATTGATAGCCTTCACACCACCAACCATCAAGAACACTGCAATTAATACCGCCGTTAAAGCAAACTTTTTGACCGCTAGTGCCAGATGCTTCCAGGGGACGACGGGGGTTATTCAACCAAACATCAACTCCCTGTACTAGTTTTTGACCAGTATAAATATCGTAGTCTTCAATCAATGCTACCCGGCGCAACAGTGCTGGATGTCGGCACCACTCAACTAAGCGTTGGATAATTCGCTTTCCTTCTTCATCAGCAGGGTGAGCTTTACCCGCAAATACAATCTGCACGGGACGTTGGGTATTACCAAAAATTCGCAAAGACCTTTCAAAGTCCTGGAGGAGCAAGTAAGCTCGCTTATAGGGGGAGAAACGTCGAGCAAAGCCAATGGTTAATACATTGGGATCTAATAGGGAGTCAACTGCTTGAATTCTGTGTTCCTCTTCTCCCCGTTCTAGTCGGGATTTTCTCACCTTGTAACGGGTATAGGCAATTAATCGCTCTTTGAGGATTTGATGTCGCCACCATAATTCGCGATCGGGAATATTATCCACTTTAGCCCACATTTGGGGATCGACTGCACGGTTTTTCCAGTCTTCCCCTAGGTACTGGTTATACAAGTCTGCCATCAGGGGAGCAGTCCAGGTGGGGGCGTGGATGCCGTTGGTAATATAACCAATGGGAACTTCGTTCTCTGAACAACGGGGATATAGCACAGTCCACATCTTCCGGGAAACTTGACCATGTAGCTCACTTACCCCGTTGGAGGTACGGCACATCCGCAGTGCTAACACTGTCATACCAAATGGTTCCCAGGGATCGCCCAGTCTTCTAGCTCCTAATGCCAGGAATTGTTCCCGAGACAGGTGTAATTGATGCCAGTAATGGGCAAAGAAGGAGTCCATTAAGTCGGAGGAGAAGACATCATGTCCGGCGGGAACTGGGGTGTGGGTGGTAAATACGCACTTTTGCCGCACGTTGGCTTCGATGTCATAGAATGATTTACCGGTGCGCTCAATTTCTTGCCTTGCTACTTCCAAGGTACAGAATGCCGCATGACCTTCATTTAGATGGTAGACGGAAGGCTCAATGCCTAATGCTTTGAGGGCACGAATGCCACCAATACCCAATACTACTTCCTGGGATATGCGGGTTTCCTGATTTCCACCATATAGGTGTCCTGTTAACCACCGATCTATGGGATCATTATCTTCGCGATCGCTATCTAGGAGGTAAAGGCTAACTCTGCCTACCTGTGCCCGCCAGATTTGCACTTTCACCATGCGTTGGCGAATTTCTAACTCAATGGTCAAAGGATGCCCATGTCCATCCTTCATCAACTCAATGGGCATCTCATGGAAAACATTATCAACGTAATAATCTTCTTGCCAGCCTTGGCGATTTAAACGTTGGCGGAAGTAACCTTGGCGATATAATAAACCTACACCCACCATAGGTAAACCTAAATCCGATGCAGATTTGAGATGATCCCCAGCCAAGATCCCCAAGCCCCCAGAATAGATGGGCAAAGACTCATGGATGCCAAATTCAGCACAAAAGTAAGCAATGGGATGTTCCTTCGTCACCTGGGGTGCTACCCGACTCACCCAAGTTTCTTTGGGATTCATGTAGTCATCAAATTCTTGTTCCAGGGCGGACATCTGCTTGAGATAGCCAGGATCTTCCAATAACTGGGTCAGCCTTTCATATTTGGCTAATTTTAAGATAGTAACGGGATTATGCCCACATTTCTCCCATTCTTGGGGATCGATATTTTGAAACAGGGAAGCGCGATCGCCACTCCAACACCACCAATAATTATATGCTAAGTCAGCTAACCTCTGTAGGGGAACGGGTAATTTCTGTCTCAGCTCTTGTACTGGTGTAGTTGCACTATGTGTAGTCATAATATCCTATGCTCTGTATGATTTCTGGGTTGACTCTCTAAATCTCTAATGTTTCGTTATTTTTTTTAAATTTATACTCCAAAATTTTTTGTCAGTTTTCCCGGCTCTATTGCCAAATTTTGCATATTCAAAATTATGCGTCTTTTCTTGCCTATATTTAACATTTATCTCATAAATAGAAGCGGAAACCATTTAATTTATTTTGTTTTTTATTAACTTTGTTTACATTTTTTGTTTTATGTAAATTTTAAGAGTTTTTACGGTTGTAGATAAGTGAGTTTACTGGGAGCCTCGATTCTATTTATAAAATTTTTCTTTCAGTAGCAACTTGGGCATAAATAGTTTATTAAATTTTCATGACTAACTTAAAAAAAAATAACAATTACAATTATAATTGCTTGTAAAAAATAACAAAATCAATGGTTCAAAAAACTCGTGGCGTGGTAGCTGCTGGACATGAAAAAACTGCTGAAGCAGGTATAGAAATCTTAAAGATGGGAGGTAATGCTTTTGATGCCGCCGTTGCAGCCATTTTAGCTGCTTTTGTGGCAGAACCAATGCTGACATCCATTGCTGGGGGTGGATTTTTATTGGCACATACAAAAAATCAGCAAAAAATTTTATTTGATTTTTTTACGCAAACGCCACAGTGCAAAAAGCCTGTAGATGAGATTGATTTTTATCCCACCAATGTTAACTTTGGTGATGCGGTGCAAACTTTTCATATTGGTTTGGGTTCTATGGCTGTGCCGGGGAATATTCGAGGAGTATTTGAGGTACACCAAAAACTAGGTAGATTACCATTAAATGTAGTTGCCGAGCCGGCCATTCACTATGCCGAAAATGGGTTAGAAATTAATGATTTTCAGGCATATTGTTTACAAATTTTGCAACCGATTATTTTTGCATCTGCTGAAGCCAGAAAAATATATGCACCTGAAGGAGATTTAAAAAAGTCAGGGGAAATGCTGGTATTGAAAGATTTGGGTGCAACTTTAAGAGATTTAGTCGCCAAGGGAGTGGAATATTTCTATACAGGTGATATTGCTACACAAATCATTCGAGATTGTCGGCAAAATGGTGGTTATATAACTAGAGAAGACCTAGAGAATTATCGAGTTATAACTAGAAAACCATTAACTATTAATTATAGGGATTATACCATAATTACCAATCCTCCTCCGAGTGCAGGAGGTATACTCATAGCCTTTAGTTTAGGGTTATTATCTAGGATTAATTTTGCCGATATAAAATTTGGCGATCGCTATCATTTACAAATGTTAGCAGAAGTAATGCACCTCACCAATCAAGCCAGGAAAGAAGCATACGATTCACAGGTTTCTCCAGGGGAATTTTTAACTGATCAAAACCGACAAATTTACCAACAAAAATTACATAATATCGTCAATAAATGGGGGAGTACAACCCATATTAGTGTCATGGATGGGGAAGGTAACGCCGCTTCAGTGACCACATCCAACGGGGAAGGCTCTGGTTATATGATCCCAGGCACAGGAATTATGATGAATAATATGTTGGGGGAAGCAGATTTAAATCCTCATGGCTTTCATCAGTGGCAGGAAAATCAACGCATTTCTTCCATGATGGCTCCCACAATTTTACTCAAAAATGGTCAACCAGAAATTGTTTTAGGTTCTGGGGGTTCCAATCGAATTCGCACAGCAATTTTACAAGTAATTTCTAATTTAATTGATTGGCAAATGCCCATAATGGATGCTGTTGCCAGTCCTCGATGCCACTGGGAAAACTATCAATTTGATATTGAACCAGAATTTGCATTAGATACCTTAGCAAATTTAAGACTTTCTAATAATACTAAATCCCGATTATGGCAAGATAAAAATATGTTTTTTGGGGGCGTACATGGAGTTAGAAAAACAGCTAATGGGATGATGTCAGGAGCAGGCGATCGCCGACGCAATGGTATTGCTATAATTCAACAGGAGTAATCGGAATTTTTCTCTCATTTGTAACTGTAAAATGGTTTAATGTTTAATAGCTTTTGTTGTTCCACAAGAATAATATCTATCCATAAATACTGAAGTAAACCTCATCCATCTTGAAAACTGGAGTTTTCCGTTCAAGGGGAATACCAAAAAATCAATTATCCTGTAGGGAACACCCACAATATTCTTCCATAGGTTGTAAGCTGACTGATGCCGTGCCCACCTCACCCGATTGAATATTCGTAACCAAAAACTATGGGTTTCAAAGTAGATGCGGTTTAGTTGAATTACATAATAGACAATCACAAAGGAAAGTTAACATGAAAATTCTCATAGTACTTACATCACACGAACAACTGGGAGATACAGGGAAGAAAACTGGGTTTTGGCTTGAGGAATTTGCCACTCCTTACTATATATTCAAAGACGCAAATGCAGACATCACACTTGCCTCACCTAATGGTGGACAACCGCCCCTAGATCCTAAAAGTGATGAACCTGATGCCCAAACAGAAGCAACTCAACGCTTTAAGGATGACGTTGATGCTCAACTGTTATTAGCAAATACGTTCAAGCTATCAGAGATTTCCCCTGATAATTATGATGCGGTGTTTTACCCTGGTGGCCATGGGCCACTATGGGATTTGGCAGAAGATTCTATTTCTATTGCCTTGATTGAATCCATGTATGCCTCTGGAAAACCCGTTGCTGCCGTATGTCACGCACCTGCCGTACTTCGTCATGCCAAAGCTCCGGATGGTAATCCCTTAGTCCAAGGCAAAGCTGTGACTGGTTTTAGCAACTCCGAAGAAGAGGCAGCTCAACTCTCAGAGATTGTGCCTTTCCTAGTGGAAGACGATTTAAAATCCAAAGGTGCAAACTATTCAAAGGCTGACGATTGGCAACCATATATGATTACTGATGGCAACCTAATCACAGGTCAAAATCCAGCTTCATCAGAGCCGGTGGCGAAGATGGTATTAGAGATAATCAAACAATAGGTTATATCAAATCCGTTTGCATCGGAATTATTACTTCCTTTCTCTTCTCTTGGCGTTCTTTGCGCCTACCCTAAGGGAAGCCGCTCCGCGTCTGAGGCGGTTTTATTATTCCAATGTCAACGGAAACGATATTACTTTCAAAAATAGTATTTTGTCATTGCGACTGGAGCGGAGCGGAAGGAAGCAATCTCACCAACTCGAACTACTACAACAGAATACAACTTAGTGTTAATAGTCACTATCAGCCACGCAAATCCCTTTACATTTAATCCCATTGGTAGCTGTACGCTGGCAATGGGGACATAGAACCTTTTCGTTTTCTATTTCTTGATCAATATTTGTGTTGGTACTTGGTTGTGACTTATCTTGTTCGGTGTGGAGTTTCACAGTCATAAGGGAGAAGGGGTTTTTGCGGTTTTCATTTTATATTTTACATTGTACAAATCACAGAGATTCTCCATTGGGATTTTTGAGGCAGCAAATCTCAGTGCATAAACAGCTTTATGATAATTTCAATCTTTCCCTTAAGCTGGCTGGAGCAAGGTAGAGAATTGTTTTGCCATGTTTAGATTGAGATGATAATAATAAGTCCTTGTCTACTAATTCATTCAGATAACTTCTAGCAGTATTCTGGCTTACTTCGAAATCCATAGCTACTTGTTTTGCTGTAAATTCTCTACCAGGCTCTCTTAAAGCTTCTTTTAATATCTCCAATTGAGTTATTTTTAATGTTTTTGCCACAGGACTTTTATCTATCCAATCCATGAACTCATAAAAGTCCCGTTTTTTTCTATCTATGTATTTGTACAAGGAATTTACTGCTTTTAAGATAGTATCAACCTGGTTATAGAGAAAATATGTGATATCAAAATTATCAGTTTCTACATAAATGAAAGCATTATCATAATTACCACGTTTTGCTTGTATTAATTTACTAATTGAAACATATTCAAATAGCCAATAGCCAGACTTAAGAATACTCCAATAAAAAATTGCCCTTGCAGTTCTACCATTACCATCACCAAAAGGATGAATATATGCAATCATAAAGTGTAGGATAATGGCTTTGATAATTGGATGAATAAAATTGCCATAATCATTTTGGTTGCGATCGCTATTAGCAAAATCACATAACTTTGCTAACCTATCCGGTATGGTTTGCCAATCGGGTGGAACAAAAGTATTTTCATTATATAAATCTGAGACAACAATATTATTATCTTTTCTTAATTCTCCTGATAATGCTTGATTTTCAATAGCATTATATGTCGTAATTCGATGTAATTCTAAGATAAATTCAATGGATAGTTCTTCATCTTTCTTCTCAACAGCTTTTTTCATCAACAGATAATTATTGAGTATCATCTGTTGGGATTTATCTTTGGGAGCGAGGTTTTTCCTCAACATTTCCTTGGCAACTTTACGGGTAGTTGAAGCACCTTCAAGCTGGGAAGAGGTAATAGCTTCCTCTTGCATCAAACTTTTAACAAGGTAACGATTCTTCTCATAGGAAGAAACAAAAGTACCATCGCCAATCTGTCTCCCGCCGCCTGTCATTTTATCAATGGTATGGAGTTGTGCAAAAAGTGAGTTTGGTATGCAGTAACTGAAACAGAAATCGTCTTCAGCTCGTAATGGTAAGTCCTGAGCGATTGCTTGACGTGCAAATTTAGTCGCCACCCATGCTGCTAACTCGTCATCACCTCGCTTCACTCTCCATTTAAAATCATTCCAATGCAAATACCTCCCTTTAGAATCAGTTGCTCCATATTTCCCCAATAAAGGTATGTATTTTTCGGGTTCAAGCTCTTGCAGTAGGGTATGCAGAGGTTTAGGTGTTCTAATTCTTGCCATGCATGGGATAAAAACTCAATTTTTATTTTTTTAGTTTACAATATATTCGGCACAGATAAACGTAATTTTTATATTTTGCGTTTGTTTTTCAGATCAAGAATAGAAAGAAGAGGTAACAATCATGACGCTAACAAGAGATTGCAAAGAAACAGTTAATGCACGAATCCAACGAGATTCTGAATTTGCAGTAGCTCTACTTAATGAAGCTATTGACCTATTCCTCAACGGTGAACCGAAAATTGCAAGACTTATATTGAGAGATCTTGTAAATGCAACTATTGAGAACTGGTAACTGTAATCCTAATCTCATTTACAGTAGAGGTATTCAGATTAATTATGAGGAACCAAATGCCTATAGAGGATCGGTTGGCGGAAATCGAAGCCAAACTTAAGAAGCATGAGCTGGAAAAGAAGGATGGGTGGGATAAATTCAAAATAGTTTCGACCGCACTAATTCCACTTGCCATTGCTTTTGCTGGAAACGGATACGCCAAAGCGATGAAGGAAGCTGAAATTCGCTCACAGCAAATAATTGCTGATGGTCAGTTGGAAGTTGCCCATACGAACACAAAAATAGCGCAGGCAAGAACTGTCGCATCATTCTTCGAGGCACTGTTAAGTAAAGATCCTGCCAGAAGAACACTAGCTGTAAAAGCAGTTCTAATTGCTCTTCCAGTTGAAGGACCTCGGCTTGTACAAGTTGTTGAGACTACTGATAAAAATAAACAAGTACGAGCCGTTGCTAGTGCTGCGCTAGCTAATCGTAGAGCTACTCTTATCCAAGAGTTATTTTCTGATTCTAGTTCCACACGAAAAAATGCGTATGAGGCTCTGCTTGCGTCTTGGGGTTCCGACAGTTCTTTGGTTCTAGAACTAATCGAATATGGACGAGATAATAGCAGCAACCTTAATGGCATCTACAATACTCTTGTGCTGTTAAGTCATATGAGTCGCGATGCTTTGCGCCCGCATGTTGCTGAAATTGAGAAATTCTCTCGTGAAGTCGAAGGTAATGGAGTCAAAACGAAAGAGCGAGCGGAAAAGCTTCGGTCTCGTCTACCCCGGTAAAGTTTTGATCTCTAACAAATGTATGCAAAGGACTTTTGTTCTGCTACGTCCCACAAAGCAGACCATAAAGTGGAAGTGTTGTTCAAATAATAAATTTTACTCTGCTAAATTTAGACAAGCTTGTTGTTTTTGCAGGCAATCAAAACCTAATTTAAATTAGTGCGAGCAAGTCGCCTCGTAGGTTAGGTTGAGGCGCACAACCCAAAAATTATTGCAGACAGGCGCGAACATCCTCAACTTGCAAATCAGGATAATAGTCTCGGATAATTTCTGCAAAAGAAAGCCCTTCCTTCAATAATTCCAAAACACTCTGCACAGTGATTCTCGTACCTTTTATACAAGGCTTACCAAAGTGAATTTGAGGATTGACCAAAATTCTGTCCATAATTACTACACAGGCAGATATACCGCTACGGGTCAGTCAAAAGTCACGCATTCAAAAGTCAAAAGTTGATTACGTATAGGTTTTAGAGTCCTGCAATGTCCGCGCCCTAAATGCTTAGTGCTATATTTATTCAAGTTTAGCTCCTATGGGGCTATGTAGAAAAGACGATCGCTCCTTTTTTACTGGATATGTTCCTCCTTCCCCAAGGACACAGGTAAGGGGGAGGATTTTAACTATCCCACTAGCGCGATCGCATGATGACGGATATGATCTTCTATAAAGGTGGCAATAAAGTAGTAACTGTGGTCATAGCCTTCTTGATACCGTAAGGTCAAAGGTTGATTAACTTCTTCACAGGCTTGTTCAAATACTGCTGGTAACAACTGTTCGGCGAGAAACTCATCCGCAGTACCTTGGTCAATTAAAATTGGACTATGAAATTTTCCTTGACGAATTAACTCACTCGCATCATAAGCACGCCAACTTTCCCTATCTTCACCCAAGTAGCGGCTCAAAGTCTTTTCTCCCCAAGGACAATGCATAGGTGCAACAATGGGAGCAAAAGCAGAGACTGATTTATACTGTTGGGGATTGCGTAAAGCACAAACCAATGCCCCATGTCCCCCCATAGAATGACCAAAAATACCTTGTCTAGATGGTTCCACAGGAAAGTTAGCAGCAATTAAATCAGGTAACTCTCGCACAACATAGCTATACATTTGGTAGTGATTTACCCAAGGCTTTTGCTCGGCATCCACATAAAAACCAGCCCCCGTACCAAAATCCCATTCCTCATCTTCTCCAGCAGTACCCGTATTGCGGGGACTAGTATCGGGTACAACCAACATCAAACCGTATTTTGCCGCCAATCTTTGTGCCCCAGCCTTCACCATAAAGTTTTCTTCCGTACAAGTCAGTCCAGAAAGAAAGTAAAGAATAGGTACATTTTGGGATTTAGCTTGGGGCGGCTGGTAGATAGCAAAGCGCATCTCACCATTACAGCAAGCAGATAAATGGGAGTAAAAGCCTAATTTCCCATCAAATAATTTATACTCTGCCTTCAGATTGAGGTCAGTCATTTCACTTATGATTTATCTGTTATCAGTTAGGGAGCATATCACGTTCTGTTCCACTTAAAGGAAACTGAGATTGAATATGCCAGCGTTTGTTATTATGGCGCAACAAGGTTAACTCAGCTGCTGCAAACTCAAAATATAACTGCCGATGCTGATATTGTGGCCATGCGGCTTTAAAGTTTTGTTTGGTTAAATCCCTAAAAGCAACTGTCATATGGGGTGCAAAGGGACGAGTTTTCGATACTTTATCAACAATTCCTAACTGACTTTCCATATGTGCCATTAAATCGGTTTGTAAAGTCAACAATTCCGGACTTTTCTCCACATGGATATAGATTACACGGGGAATAAAAGCACCAAAACCACTGAGGGTAATTGGTACTGCTGCCTGGGAAACTACAAACTCTTGCAAACACGCTTCTAGAACTGCCAGATTATCATCTTGCCATTCAAAGGGTGGTTGTAGGGTAATGTGGGGTGGTGATTTTTGAGCATGGCGACTGTCATAATAATCTGCAAACTGTTGTTTAATTTGGTTGGCACAGTCTTGGATGTGTTGGGGTGGTAGGAGAGCAATGAAAAATAGACTCATATGATTTTGACGTTCTCCCCACGATTGAATCAGGCAGCTTTGCTTACGGCAGAGGGCAGGAGATTCCACCTCAGAAGGGGATTCAGGCGAAGGGATTTTCCCTTCTGACTTCTGCCCTCTGCCCTCTGCTTTTCTTGATAAATTCTGGAGGGTTCTTGGTGAGCGTGAAATTCCTTAAAACTAGAATAATTCAGGCTCGCGGAATCGACTCCCTCACCAAATAGTCTAAGGCGATACCGACGAACTCTTGCCAGTGCTAGACCAATCATTTAACAATACCATGAATTTATGATACCGTTGGCTAATAGTAGGTCTGACCCTACTCTATGAGAAGCCACCCATAGCGTGTCTACACTAGACTCAAAGCTAGGAATTATTGGAATAATTTGGAGTAGTTTTTTCTCTCCCCACTCCCAAGAGGGTGATACCCCTGACTCGCCAACAGCATCATAGAATTTAGGGGCTTGCGCCCTATGATTTTCCATCAAGTCTACCCTTTCTACCCTCTCTCCCTAAGGCGTGTTAAACCCCTAAAACCCAAGCATGGCGCAGGCTGCACCAAGAAAGTTACTATTGTCTAACTCTGTGAACAATTGTTACAAATTGTCGAATTTTCTCTGAAAGGGTTGAAAGTCAGTACGGGCAAGGATTATTCTTTACACTACCACCAAGTCAAGGTTTATCTCTTGCGGTGTAACGGTAAGAGATGAACCTTGATTTAATATTAGTAGAAAGGAGGTATAATCGTTCGAGGCTATTTCATTCAAATATCTTAAAAACAGTATGTTTATTACTGAATCAACAAAAACAAACACCAACTTTAGCTCGTTCCCAGATGACTTGTTTGCAGCTATTGAAGACCTCAAAAAAGAGTTAAATGCGGTTATCTTAGCTCACTACTACCAAGAGCCAGATATTCAAGATATTGCTGATTATATCGGTGATTCTTTAGGATTATCCCAGCAAGCGGCCGCTACAGATGCTGACGTAATAGTCTTTGCTGGAGTACATTTCATGGCAGAAACTGCCAAAATTCTGAACCCCAACAAGTTAGTATTGTTGCCTGATTTAGATGCGGGCTGTTCCCTTGCTGATAGTTGCCCTCCTCAAGAATTTGCAGCTTTCAAAGCAGCCCATCCGAACCATTTAGTTGTGTCTTATATTAATTGCTCGGCAGCTATTAAAGCCATGAGTGATATTATTTGCACCAGCTCAAATTCCGTCAAAATTGTGAGTCAGATCCCTGAAGATCAAGCCATTATTTTTGCTCCTGATAAAAATCTTGGTCGCTATGTTAGCGAACAAACGGGGAGAGATTTAGTGCTATGGGAAGGTAGTTGTATTGTCCATGAAACTTTTTCTGAAAAGAAGATCGTACAACTGAAAATTGAAAATCCCCAAGCCGAAATTATTGCCCATCCAGAATGTGAACCCCAGGTCTTGCGCCATGCTGATTATATTGGTTCTACCACAGCTTTATTAAAATATTGTCAGCAAAGTCAGAGCTCGGCATTTATCGTCGCCACGGAACCAGGAATTATCCACCAAATGGAAAAAGATGCACCACAAAAGCAATTTATTCCTGCACCAGCGATGAATAATTGTGCTTGTAACGAATGTCCTCATATGCGATTAAATACTTTGGAAAAACTATATTTGGCGATGAAGAATCGGACACCGGAAATCACCTTACCAGAAGAGATTAGACAGGCCGCACTGAAGCCAATTGAAAGGATGTTGAAGATGTCGTAAATTTTCATTGCTCAATCAACCTGAATCCAAGTATTAATCAAGTCCCTCGATTCATCGATGGGGAAACTGATAACTGATAACTGATAACTGATAACTGATAACTGAAATGACATTGCCACAACCGAAAAATCAAAACTTTCTTGCAAAAGATGAAGCTTTGATTTACGATTGGCGTATCCATAGTATTCGTCAAGCACTGAAGCAAAAAGGAAAAGCTACCGGAACTTTAGAAATCCAAGATTTGCTAGACTTGGGTCATTTGGATCAATACCATTATTTTGGCAGCCAAGCTTGCGATCGCGCTATCGATTATTTATCCCTAAATCCCAACTCTCGTGTTTTGGATATTGGCAGTGGTGTTGGCGGTCCAGCACGATATATTAGCCATAAAACAGATTGTCACTTCCGATGTGTAGAATTAAGAAATGATTTCAATGAAATTGCTGAGGAATTAACCCAACGGATGGGACTCCACAAGCACATTAAATACCTCACTGGTAGCATTCTTAGTTCCCAAGTTCTTGATGCTTTGTTGCCCAATTCATTTGACAGCATCATTTCTTTTCTTTGCTTATTACATATTGAAAACCGTGACAAGGTTTTGGAAATTTGTTTTCGTTCTTTGAAGGAAAATGGCTGTATTTACATTGAGGATTATGTTGCGAATTGCAACCTTTCACCAGAAATACAAAACACTCTCAAAGAAGTAGTTCAATCTTCCTATGTGCCTACCCGTGAAGCCTACCGATATCACTTTGAACGTGCAGGATTTACCGACATTTGTTTCATTGATTTAACAACAGGATGGAAACCTTGGGTAGAAGAACGCTATCAAAAATTCATCAAGTCGAAAGAAGAATCAATTACAATATTTGGTGAAGAAGTTTTTCAACACCGCAGTGAATTTTACCGCACTGTTCGAGACTTATTTAAAAGTGGTAACATTGGTGGAACATTGATAACTGCAAAGAGACCTTCAGCTTCACAAATACACCAAGTACCTGATAACTATTTCTCCCCTTTAACCTCTGTTTACAGTGAGCAATACCATTTCTTTCTCGAAGATGGTTCTCTGATTGCTCTGAGATATTTCCAAACCGAAACCCTCGAACATTACTCCGCTTGGTGGAGCGATACCCAAGGCAATTCCCGGGAACTGATTAATACCTCGGAACAAAAAGGTTCAAGTACACATATTTCTTTCCAAAAAGATAATAAAACCGGAACTATTTGTTTACCAGAAGCCAATTTAGAAATAAAATTTGCAGTCGCAACCCAATTTACCTGGGAGGTACCTGCTGAAGAAAATCAGCGCGCTGTCATCCACCAACCACAACTTCTATGCACAGTTAACACAAATAATGTCACTCAGAAAGCTATAGGTTATTGCAAAATTTATCAGGGTAATTATCCCAAATTTTGGGGCTATCATTTTGTTCATGCTTTCTTTCCTGATTACGGAATTATTTGGAGTGCTGATGCCACATTTGGTCAAGAAAAATATAATTATTTCAAATTTCTCAACACTTCTCAAACAGAACAGCAAATCCTGTTAAATGGAGAAAATTCCTATCATCGTCAAACAAGTGCTCATGGCTGCATTAACAATCAAATTTACCATTTGAACTTTAATCTAAATAGCTTTGCAACTTGGTCGAGCATTCTGCGGCATAAAACATCAACGATGGAAAGTAATTTACGCTTGGAATATAGACCTGCCATTTTAGAAATAGATGACAAACAAGTGAGTCAGGGAATTTGTCTCAAAGAATCTTGTTTTGGCACAATTGCATAAATTTAGCTTTGTCCCACATTTATAGCAAAAGTCAAAAGTCACGCATACTTGCGGAAGCCACTGACGGGTTTACAAAAATCAAAAGTCAAATACTTGCTGTGAATTGGTTTTGGCTTTTGATGATGTCCTAACTTATCTGGCGACCGCTTTTCTGAAGCTCTGTTTAATCTCCACTGCCCAAATATGGGCAAAATCATGCAAAAAAATCAAATTTTTTCTTCCAGCTCATCAAAATCATCAAATATCCCCTCTCAGTTTGATATTTTGGTGATTGGTTCCGGTGCAGCAGGACTTTATGCTGCTTTGCGCTTACCAGCCCATTTACAAGTGGGCTTAATTACCAAAGATACTGTTAAGGCAGGATCGAGTAACTGGGCTCAAGGAGGAATTGCTGCGGCGATCGATCCTTCTGATACTGCACATTTGCACTTTGAGGATACCATAAAGGCGGGTGCAGGTCTTTGCGAACCAGAAGCAGTACAGTTTTTGGTAGAAAACGGCTCGGAAGCGATCGCATCTCTGTTAGAATTGGGAGTTTCATTTGATCGTCATGGGGAAAAACTCACCATGACTTTAGAAGCAGCCCATTCCCGTCCCCGTGTCCTCCATTCTGCAGATACCACAGGGCGAGCAATTGTTGATACCCTCGCCCAACAGGTTTTAGAGCGAAAGAATATTCAGATAATATCCCAAGCATTCGCCTTAAGTTTATGGCTGAATGAATCCACAGGGAATTGTCAGGGAATTAGTCTACTCTATCAGGAACAGATTATCTGGATTAGGTCTTCTGCGGTGATTTTAGCCACTGGCGGTGGAGGGCAAATTTTTTCCCAAACCACCAATCCCACGGTTAGTACAGGAGATGGGATAGCATTGGCTTGGCGTGCAGGAGCCTTAATGCGGGATTTAGAATTTTTCCAATTTCATCCCACCGCATTAACCATACCGGGAGCACCCCGTTTTTTGATTAGTGAGGCGGTACGAGGAGAAGGTGCCCATTTGGTAGATTGCCAAGGACAGCGTTTTGCTTTTAACTATCATCCCCAAGGAGAGTTAGCACCCAGAGATGTTGTTAGTCGGGCAATTTTTACTCACTTGCAGAAAACAAAACCAGAACCCTATTGTGTTTACCTGGATTTGCAACCCATAGAAGCCCAGAAAATTCGCTATCGTTTTCCCAATATCATCAAAGTCTGTCAGCAGTGGGGCATTGATGTGTTTACCCAACCCATTCCCGTGTCTCCTGCTGCTCATTATTGGATGGGAGGAATTGTAACTGATTTAGATAGTAGCACCTCCATTGGTGGATTATATGCTATTGGTGAAACTGCCAGCACGGGGGTTCACGGTGCTAATCGTTTAGCGAGTAATTCCTTGCTAGAATGCATTGTTTTTGCAGTTCAATTGTCCCAGATAGCGGTTAAACCTCAGGTTAATGCTGGTGATGATAATGGATATCAATCTCTCCCAGTGAGGAAAAAACACAAGGACTGGAGTCACGAGATGGAAAAGATTAACTCAATCAGACAAAAGTTACCTAAACTTATGTGGCACAGTGCAGGTATTTGTCGCTCTCAAGCCATCCTGGAAGAGGCGATCGCCCAACTAAATATTTGGCGTTCTCAACTCGCTGATTTGGATGTGATCCAATGTTTACTCAAGGCGACTCCCAACCAAACTGTGCAATTAAGCTCAAATCAGGCACAACAGCAGCTGAAGCTAGCTGCAGAAACCCTCAATCTCACTGATATGGGCTATTTAATCTTGAAAAGTGCAGCTTGGCGCACCGAAAGTAGAGGCGGACATTACCGCAGTGATTATCCTCAAACTTCTGCTGATTGGCAATTCCATACTCTAATCCAAGGGGATGATTGGCTTCAATCTACCAAAGTTATCCATCAAGCAATACAGTTGAGTTAAAGTTAACAACTGAAAATACTCCTGCTTTTAAGTATGGGGTTCTCTACATCCTACACCCTATCCCCTACACCCTGTTCATTTTTGACTCTACACGGATAAATCCACACGGCTTGTATCCAGTCTATTGTTGATTCAAGAAGAGGCAGGGGAGCAGGTAGAGGAGGAGTTCTTAGATGTTCAGATGGGGATTGTACCCCACCTGAGGTGAAAACGACTTACAGAAGTCGGGGATTGTGACCCTTGTTTTGCTTCGTTCCACGGCAGTCCCGATGAAAAAATTTTTCACCACCAAGCATGAAAGAGAGTTCTTTCCCCTACACTCCATACCCTACACCCCACACCCTCTTTCAAGCTAGTCCCCCACGGTCAAATCCCACAACCTGCGGATCTGAAAATGCGGGGGTGACTAACTCCTCAAGGGCGCACGCAATGCGCCCCTACAAGAGCGCTGATTAACTATTTTCAAGTTAGCCCCCCACGAGAAAATCTCACGACCAAGCATGAAAATACTTCCTTCACTCCTTCACTCCTACTCTACTCTTCGAGAAGCCAATCCGTGTCTACGAGAAGCCACTTCGTGTCTACACTCCTTCACTCCCTATTTTCTAGCTAGTCCCCCATGAGAAAATCTCACAACTAAGCCATGAAAATATATCTCAAGTGCGGCTCCCACACCTAAGTTGTCAACCACCAACCATCAACTAACAACTAACAACTAACAACTAACAACCATTTTCAAGCTAGGAGGGAAGAGGCATTCCCCCTGCTTCATATTCAATGTATAAAATAATTATCTGTTCTCAGAAATATTATGGATGCTCTACCCTTTTAGTGATAAAATTTTTTTCAATTACATTTTTCTAAATGTCCGGAAACTAAGAGTGACCCCAAGAAAAACTGGTTATCAATAACCCAAAACAGTTATTACTGATAGAAAAGTCTCGTCACCGGATACAATACTTAAGTGTTCATCAAAAATTTATCAAAAAATGAGAAGGCAATAGAAAAACTTATAGAAACCCACAAAGTTTGATTGCTAAACTGTCAACTATACAATCTATTTGGGCTCATATACATGAACCAATCTGAGAAAAGTTACTCCCTTCGCCAGGTAGCCATGATTGGTGGAGCTATAGCCACCACTGCTATATTCACTACATTTGGTCCAGCTTGGTGTCGCTCTGTCCGCGCTGCTCTACAAGATAGTCCTAAAGCAATTGTTGACCAAGTCTGGCAATTGGTTAATCGTGAATATGTAGATGGCACTTTTAATAAAAAAGATTGGCAAGCTGTCAGACAAAGCTTGTTGAGCAAGAACTACACGTCTCGCCAACAAGCCTATGCTGCCATTCGCAAAGCCCTAGAGCAGTTGGAAGATCCTTACACTCGTTTCATGGAACCCAGGCAATACCAAGCTCTTACCAGGCAAACTTCTGGGGAAGTTTCTGGGATTGGGATTCGCATGGAGATGAATCGAAGAACCCGATTTTTGACGGTGATAGAAGCTTTAGAAAATTCTCCTGCATCCCAAGCAGGGATTAAAGCCGGGGATCGGATTTTGGCAATTGATGGTAAACCCACTTACGGAATGAGAATCCAAGATGCCTCTAAACTAATTCGCGGTAAGGTGGGTTCGGTAATTACCTTGCGTATGGGCAGAAGAGGTAATCCATCTTTCAATCTTAAACTCACAAGGGCAAGGATTGAAGTTCCCACTGTTCGCTCTGCTCTGAGGGTAGAAGGAGATCGCCGCATTGGCTATATTCGCTTGCGAGAATTCAGTGCCCATGCATCCGAGCAAATGGCAAAAGCTATTCGCAGATTAAATAACCAGAGAGTAGATGGTTTTGTCTTAGATTTACGGGGAAATCCTGGTGGTTTGTTACAAGCGAGCATTGAGATTGCCCGGATGTGGTTAGATGATGGAGCGATTGTTCGTACTGTGGATCGTAGGGGAAGTAGTGAGATAACTAAAGCGAAGAATACTGCTTTGACTAAACGCCCATTGGTGGTACTAGTAGATAATAACTCGGCTAGTGCTAGTGAAATTCTTACTGGCGCGCTCAAGGATAATAAGCGAGCTATAGTTGTTGGCAGTCAAACCTTTGGTAAGGCTTTGGTACAGTCGGTACATGAATTGGTTGATGGTTCTGGTTTAGCAATTACTATTGCCCATTACTACACACCAAAAGGTACGGATATTAATCGTAAGGGCATTACACCGGATATCAAAATCGAGTTGACAGAGGCGCAAGAACGTAAATTAGCAGCTAATCCTAATTTAATAGGAACTCAAAACGATCCCCAATATGCTAGGGCATTAACGGCACTGACAAATAATTATTTAGCTAAACCTTTACAAAATCTGCCCTCACGTTCGGCAGTATTTCCTCAAAGACAAATTAAGCGATTTTAAATTAATGATTTTAGATTGGGAATAATAGTGATGCCTTAAGAATCTCCGTGGCTTTAGCCTGGAGAGTGTCAATTTGACAGGTTCACCTTGGATTTACAGCAATGGCTAACCAGCTAGGTTCACGTCTTCCCCGTTTGCGTAAGGCTTACGGACGACCTTGCGGTACGCGCAGTGTGCGCTTCGCGCTCAGTCTGCCCGAAGGGCATACTTTGCCGAGTACATACTTTAATACCCAAAGGGTAGCCTCTTAGTCAGTTCCCCCTTCAGCGACGATAAACATCTTGCCATATATTCGTTATGAGTTCAAGTCTCTGCCCTTGCTCTCATCCCCCAGTTCCGAAGACTCCACGGGGGTTGGGTCTAAACGTGTAAAAATCCGGCAGCATGAAGGAAAAACCGCCCCACGCTCACCAGACATAAACCTGATAATTTCAAACCAGCCCTTCAACAAAGTAAGGGCTGGTAGTTCATTGAAGCGGACTGATCGCAAGGAGTGTTAACAGTTAACAGTTCCATCCCTTGGGTTTAGGGTGGTATTACCAGTTGCTTTAGCTGAAACAAAAATTCATCCCATGCTCCCGCTTCACGGTGAGTCGTGGGATAAATTTTTGGGCGATGACGAATTGACCCTAACCAATTCAATGCTGTTAATTACCAGAATTAAAGCCAGTTTACAAACATAGTATAAAAAAATGGCAATATTGACTTTCTTGAGTCAACAATAGCTATAGCTAGACAGATATGGAGTTTTGCTAATTTATGCAACCTATTCGCACATTTAATGTTTCTCCTTCTTTACCTCCGCGACTCGAACCCCTACGAAAACTGGCGTATAACTTACATTGGGATTGGAATGTTGAGACAAAAGACTTATTTCGTCGCTTAGATCCAGATTTATGGGAATCTAGCCATCACAACCCGGTATTAATGCTCGGTACCATTAGCCAAGAGCGGTTGTTAGAAGTTCTGGAAGATGATGGCTTTCTGGCGCAAATGGATCGATCGCTACTTCAGTTAGAAGATTATTTGAAGGAAGGTACTTGGTATCAAAAACAACGTCCTAACCATGACAAGGAATGTTATGCCTATTTTTCGGCGGAGTTTGGGCTAACAGATTGTTTGCCGATTTACTCTGGCGGTTTAGGGGTATTGGCTGGGGATCACTTAAAGTCTTCTAGCGATTTGGGTTTACCATTAGTAGGTGTGGGGTTACTTTACCAGCAAGGTTATTTTGCTCAGTATCTGAATGTGGATGGTTGGCAGCAAGAACGCTATCCCATCAATGATTTTTACAATATGACTTTACATCTGGAACGCAATCCAGATGGTTCTGAATTACGGATTGAGGTGGATTATCCCGGACGTATAGTATATGCCAGGGTATGGCGCGTACAGGTGGGTAAAGTACCACTGTATATGTTAGATACCAATATTGAACCAAATAATCCTTATGACCACGATATCACCGATCAACTTTACGGTGGTGATACCGATACGCGGATACACCAGGAAATTATGCTGGGTGTAGGTGGGGTGCGGATGTTGAAGGCACTGGGGTATAATGTCACCGCTTACCATATGAATGAAGGTCACGCTGCTTTTTCTGCCTTGGAACGTATCCGGATGTTGATTCAGGAAGAAGGGCTGAATTTTGCTGACGCAAGGCAAGTTGTGGCTTCTACAAATATTTTTACCACCCATACACCAGTGCCCGCAGGGATTGACTTGTTCCCTTCCGATAAAGTTTTACACTACTTGGGACATTATGCAGATATCTTTGGTTTCCCCAAAGATCATTTTTTAGCACTGGGAAGGGAAAATACCGGGGATTTATCTGCGCCTTTTAGTATGGCGGTACTGGCTTTGAAAATGGCGGGATTTTCCAATGGTGTGGCACAGCTACATGGTTCTGTATCCCGGCAAATGTTTCAGGGGTTGTGGCAAAATGTACCTGTCCAGGAAGTTCCCATTAAAGCTATTACTAACGGCGTTCATGCCCGCAGTTGTGTAGCCAAATCTACCCAAGAGTTATATGATCGCTACTTAGGACCAAATTGGTCATCAGCACCAGTAGATAACCCCTTGTGGGAGCGGATGGATTCTATCCCAGATGAAGAATTGTGGCGCAACCACGAACGGTGTCGCCTGGATATGATATTGTACGTCAGGGATCATCTAGTCAAACATTTGCGCGATCGCGGTGGTTCTACTTCCGACATTACCCAAGCCCAAGAAGTCCTCGATCCCTATGCTTTTACCATTGGTTTTGCCCGACGCTTCGCCACCTACAAACGGGCAACCCTATGGATGCGAGATTTGCCACGAATCAAACAGATTCTATTAGGGGACAAACACCGCAAGGTACAATTTGTGATTGCAGGTAAAGCACACCCCAAAGATATTCCTGGCAAAGAACTAATCCGCGATATCAACCATTTCATCCGGGAGCACGGCTTAGAAAAACAAGTGGTATTTGTTCCTAACTATGACATTCACATATCCCGGTTGATGGTAGCCGGTTGTGATATTTGGTTAAATACACCCCGTCGTCCCCGAGAAGCTTCTGGTACTAGTGGGATGAAAGCAGCAATGAATGGCTTACCCAATTTAAGTGTTTTAGATGGTTGGTGGGATGAAGCGGATCATGTCAACACTGGTTGGGCCATTGGAAATGGGGAGATTTATGACGATCCCAATTACCAAGATGAGGTAGAAGCAAATGCCCTTTATGACTTACTAGAAAAAGAAGTTGTCCCCCTATTTTACGATCGCGATGCCGATGGCTTACCCAGAAATTGGATTGCCAAAATGAAGAATGCCATTCGCCTAAATTGTCCCTTCTTCAACACCTCGCGGATGTTAAGCGAATACGCTCAACGGGCATATTTTCCAGCCAGCGATCGCTACTATACCCTCACCAAGGATCAATACGCACCAGCCAAAGAATTAGCAGCTTGGAAAGCCAATCTCAAAGACCATTGGTATAACATCAAAATTAAAGACATTGATGTCTCCTCAGATACAGACATTGAAGTTAATCAAACCGTTACCGTTAAAGCAACCCTGGATTTGGCCACTTTAACCAACGATGACCTACAAGTAGAAATATACCAAGGTGCGATCGATGCCAATGGCGATATTGTCAACGCCATACCAGTGGTCATGAATTACCAAGGTAAGGATACACAAGGATTAAGTATTTATACGGTTAACATTACCTACACCAAGTCTGGCTTACAGGGTTTATCTTTACGGATACTGCCAAAAAATAAATACCTTGCCAATCCCTATGAACCCAGGTTGATTGCTTGGGCATAGTGAGAAGAGGAGGGAAGGAGGGAAGGAGGGAAGGAGGGAAGGAGGGAAGAATTCTAACTCCCTCACTCCCTCACTCCCTCACTCACCCTAGAGGGGATAACAATATAGCCAGTACTACCGTCTCCCAGTACTAGGTTGCGTTGTTCTCCCCAATACCACCAATAAGCTGCAACGTAAGCACAGATGAGGCTATCTAACTTATCTTCAGCAGCTTTGAGTTCTGCACCAGTAGGAGATGAAGAGAAAAATTCAATTCCAAAAAGCCCTGATATTTGTGTTTGTGCTTGGGAATTAAGATTTAAACTTGGTTCGAGATGGGGAAGAATATCGGTAATGTAATTGTATAGTTTCAATAATTCCTGTTGACGCTCCTGGATGCGTCCTTTTTTATACTTGAGTATGCGTTGCAAATTGAAAAGATGCACCATCGCAGGATGGGGAAATACTTCGATTTGATACCTACCAGGCTTTTGCGGTTCCATAGTGGGTGCATGGGCAAAACCACGGGATTCTAATTCTAAGCCAAAGTTAATGGTGCGTTCTGCAAAGGGTAGATTTTGATTCGCTGGGTAACAACCAGCATGGTATTTACCAAAGTGTTTATGGGTGAGTTTGTCGGGTAAACGACTCCCAGTTTTGTTGGGGATGAGGGTGGGTGCATCTACAGCGATAATGCCTGGTTCCTGTGGTTGGATGCAGTCATCTACCCAAATAAGGATATCTGCAATTAATTCTTGGCGATTGAGGTCGATAATTTGTAGTTTTTCATCAATTAGTTTCAGGTAGCAGAGTCCGCTAGGTTGAGATTTCCAGCCTAAATCAATACCAAGGAATTTCATGCAACTGGCGTATTTTTTCTGGTGCCGTGTCCCTACCCATCTACACATCTATTAATCTGTCACATTCTTGTTTGAAAATTTTATCAAGGGATTGTAACATCTGGGGAGAATTTATTAGATTATAGAAATACTCTCAACAGAGGCTTACAGAAGCGATCGCACAATATTATAAACTACCAAATGCATAGTAGCGATCGCTCACTGCTCTTAACTCATCCATAAAATTTTTGATTCGATGCAAATACCTACTAACGAAAGCACTACCAACCCGTATCGAACAACTATGCTTTCGTCATTTCAGTTATCAGTTAGCCTCCTCCGGAGGAGCTACGCTAACAGTTAGCCTCCTGCACTCTTGTGCTGCGCTAACAGTTTCCCTATCGATAAATCGAGGGAATTGATACAGGTTACATTTGATCACAATCATCAATGTTATTTTAGTACAGTTCGGCGGCAATAAGCAGACCATTTACAAAAGGTCAAAGCAAGGAAAAACAGTACTTTTAACTTTTGAATGCGTGACTTTTGACTTCCAAAGCAGTGGTAACCCCTCCTAAACTAAACCAGCCTGAGCTAAATCCCGAATCAATGAAATCTTAGAATTCAAGTAGCTATTCATGGTGCTGACTTCTTCCCCACTGAGAAGAGTCTTATTTTGCAGCTGTCCGAGTAACTGCTGCACTAGTTCCGCATCACCAAACTTGAGAAGAGTACTATTTTGAGTTTCTTCAATCAAAGACCATAGTTGACGTAATGTAGAAGAATTCATCAGGATAAACCTCCAGTGCGTTCGCGTAGCGACTCCCTAGGAGCATCGCTCTTTACTTTAGTTTCCAGGATGATATTCCTGGGCAACACATAATATGATATTAAACCAAGATTCTTAAGACAATCTTAAGAATTACAAGGATTGATATAAATTTACAAAAGTAAACAATTAGCGCAATATAGCTTCAACTGCGAAAGATAAATAACCAATTGTCCAGTATTAATCAGGCATACAGCATTTTTTTCTGAGATGACTGGGAATATTTTTGCTATCCCCAATTCTGTAGTGATAATTTATTGTGGTTAATATGCCACCTTAGTCGATATTTATCCCGATGGATAAATTACATATAAATTCCTTGATTGAAAATATCCATAAACAGCTACTTCCTCAAATCCACATCGAAAGCATAGATCCTCACAATCCGGTAGAAGTCCACCATCTTCCGGAACCTTGGCAATTACTTGGTCAAGGGAACTATGCTGCGGTGGTATATCATCCCGATTATCCAGATCGAGTAGTAAAAATTTATGCACCCGGAAGACCGGGTTTTGACGAGGAGCTGGAAGTATATAAACGTTTGGGTTCCCATCCAGCTTTTTCTGAGTGTTTATATGCCCAAAACAGTTTTCTAGTGTTGAAACGTCTTTATGGCACTACCCTCTATGACTGTATGCACTTTGGTATACGTATTCCACCACGGGTGATTCGAGATATTGATGCTGCTTTAGATTATGCCCGCGATCGCGGTCTTTTTCCCCATGATATCCACGGACGTAATGTGATGATGCACCAAGGTAAAGGATTAGTGGTAGATGTGTCAGATTTTCTTCATATGGAGGGATGTTATAAGTGGAATCACTTAAAAATAGCCTACTATTGGCTCTACTTGCCCATATTCTATCCCTTGGGAATAGGAGTACCTTACCCAGTTTTAGATATTGTTCGCAAAACCTATCGTCAGCTATCAGCTTGGCGAAAGTAAATACAGTCGTTTTCATCTGAGTGATACCATTTCTTTATAAAGATGCGCCAAATTTAGCCTGCTCCCGGCAGGCTACCCTGCACCGAAGCCGGTTCTGCTCTGCTTGATTGCATCACAAAAATAGATGAACAGAAAATTTTCTGTAGCTCTGCTTCAAGTTAAAGGATATCTGAGATCATCCCAAGATTTGGCAAGAGACTTCAAATCCCAAATTGAGTTCTTAAAACAAGAATATCCAAAGGAGTTTACTACCGAGCATCTACACCATATAGCCGCAGCATTGGGTATTCCTGAACCTGAAAAGCTATGGGAGGAAGCACTAGAGAGTGATGGTAACTCTCAAGCTTATCTCCAAGGTGTAGCAGAGGCAATGGTCGAGGTAGACTGGATCAGTGGCGACGAAATTAGACAAACCTTGGATGCTGCATATGATGATTTGTCTGCCAATTTAAAGTCTCACTGGGCAGATAGTAAAATTTTCAGAGAGGCTGTAAAGTCTAAACTCCGGGAATTAGGATTGGTTGGAGAATTGGCAAAAAGGATAGGACAGATGGGTAGGGGCACGGCATCAGAATGATAATTTTATACACCAAAATCCTGTGGATGCCGTGCCCTTTTGAATTTAGATTTTAGGAAAAAATAATAGATTAGTATCATAAGTAGGGGCACGGCATCAGAATGATAATTTTATACACCAAAATCTGGTGGATGCCGTGCCCTTTTGAATTTAGAATTTAGGGAAAAATAATAGATTAGTATCATAAGTAGGGGCACGGCATCAGAATGATAATTTTATACACCAAAATCTGGTGGATGCCGTGCCCTTTTGAATTTAGAATTTAGGAAAAAATAATAGATTATACCAAGTTGCGTTCTATCATAGTAGTTCGAGTCAATGAGATTGCTTCCTTACGTCGCAATGACTGGGTACTATCTTTGAATACAACTTAGTATTAATACCATAGGTAGGGGCACGGCATCAGAGTGATAATTTTATACACCAAAATCTGGTGGATGCCGTGCCCTGACGAATCATGGATGTGTGGCAAACATTATTTGAATTTGTATTACTTGAGGGAATATTTCCGGGTAATTTTACTGACTGTACTTTTAAACTTCAGTTGTGCTAACCGAATTTTAGTCAGTTCCCTAATTGGATGAATTTTATTCGTATTACTATCAAAGAAAAGATTTAATTCCCCTAGAATTAATTGCAGTTTAGAAATAATACTGGGAGCGCGATATTCCCCTAATAATACCTCTGGTAATATTACAGTTTGCCAATTATCTAAAACTTTGAGAATGCGCTGAATATCAAATTCTTGAGAATATGCGGCAATCTTATAACAATTAAATCCCGGATCTAAATAATCAGAGAGTCCACCATTGATACTAGAGAAAACTTGACAACCACAAGCCATAGCTTCTAAGGGCTGTAAGCCAAAACCCTCACTCACTCCCCTTTGTGCCCAGTATTCAGCAGAATCATAGAGATAAACTTTTGCCCGATTGAATAACCCTGGGAGATCATCTATATAAGAATTAACAACAAAGACATTGCAGCGTTGTTGTAACTCTGGAACTAATTGCTCAATTAAATATTCAGAGGATTTTCTGGCTAACACTAAAACATCAATATCTCGTTCTTGGTGATAATTATGAAATTCATCAGAAATTTGATTGGGTAAATAATAAATTAAGGAATTGGGTGATTTTTGTCCCCAATATCCCATGGTGTTGCGACTTACCGTAATAATGGGGATGCTGGCTGGCAAACTAAAACCATAGCCTGCTGTATGGGCGTGATAAACTACATTACAAGACTTCAGTTTGGCAGAAAGTTTAGGAACATCAAATCCCCAACTAATGACAAAAATCTGATCATCTAGGTTCGTTTTCTGGAGTAAATCATCTAAAAATAGCTTGTCTGGCTCTCGCTGACGATAAGTAACAACATCCGCACTACAAACTTGTTTGGCAAGTTCTAGGGTTTTTAATTGGGCCCACAATCCACCACAAGCAAATTTACCATCGGTTCCAGGAAGTAAGAAATACAGTTTTCTCATAAAATCACTACCTCAAATCCCCAACTGTAGGTGTAACTATTGAACTACGTTCAACTTGATTAGATGGAGATTATCATTTCTTGGGATTGACACTCTCAGGTTAGGGATGTTCCTACACAGATTTTCTCAGATTGCGATCGCATTTTGGGGCAAAATAGAAATGTAGCGATCGCACCCACAACCAACCCAGAAAACTACCGAAGAAGTATGGTGGAAAATCTAACCATGTAAATGAGTTGCCTAAAATCAGTCTCCCTGGTAAAGTGGAACGCAGCATTTGCAAAAATGGAGTTTGCCATAATTGGAGAAACTCTATCACACAAGTAAAAAGACAAACTCCCACAGCAATCCATAGTACTGGCTTTTTGGGTATAAATAAAGTAACCAGTAAGATCCAAAATATTTCGTAGGCAAGACTTCCCAAAGCATCATGTAACCAAGGAGAACCAAGCCATGAAGAGAACCGAATCCCATACCCCAATGGCACAATAACAACTATGCTAGCTAGGATTGCTATGCGATATCGCAACCATTGAAGATATCTTTTACTGGGGGAACTCAATGTCGTTTACTCCAACTTCAATCTGCTTGTAATACCATTTCTTTATGAAACTGTGCTGAATATTCCAGCTAATGAAGCTCACGCAAAGACGCATTAGACACCGTTCGACGAAGTCGTTCTCGAAGAGTAGGTGGCTTCGGTGTAGGGTAGACGCAAAGAGGTAAAGTTAGCCAGTATTTTATTAAGCGCATTGTTACAAAAAATTGGTATGAGAATTGACCGAAGGTCTTCGACCTTCAAGTTAGCCCCACTCTGCGAGAAGCCGCGCTTCGCGCGTCTACATGAACGTTTGTACACAACCAATCATGAAAATACCTCCCTCACTCCCTCACTCCCTCACTCCTTTACTCCTTCACTCCTCCTTCCCATTGACCTAATAGATAGCATAAGCCTGATACTATCATATTTGCAATTATATATCAGTAAATTAACGGATAATAATTAAAGTAAAACTAATTGTATTTTCGTCATAATTTAATCTAAACTCTACTGTAACTTTACCCAAGGATATTAGTATATTTTCTAAACTGTAACTTTAGCTAAGATAGGCACAAGTTAGAGGATAGATACAGTACCACAGGCTCGCAACCCAAAATCCTGAGAACGTGAGTTTAATTATCCCGTAAGCGTACACCAAAAAAATAAACCTGTTTCCATCAAAGTTTAATTTTTGCTTAAATTTACATTTTCGGATAATATATGAATTGACTCATAAAGCATTAACCCTCATCAATTTATATTTCTTAATAAAAATAAATGTCTCTCATATTATTCAAATTTGTATCAATTAAAAGTTTATTTAAAAGTTACTTTGTATTTTGAATGAATTTAAATAAAATTAATTGTTGATTTTTGACCTAGGAAAGTAGGTAAAATGACGGCAAATCTACTGAATACATATCAGCGATTATCTTCTCCATCAGCGAAGAAAATATTGCTAGTTGAAGATAATGATGTCAATAGAATGCTGCTGAGTGATTATCTAACTCACTCGGGATACGATATTCAATCCTTGCCAACAGGGAGCAATTTCTTTAAAACTATAAAAGAATTTCAGCCACATGTAATTCTATTAGACCTGAAATTACCGGATGTTGATGGTTATTTCCTTTTGGAATCAATCAAGCAACAACCTAGCTTCTCTTGTATCCCTGTCATTGTTGTATCTGCATTTGCGTTTAAATCTGATCGAGAACACGCTATGAATTTAGGAGCCAGCCAGTATCTTGTAAAACCGATAAATCTGATCGATCTCATTGCAGCTATTGAAAAAGAATTGGCTAAAGCTCATCCATGTTGAAATCTGGTGTTTCTAATTATTCTGATGTGTGATTGCGACGAGTGTGTATAGCCCTGCAGGCATACCCTAGGGGAAGCAAGCTACAAGAAATGCGTAGCATGTTCCCGACAGGGACTCAGCAATTCCAAAGCTGTGTTATGAAACTATGGTTCTTAAAGTAGACGAGGTTTAGTTAGATATTAAATAATAGCTACGTTGAGCTATATAACTATATAAGGATTTATTGCTTTTGTTGATCAATGAATTCTTCCAAATTTTGACTGAGACTATTTACAGAGTTGCCTATCTCAGAAATTTTTCGTTGTGCTTGGGCTAGTAGTAACATGGCTGTTTGCAGTTCATTAAGAGTTTCTGCTATGGATTCACGATATTGAGATTCAAAGTTTTGTATGTTCATATGTTGACTTTTTTGTGAATAACTGGGATGACTAATATTTTTTTAATTTATATACAGCAATAATAGTTGGTAAAAATATCTATAGGTTTATTCTTCCTTATCCTTCATCCATTTTTTTCTAGCTTGACAATGTAGTTCATCGAATCAGAAAATATTGTTACATATGGGTTTATATGCATATTGAAAGGTGTATTTCATGGTGAAATTATGCCAATCATAAATGATGCGATCGCAGTTATCAATCCGTTTTTTTTCTGAATATATTTAAATACAGAATGTTCCGGGATATCACCGAATTAAAATGTTATATATTAATGTAATTTTATATTTTGTTGAATATGAAACAAGTCCAGATTGATGATTTTTACGAAAAAAATACTGTTATGCCAATATTATGAAATTAATGTAGACAAGAAATAATAAAATTTAAAATAAACAATAATGTTAGGCAAAGAGTTTATAAAATTAGTGCTTTGATTAGACCTAATGTGTTCGAGTACTACTGTTCCACTACATTAGTTCTGATGGCTAGGGAACAGATCCCCGACTTCTGAATCAATATCCGCACATTGTAGCAATTCCTAGGATAGAAGTCGGGGATCGCTCGCACCCGCGACTCGTCAAAATTAATGAAAAAGACCACTAGTGCCCTTTTTTGTCCATTCTAAACATAACTGACGAAAGCGATCGCCACGCACTTCAAAGTTCGGATACTGGTCAAAACTAGCACAAGCAGGGGATAGTAATACTACTGAACCTGAATATTGCTTGCCTAGTTCTGCGGCTCGCGGTATGGCTTTGTCTAGGGTGTCTACAATTTCGTAGTTGCCATACCCTACCTCTTCCAGGTATTGAGCAAAGTTAGATGCTGCATTCCCTATTAATAGCACGGCGGCGGCTTTGGCTTTTATCTTTGCCATCCAAGGGGTGCGATCGCCATCTTTTTCTTCTCCACCAGCAATTAAAATCACTGGACTGTCAACGGATGCTAAACCCACTTCTGCGGCATCATAGTTGGTAGCTTTACTATCGTTGATAAATTTTATACTATTCCAGGTACAAATATGTTCTAGGCGATGGGGAACGCCGGGAAATTCAGCTACGGCTTGGGAGATCGCCTCTTTGCTAATCCCTGCTAGTCTAGCTGCGGCTACGGACATGAGGAGGTTTTGTTGATTGTGTTCTCCTACCATCCGCAATGCAGAGGTTGACACAATTGTTTCATCTTGGGGTAGGGAGGCAATATTTGCAGTCTCCATTACCCAACCATCTGCAATATAAAAGCCCTTGTCACCAATTAAATTATCTTTCCCTTTCACACTAGTCCAGTAGGCATTAGGCCAATGACTCAAACCCATTTTACTTAAATAAGGGTCATCGCCATTCATTACTTGTAACTGGGAACGATGCAACAGTTGAGCCTTAATATTGTAGTAGTTATCTAAAGTTTTGTGACGACTGAGGTGATCGGGGGTGAATGTGGTCCAAATACCGATGCGTGGTGATAAGGAATTAGATGATTCTATTTGATAGCTGCTCAGTTCTGCGATGATCCAATCGGGTGAGTTTTGAGGGGATTGCAAAGCAACTTCACAGGCAGCGTAGCCAATGTTACCGCAGGCGGGGGCATTTAATCCTGCTGCTTGAAAAATTGCTGCAACTAAGGCGGTAGTAGTAGTTTTACCGTTAGTACCAGTAATTCCTACCCAAGGAATAGATTGTAAATGTCTCCACGCCAGTTCCATTTCGCCGATGGTTTCAATACCTAATTTCCGTGCTTGGAGTAACACGGGCACATCCCAAGGAACCCCAGGACTGGCAACGATTAATTGTGGTAAATCGGAGTCATGTAATTCTAGGGAATACCCCAGTTTTACCTGAATTTGTTCGGCACTAAGTAATTGTTGTTGTTTCAGGAAGTTTTCGGAGGTGTTGCTTGCAGCGAATTTTTCCGCCTTAGCGGAATCGCTCAACACCACCTCCCAACCTTCCTTTCTCAACAATCTTGCCGCAGCAACACCGGACTTTCCTAATCCAATTACATGAGCTTTGGACATAGACTGTAGCAAATATCCCTGGTTAAGCACTAACTATGGTAGCGTTTATTGGCATAAAATAACACTATTTTTTGTTGATTTATGCTACAAATTTTTGACGATCGCTCCAAAATCGGCTAATACACGGCTATGGTTACGCAGCAAACCCAATAAATACAGGCGGTTGCGTTGAATTGCGGGTTCAGGGTCCATGACTAAAACGCTCTCTGGCCCATCAAAAAAGTTACTGACAATGGGTGCAATTTCTGCCAGGGCGGATACTAACTGTTGATAGTTGCGAGACTGTTGTGCGGCTTGGGTTTGGGGTACTAATTTGACTAACCCTTGGTAAAAAGCAGACTCGGAGGGCTTTTGGAACAGTTTTTTGTCAACTACCGCTTCTGGTTGTAATTGGTTGGTATCTAAATCTCCTTGGGCTGCTAACCTGGTGGAACGGTTAACGGTTTCGTAGATTTGTTCTAAGGTACCGTTTTGTCTGATATCCTGGAGGAAAATGGCGCGATCGCGGACATCTAGTAAGTCTTGTAATGCCCGTGCTGTATACTCTGGGTCATTTTCCCCTAGTACTGCATTCACCAGGTCATAGTCTATTTGCTTTTCGTCTTGTAGTAGGGTGCGGATGCGTTGCAGGAAAAATTCTTGTAAAGAGGTGATTAATTGCCCCTTGTCTTTATCATGGTCTGCCACAAAATCCGTAGCTACCTGTTCTAATAATTGTTGTAAATTAATCCCTAAATTACCAGCCCAGGTAATATTTATCACTGCATTTGCTGCCCTCCTCAAGGCAAAGGGGTCGGAGGAGCCGGTGGGAATCATCCCCAAGCCAAAAATACTGACCAAAGTATCCAGCCTATCTGCCAAACCCACCACTTGACCGGTAATAGTTTGGGGAAGTATATCATCTGCACCCCGTGGTAGGTAATGCTCAAATATTGCCTTGGCAACTGCTGACGGTTCATCACTAACTAAAGCATACTTTTCTCCCATCACCCCTTGTAATTCGGGGAATTCATACACCATTTGGGAAACTAAATCTGCCTTACATAGTAAAGCTGCCCGGTGGACATTATGGCTGTCATTCTCCCCTAGTTGTAATTGTTCGGCAATCATGGCGGCAATTTTCGCCACCCGTCCTGCCTTATCTAACACAGAACCCAAATCTTCTTGGAAAGTCACCTTGGCTAACTCTGGTAAAAAGCTATCCAAGGGATTTTTTAAATCAGCCTCATAGAAGAATTGCCCATCTGCTAACCGGGCGCGGATTACCCGTTCATTACCCGTGGCAATGATATCTGCTTTTGCCGTGTCACCATTGGAAACCGTAATAAAGTAAGGGAGTAACTCCTGAGTGTTAGCACCCGTAAACACAGGGAAATAACGCTGGTGACTCACCATCACCGTGGTAATTACCTCCACGGGTAACTGTAAAAACTCTGACTCAAACTTACCCACCACCGCCGAGGGAGATTCCACCAAGTTAGTTACTTCTGCCAACAAATCCGGGTAAATTTGAGTACAACCATTGACTTTTTTCGCTGCGGCTTGCACTTGCTCTGTAATAATTGCGGCTCGCTCCTCCGTATCTACCATTACAGAGCCATGGCGGAGAGTATCAACATAATCCGTCGCTTGGGCAATAGTCACCGATTCTGGATGTAAAATACGATGACCACAGGATATGCGATCACTACTAATTGTCTTAGAACCATTTACCAATTCTATCGGTAATACCTGGTCATCCAACAAAGTCACCAACCAGCGAATGGGGCGAGAAAACCGCAAATCACCATCACCCCAACGCATCAACCGCTTACCTTCCAACCCAAAAATCCATTGGGGAACCAGTTCCGTCAAAATATCAGCAACCTGGCGGCCGGGAATCACTTTGTTAACAAATACAAACTCCCCTTTTTCCGTGGGGCGCACTGACAAGGCATCAATTGCCACACCTTGCTTTTTGGCAAAACCCTCAGCAGCCTTAGTGGGTTTACCATCCTTAAATGCAGCTTTGACAGGTGGTCCTTTCACCTCCTCTTCCCGATCCTCCTGCCGGGACGGTAATCCTGTAATGAGCACCGCTAAACGGCGGGGAGTACCATAAACTTGTATATCTTCACTGTTGAGGTTATTATCTGCCAAACTTTGGGGAATGTGGGACTTCCACTGGGTAATGGCACCACTGAGAAAGCTTGCGGGTAATTCTTCTGTACCAACTTCTAATAGAAATGCAGGCATAGGACAAAATTGGAAAATATTAATTCAATTTATCAGTCAATTCACCAGTTTACCTTGCCTATTGGTTAACAGATCCCCGACTTCTTCAAGAAGTCGGGGATCTAAACATCCGCGTGGAAACTGTTGTATTACTTATTACTTACTTCCAATACCATTACCGGAACTAACAATTTACCATCTGCTGATATTGCTTGTTTTCCCAAACCCAGAAAACAACCATCTTCCCCATATACCCGCAATATCCCCTCACCAGTATCCCCATCCATAGGAATGCGTTGTCCCTGACACCATTTACGGGCAGGGATTGTTTCTAAAGTCACAGATGATAGATGTTTTAGGGGGATATCAGGGGGAATGAGTTGAAACGTTCCAGCTTGTATTTGAGCCTCTAACTCTGTCAAATTAATACTGTTATCTAAGTGAAAACCACTGCTCTCAGTGCGTTGCAAAGCTGCCAGGGTACCACCAGTATTTAATTTTACACCCAAATCACGAGCGATCGCTCGAATATATGTACCTGTACCACAGGCGATGGCAATGTCTAATTCGGGAAAATCTCCCGTCCGCCAATCTAAAATTTCTAGATTCAAAATTTCTACGATCCTTGTGGGAACTTCTACTGCTTCACCTTTCCGCGCTAAATCGTACAATCGTTTACCCTGGACTTGAATGGCGCTGTAACGGGGTGGAATTTGCTCTATTTTACCTGTGAATTGAGCTAATGCAGTTTCCACCATAGCTAAAGTTAATCCCGTTACTGGCTGTTGAGAAATCACTTCTCCTTGTAAATCATCCGTAGCCGTACTCACTCCCAAGCGGATTGTGGCTTTGTATGCTTTATTTCCTGGGAGATATTGTAATAAGCGAGTTGCTCTCCCTACGGCAATGGGTAACACTCCAGTTGCTGCGGGATCTAAAGTACCAGCGTGTCCCACTCGCTTGATTCGTAAGAGTTTTCGCGTTTTGGCTACGCAGTCATGGGAAGTCCAACCAAAGGGTTTGTCAAGATTTAAAAAGCCTTGCATGGTATGGGTAACAGGAGGGAAGGAGGGAAGGAGTGAAGGAGGGAAGGAGTGAAGGAGTAGGGGCGGGGTTTCCCCGCCCGGTGGGAAGGAGGGAAGGAGGGAAAAATTCTAACTCCGAACTCCGAACTCTTAACTCCCAACTCCTACCTCTTTCACCTAGCAATTGTAAATATTTTCTAAATATGTAGAACCAATTGATAAATTTCATCTACACATAGATATCAGGGCATATGAATAGCAAGGCTTTCATAACGTCATGGGAATCGCTACATAACACATAAAATTTAGTATGATGTTACCAGAAACAGAGCGAGAAATCAGGATAGAATTTTTAGAAACAGCTACCGAGTATCTAAATAATCTGGAAAATATATTATTGGGAATTAATACTGACATTAGCGCGATACCGGATAAACTCAATGTAATACTGCGAATTCTGCATTCTCTTCAAGATAGTGCGGGTATGCCGGAATTTCGGATGTTAGGCGATCTAGCTTACCGTTTAGAAGATGCTTTTCAAGTATTGAAAGGTAGAAAATACCAGCAGAAAATCGATCCAGATTTGCATAATTTATTACTATCAACCCTAGATTGGTTGCGTCATATCCTAGAATTAATTGCAGCAAAATCTCTGATTGATGAGCATTGGTTGGCAACATTCTGTTACCCACTATTTGAAGAATTATACAAAGTTTTAGGTAAACCAGACCCAGAAGATATTGCTAGTATAGTTACTCCTAAAAAAACACCTCAAAATATTATACATTTAGTATTTAAGACGGAAGTAGAGAAAAGTTTACAATCCTTGGACAACTTATTGTTCAATTACGATCGCTCTCTGTTACAGAAAGTGGCGATCGCTACAGCAACTGAGTTAGCTGGTTTGGGAGAAATGCTAGATATGCCGGTTTTTACCCAAATTTGTCAATCAATTAGGCAACAATTAATACTGGCTTCTTCGGAACAATCTGTGATCAATGCAACTCATTTAGCCTTGGAAGTATGGCGGCGATCGCAATTATTAATACTTACCCAAAGAAGTGGGGAGTTACCATCGGTGATTCACCAGTATTTACATTTGACCAAAATTAGGGTGTAGGGTGTGGGCACCAATTACCCTACACTTGCATTTAGAATCGGGCGACAAGCTATACCAAACCTCTAGCCAGAATCCGCGTCAATTTATTGCGCGGATTCTGGCTCAACGAACTCCTACTCCCTTCTCGGTGTAAGATTACCTATCTCCTAAACCTCTCTATCCTCTGTGTTCTCTGCGCCTCTGTGGTTTTTTAATCAGTAATCTTTGGGCGGGATAGGAGTAACACCGAACTCCTAACACCGAACTCAGGTTATATTACCCAGGAGGAAAACTACCGAGAATAGACTGCATATTTACCACCGTACCAATAACAACGATCGCAGGTGCTTCAAATCCCTTATTTTTCACCTCCTGGATAATTGTCCCCAACTTACCAATCAGTTCTTCCTGTTGCGATTGCGTACCCCAACGTATCAGTGCAATGGGAGTATCTAAACTCAAACCAGCTGAGCTTAACTGCTCTACAATATAGGGCAGGTTGTGAATACCCATATAAATGACAATGGTTTGGGAACCGTGGGCGATCGCTTGCCAATTAACTACGGGATGATACTTACCTACTGCTTCATGTCCAGTAACAAAAGTCACTGATGAACTATGGGAGCGGTGGGTTAAAGGTATACCTGCATAGGCAGGAGCAGCAACGCCAGAAGTAATTCCCGGCACAACTTCCACTGATACACCCGCTGTAATTAATGCTTCCATTTCTTCTCCCCCACGACCAAAAATAAATGGATCGCCCCCCTTCAGGCGCACCACAATTGCATGGGTTTTAGCCTTCTCAATCATTAATTGGTGAGTTTCCGATTGCATCAGAGAATGTCTTCCCCGACGCTTACCAGCATCAATCTTTTCCGCTTGGGGATTGATCATTGCCAAAATCGGCGGACTTACCAAAGCATCATAAATCACCACATCCGCACATTCTAATAATCCCTTTCCCTTCAGAGTCATTAACCCCGGATCTCCAGGTCCCGCACCAACTAAATACACCTTACCCAAAAACTTGTCCTTCTGTTGTTGTGTGGGTTTCATCGAATATTACATTCCCAATCAAATCGGCTAAATCTGCATTAGCTGCCAAAGTTTGAGCTAAATGCAAATTTACTCCAGGAAATTGTAATTTTAACCCTTCCATTGACTGAGCGATCGCATCTGTGATGCCACCGGGAAATAGAAAGTATGGTAAGATACCGATACTTCTATGCCCTCTACCTGCTAACTCCCCTACTCGCTCCTCCAAACTAGGAGCCACCGCCCAATAAGCATTCATTATAGCCATATCGGTTGCGATCGCTTCAATTTTTTGTAAAGCTCCAGGACGACGGCTACCATGAGCCAATAAAATCCATACATCCACCTGAATCCCAACCATCCGTTGAGCTATTAACCACCTCATACCGGGGTTAGAACCTAAATATGGTTGTAAATCAACCTCGATTTCCCCACCCAAAGCCTGTTGTGCTTGAGTTACCTCCCTAGGGATATCTTCCATGACATGTACCCCTGGTAATAAAAATAGGGGTAATATCTTCAGACGGCGACATCCCCGACTGATAGCCGATTTAGCAAACAATCTAATTTGCTCTTGTAAAGGTTGGGGAGACAACTCTAAAAATGCCGTACCCATACATACATCACATATAGTTGTAGTGGCAGCAGTTACACCCATTCCTTCCCTATGTAGCTGGAGACTTTTGTCAATTAATTTACTTTGCACCCTTTTCTTTACCAACCTTGCTAATTGGTGCATAGCTATTTCTGGACGTGGATCGCGGCTACCGTGAGATACTAGCAAATAAGCAGTTGGCATTTTCGTTATTGGCGAACAGGTACTCGTGAACTACCTACACCGACCTGACGGTACGGTGTAGGCTTCCCAACTCATTGGGGATTGCCTCAGACTTCGTAGATTTTTTACGTCCAGAAGTCTTTGGTCTTACATCCCCTCCTTGGGCAGAAGTGCTAGTTCCTAACACTCTTACCAGT
>JASJDS010000147.1 GCA_030065055.1 Calothrix sp. MO_192.B10
GCGAGCAACACTTTGCTTATGCCGGGGAACCCTTTCGGCAGTTACTCCACTTGGGGAGACCCCAAGTGGAGTACTGCCTCACCACCGCAAGTGTTTCACCGCAACGGAGTGGCTCCCCAACCTACAATTTAGGTTAATGTGAGGTTTGAAAACAGTCCCTAGGGGTGATAATATCATACCCCTAGCAAGTAATAAGTAATAAGTAATAAGTTTACTACTGTTCATAGGTTTGCTGCATTCAAAAATGTCCGCGCCCTAATTGCGTAGTGTTATATTTTTGAGGATTTCCTAAATACTCGATAGATGGAAAAATCAATCAGTTCAATAAAAAACCCACCACTAAAAGTGTAGGGTTTTTTAGTTTATATACAAAACGTTCGTTATTAATTAATCTTGCTTACCTTCGCGGCTGGCAGTCACAGTGTAAAGAAGTATTAAAAAAACAGCCGGGACTAGTACAAATAGTAGGCTTGCTACAAACCCTAAATCATTAACTTGCATGCCAAGAATGCCTCTCTTAATTTCCTCTCAACAATTTTAGGATACCACTATCTATGCCAGTGTCATGGCAAATTTTTCCTGGCTCACGAGCGATCGCACAATTGGTTACAATCCTTTTAGGGCTTGGTAACTACACTCACAGGACCATTGACTAAAGTTTGACAGGCAAGACGAAAATTAGCTGGCTTTTTCTTTAATAAACGGTTCTCTGCTTCTGTGGGTGGGGAGAGATTTTCCATGCCTTCAACAATCTCCACGGCACAGGTTCCACACTGCCCGCAACCACCACAATTCATCATTTTGCCCCAAATTTTATAGATATCAATGCCATTTTCCATAGCCTTTTGTCGCAAATTGGCTCCAGTAGCAGCTACTACTTCTTTATCTTCATTGATGAATTTGATATTACTCATATTTAATATCTCCTTGATTGTTAACTAATTATAGTGATATTTTACGAAATATTAACATTTGTCAAGTTTTGGATTTTCTGTTTTCATGGGCATCAACACTGACCGAAGGTCTTCTTCCTTCTTCCTTCGCTTTGACTAAATCGACAGGACTAGAATGGTGTTGTGATACTTTTTTTTCAGTAATATCACGTAATAGACCCATCAAAGCGGGGACGACGGTAGGTGTCAAAATCGTCGAAAATACTAAACCACCTGTGAGTACAATCCCCAATCCTTGATACAGTTCTGCACCTTTTCCTGGTATAACAGCTAGAGGTAACATCCCTAGTACACTGGTTCCTGCGGACATAAAAATGGGACGTAAACGGTCTTTGACGGCCAAATATAGGGAATCATCGTATCTGTGACCTTCTTGCTGTAATTGGAGTGAGCGATCGACCAATAGAATTGCATTATTGACCACTATCCCGGTTAAAATCACAAATCCTAAACCTGTAATCATATCCAGGGGAACCACCATACCGGGAATTGAATTGGCAAGTATTAAACTTAACAGTGCCCCTGATATACCCATTGGTACTGTTACCATAATCAAAACTGGGAAAGTAAAGGAGCGATAAAGGGCAACTAGGAGCAAGTAAGTAATAACTAGAGATAAAACAAAGGTTGAACCTAATTGAAACAGTGTTTCCGATAACACATCGGCAGAACCCGCAAGTTCGATGCGAAAGCCAGATGGTAAGGATGCACGCAAAGGTGCCAGAATTTCCGCTTCGGTTTGGTTAATTAAAGCACCCAAGGGAGCGTCCCTAGAGATACTGGCGGTGATGGTAATAGAACGTTCCAAATCAAAGTGATTGATGGTATCGGGTCCGGTTGTTTCCACCACATCCGCCACATCTGCCAATTGTACCTGCTGACCATTACCAATATACAGGGGTAATTGGCGCAGTTGTTCCGGAGTTTTGACGGAGGTATTTTCTAATTCCACTGTGACATCAAGTTCACGCTTACCATCGGTAAACTCGGAGGCTCGCAAACCTCCCAATGCCGCTTCTACCATTGACCCTAGTTCGCTTTCTGACAGTCCGGCTTCTGCCAAACGGGTACGATTGGGAACTACTTGTAGTTCCGGCGCACCAGTGACAAAGTTAGAACGGACGTTTTGCACCCCAGTTAATCCCCGTAATTTGGGTATCAACTGTTGTTGCAATTTATTTAGTTCTTCCAGGTCTTGACCGATAATATTAATTTCAAATTCCTTACCGGGTTCACGAAAAATCGAAGTCCGAATGGGAACCATAAATCGATAACCGGGGAAATTCGCGCCAGCTTGACGCAACCTACCAACTATGCTGTTCATGGTGTTCCCTGTAGCTAATTCCGGCTTCACAAAAGCTGCGATCGCTTTTAAACCTGGTCTTTGGATGTACAGAGTCCGCATCACTTCCGGTTGCTGGCTAAGAAAGTTTCTCGGTTGTTCGGAAAGACTGATGGCTTCGGGTATACTTGTGCCGGGGAAGGGTTCTGCTAACCACAAAATTAGGTTGCGGTTCCCTTCTGGTAGATAATCAGCTGGTGGAAGTAACTGCAAGCTGACAAATATCAGGGTAATGGGAATTGCTAGGACAACTAAACGTCTACCTTTGCGTTTTCTTCCCAAAGACCAACTGACACTTTTGAGTAATACTTGTTCGAGTCGGCGTTGGAAAAAGAGGAAGATTTGGGATATGCGGCTAACAAAACTATTTAACCAAGCAAAAATTTGAGATGGAAAGGATTTTCGCGCTGTTTTTCTTTGCTGGGGATTAGGAATAATTCGATCTGATGCTAACTCCAATGGATCGATCGCAGTGGTATTATTTCCCATTCCTTGCAATATATTCTCAGCTTCAGCACGGTTGAGGAATAAGCCCGACAACATTGGCACTAAAGTCAAAGCCGCAAACAGGGAAAATAATACCGAAGCAGACAACCCAATCCCGATATCAACAAATAATTGTCCCGCTTCCCCCTTCACCAAGACAATGGGTGCAAATACAGCCACAGTGGTTAAAGTTGAAGCCAGCATTGCTCCCCCAACTTCTTGGGTTCCTTCAATGGCAGCCTTAACGGGTGATTTTCCCTGCTGCATATGGGTGAAAACGTTTTCCAGGACAACAATGGCATTATCTACTACCATCCCCACCGCAAACGCTAGACTGGCTAAACTGATCACATTTAGCGATCGCCCCAACGCCATAAACACGATAAAAACTGTAATTAGGGTGCAGGGAATGGTAATTGCAATCACCGCTACTGTACGGAGGGAACCCAAAAAAAGTAATAAAATTATCGCCGCTAAAATCGCCCCAGCAGTTAAATTTCCCTGGACAAAGGAAATCGACTGATTAATATAGTCATTCTCGTCATAGGTGATATCAAAGGTAACCCCTTCATTTTCCCGGTCAAAACGGGCTTCTAATTCCACCAAAGCCTGACGAATACCCTGGGAAATTTTGGGAACATTACCATTAGTTTGACGAATAATCCCCACCCCAACCGCAGGTTCATTATCCCGAATCAAAGCCCGGTCTTGAATTTTTCTACCGATTCTGGCTTGAGCCACATCCCGTAAAAATACGGTTCCCGACTCGTCGCGACGTAACACAAAGTCTTCCAGTTGCTTAATATCAGTGGAACGGCTGATGGTGCGTACCCGATATTCCCGTCTCCCTAAAACTAGAGGACCACCCCGAATATCGCGGTTATTGCGACGCAGAGCATTAACAACATCACCAATTGTCAAATTCCGGTCAGATAAAGCCTTGGGGTCAACAATTACCTCAACTTCCCGCTCCAAACCACCAGAAACGAGAAACTGGCCAACTCCTTGTACTTGACGGAATTTGGGGACAATCACATCATCCAGCAAATCCCGGTAATGGTTAATATCGGCAGTAAAACCGGGTTTGGGAGTGAGAATTACCCACATCATTGGGCTGCTGCTACTGCTAACAACCTCTACATCCGATTCTCCCGCTTCTTCCGGCAGGGCTTCCACCTGTTGCAACTTATTTAAGACATCAACCAAGCGTTGGTTAATATCACTATTCCACTCGAATTCCAAATTAATAGTACTTACACCCGTAGAACTGCGACTGGTAATTTCTTGAATTCCTTGCACCTCTTCCAGTCGTTCTTCAATGGGACGGGTAATTAAATCCTCAACTTCGTTGGGACTCGCACCGGAATAGGTTGTACTAATGGAAATTTCTGGGCGGTTGCCTCCCGGTATTAACTCTAAAGGTAGGTTAAACAGAGACAAAGCACCGAATAGGGCGAGGATACAAAATAATACAAAGGTTCCGTGTCGCCAACGAACGGCAGTTTTAATTAAGCTCATAATGTTATGGTTGACGGTTGACAGTTGACAGTTGACAGTTGACAGGTGACGGTTGACAGGTGACGGTTGAGGATGATTGGAGTGGAAAATTTTGAGAGTTTACGGGTTTATCAATTGGCGGAAAAGCTCGCAAATGAGATTTGGCTGGTGGTAATAGAGTGGGATTGGTTTGCAAAAGATACTATGGGTAAGCAAATTGTTCGTTCGGCGGACAGTATAGGAGCCAATATTGCAGAAGGTAATGGTCGTCACAACTTAAAAGACAATCAACGCTTTGTAAAGATTGCTAGAGGCTCTTTAAATGAAACTAGACATTGGCTCAGATTAGCTTACAGACGCAATCTTTTGACACCAGAACAAATAGCTAAACTAAAACATCTTATAGATGATTTATCACCACAACTAAATGCCTATCTCAATTCCTTTAACAAGCGAATCAATAACTAATATTTAACCACCACCCATCAACTAACAACTAACAACTAACAACTAACAACTATCAACTATCAACTACCTTCACTTTTGCCCCATCCTTTAAACCATCTCCACCTTGCAAAACTACAGTTTGACCGGGCTGTAAACTCGTACCAGAAATAGCGACTTTCTCACCCATGTCTGCAATCATTTTTATTGCGATTTGCTTGGCTTTACCATTCTCCACAGCAAATACTAACCATTGATTACCCCGGCGCGTCAGAGCATCGCGGGATACTACTAAACCTTGGCTTTGATTGCCTAACTTTAAGTTACCTGTAACCGCCATACCTGGTAATAAACCAGGGGGTGGTGTATCAAGTCTCACCCTTACTTGTTGCCTTCTCGATGCAGCATCAGCCGAGGGAACCACACCGCTAATCGTGGCATTACCGCGCCATTGAGGCAAAGCACGGGCGGTTAATTCCACCCTGGTTCCTGGTGTGACTTGACCGCTAATTTGTTCTGGCAATTCCAAGAAAATATCTAGTCTATCACCTGCAATTAAATTAACTATCTCGCTATTACTTTCTACGTAATCCCCCGGACTAACTTTCCTTTGGGAGACTACACCACCGGAACCTGCACGGATGCGAGTCCTGTTTAATGCTAATTTTGCTTGGTTAACAGATGCTATTGCAGCTGCAACATTTGCTTGTTGAGCAGCTATTTCTTCACGGGTGGGACCAGCTTTGGCTTCCGCTAATGCCGCTTGGGCTGCTAATCTGGCTCCTTGAGCATCATCAACCGCAGCCCGCGCTTCCACTAATAGTCTCTGGGCGATCGCTCCTTGTTTGACTAATTCAGTGCGACGTTTGAGGTTATCTATGGCTTCCCTTTCCCTGGCTTGGGCTGAACTAACAGCAGCTTGACGTTGAGCAATGATTTCCGGACGCGTACCCACCTCTAACCGGGCTAATTGATTGCGCTGCTGTGCAAGTTGGGCTTGGGCTTGAGTTAATGCCAATTTTTGGTCTGTATTATCTATGACAGCAATTTCTTTTCCTGGAGTAACGCGATCGCCTGCTTGCACTAGCACTTGCTTAATTACCCCTCCCGTTTGCGCCCGGATAGTCGCTTGCTGGGGTGATTCAACTTGCCCTAAAAGCTGGATTTTTTGCGTAGTATTACCACGAGCTAAAGTTGTGAGTTTTACCGACCGTGGAGGAGGAGCCTTGGCTGCAACAGCTACTGGTTCCCTGGTTGGCGATGTTGAGGAAAACATTTGCCACAGGGCAACTCCATTAATCATCACAGAAATAATTAGCAAGGTCCACAACCAGGGTTTTTGAGAGCTTTCTGGCTCTGGAGCATTTACTGTTACATCTGTTTCATTATTCTCTAAAAAATCATCAGTTTGATTCTCTACAGTTGTATCTGGTACTATAGGCTGTTGCATGACTTTATATATCTTAATATTTGAGAGGACAAAAAAATAATCTGAAACTAACATTCATACTGGTCGGTATGTAATCTTGAAAATATCAAGCTACAAAGTAACTGTTTGTAAGCCCAGGATTCTTAATATTCCTGGTTGTAAATCATTTCTAATGATGTCTAAATCATTTTTAACTCTTGCTAATATCAATACACCGTTAATAAATTCATACATATAACGGGCTAAATCTTCTGCATTTAATTCTTGACTGATAAGATTTTCATGTTGAGCATCATTAATGAGAGAAATAAAATATTTAATTACATTTTGAACTGTGTTATAAGCAAGTTGTTTTAGTTGTTTTTCTTGAGTATTTTGTCCACTTGATATAAATGGACAGCCAAGCACATTCCCTGTCTGTAATTCGCGCATCTGTTGCTTAGAGATTAGCATCTCACAGTACAAATTAACTCTTTCTATAGGTGTATTTTGTGATGAAAATACTCGATCCATCTCTAGACGAGTTTGTTGCCAATATTCTGTAAATGCGGCGGTAACTAAATCGGCTTTTGATTGAAAATAATGATAAAAAGCACCTTTTGTTACTCCTGCCTCTTCACAAATTTGAGCAATTCCCACAGATTCATAATTATTTTCCCAAATTAGATTTAAAGCTATTTCTAATAGTCTTTTCTTTGTTTCTTTGATCTCTGAATTTACCAATGTTGCCATTTTTTCAATTGTTTTATCTATGGAAGCAGTTCGCTTCAGTGACACAAAAAAGGTGTTTATCCCTCCATTTTTTAGGGATTTTGGGTCTTTGTCCAGTACTGGCATATTAAACTATGCTCCCATTATACATACCAGTGAGTATGTAAACAATAGTAAATATTTATTGCGATGATAGTAATATATCTACAGCATCTCAAAAATTGAACAGAATCGCCCGCGCAGTCCCTATCTATAAACTTTCCCACCTTGTCCTCCTTGTCTAACCAACACTCAATTGTAAAAAGCCTACCCCTGTGAGAAGGGGTTCCCCGGCATAAGCAAAGTGTTGCTCGCGTAAAGCCTACGGCATAGCTTCGCTTACCGCGTAGCGTGCGCTTTGCGCTCAGCGTATCCGTTCGGCTTTGCCGTGCCCGAAGGGCTTAGGATTCACCTGGAGGGAGGTGAATCCTGCGGATACGCTACGCGAGCCCGACTTTATAGTCAGTGGCGTTTGAGGAACGTAGACCCGTAAAGCCTGCGGCATAGCTCCGCTTACCGCGCAGCGTGTCGCGAAAGCGACTCAGGGGCTTGGAGAAGAGTAACCCAAAATTTTCCGTACACCCAGTTGGGTTTCACTTCGTTCTACCCAACCTACGAATGAGTTTGAAAACACGCCCTAGTAATTAAAGCAACAAATATGGCACAATCTTGCTGGACAATTTCCAAGTCGTCCACCTATATCTCAAGAAATACGCCTATTGATTGCGAATTTGTGTGTGACAATTTTTATAGTGGTATGTTTTTGAGCTAAAAATACGTAAACGAAATTGTCAAAATGAAGCTTTATTTAGACACAGCAAAAACTGCTAATACTAAATAAAGGGAATAAGTTAATGAATATTAAAGCTCTGGCTCTAGCATCTCTTATCGGTTTATCCGCACCAGCAATTACAGCAGTTAGTTTCACTACAAACACTGCTTCTGCTATGCCTACAGACTTCGTTCGTCCAAAAGGTACTTTTGCTGATGTAAACCAGGAATGGGAAGTTCGCTTGTACCTAGATCAATTTGGGGTTTATTCTTACCAAGCTATAAACACAAAAAATGGCAGTTCATTGACTTTGAAGAACCCTGAAGTTTCCCAAGAGGAACAAGCTTATAAATACACTTTCAAAAATGGCAATTACCGCTATCAAGTAATCTATAATCCTTCCAGACCTAAATCTATCTTTCTTTACGTTTTCAATCCCAATGGTAATCTTATTCTAAGTCGGAATATGGTTAAGGGCTATGCTCGCCCCCAAGGAACCTTTGTTGATGCAAACCAGGAGTGGGTTGTTAGACTCTATATGAATCAGTCTGGAGCTTATATCTACGAAGGCGAAAATACAAAAACTCGTTCTAAATTAACCTTGAAAAATCCCAAAACTTCACGGGAAGAACAAGCTTATATCTACACATTCACAAATGCTCAGTATCGCTATCAAGTAATCTACAATCCTGCAAACGAAAAAGCGATCGCTTTGTATGTTTTCGATCCCAACAGCAAGGTAATCTTAACACGCAATATGACATTAGACTACGACGTGTAAAAAAACACAAAACTAAATCGTTGATTAGATCCATGCTTGTATGCAAAAAATAAGACAGACAAAATGCCTGTCATTAAAAGTGAATAAAAATTCAAGACTAACTAGTACACCTCGGCGGAAATAAATAGACCATTAACCTGAAATAAAAAGCTTATATTTCAAGCTTTCGCGCCTTCTGTTTTCAGTCTCCTTACTTCTGCCTTCATATACTAGTTTTTACCTAAAACCCACTGCTGCTTGCCAAACAAAAGCTAACAACAAGAAAAATAAGGGGATAATTGGGAGAACATCTACCAAGGGGTCGAAGATTTGGTAAGCTTCCGGCAATTTTGCTAACAACAGTGCTGCTTCCATGTTCGTTTAAATTTACCTATTCAACACAGCTTTCATAATTGATAGATATCTTAACATGGTTCGGTTAGTTGTTAGTTATCAGGGATTGGGATAAATAAATAACGATCGCTCGCTGAATGACTGATTTGTTTCAATGCAACCAATGAGCAAATTCCGTGGTAAAGCGATCGCTCAAAATAGCCTGTCTAATCCTTTGGGTAAAGTGAATTAACTCGGTAATATTATGAATACTCAACAGGGTATAGGCTAAAATTTCCTGGGCGCGGACTAGGTGGGAAATGTAAGCACGGCTAAAGTTTTGGCAAGTATAGCAATGACAGTCTGGATCTAAAGGGGTGAAATCTCGGCGAAATTGGGCATTCTTCAAATTCCACCGTTCCCCTTTTACCATAGCCGTACCATGTCTTGCCCAACGGGTGGGAATGACACAATCAAAGATATCAATACCAGATGCGATCGCCATTACCATCTCTTTATAAGTTCCTACTCCCATCAAATAACGTGGCTTTTCTGGTGGTAATAGGGGAGCAGTATTTTGCACAATTTTGTGAATCAGTTCCGGCTCTTCCCCTACACTCACTCCCCCAATGGCATATCCGGGTAAATCCAATTTCTTCAAATCAGCCGCCGCTTGGGAACGTAAATCTAGGTACACGCCCCCCTGGACAATCCCAAACAAAGCTTGATCATCCCGTTTATGTGCTGTAATGCAACGTTCTAACCAACGATAAGTACGGGCTGTAGCCGCTTCTACCTCTTGACGACTGGCAGTGTGGGGCGGACACTCATCAAATGCCATAATCACATCCGCCCCCAGAGTATTCTGTATTTCAATGGAGCGTTCTGGTGTGAGGTTAATGATTTGACCATCGTGTGGTGAGCGAAAAGTTACTCCCTCTTCAGTAATTTTTCGCATCTCACTTAAACTAAAGACCTGAAAACCACCAGAATCAGTGAGCATCGGACCATCCCAAGCCATGAATTTATGCAAGCCACCACCTCCAGCCACTATATCTTCACCGGGCTGGAGATGTAGGTGATAAGTATTGGAAAGTACCATTTGTGCCCCAGTATTTTTTAACTGAGCTGGGGTGAGGGTTTTCACATTTGCCAGGGTTCCCACTGGCATAAATCGGGGAGTTTCTACCACACCGTGGGGCGTAGAAAATATACCAGCTCGTGCGTGGGTATGGCTACAGTTAGCCGAGCACTGAAAAGAAAATTTTGCAGTCAAGATGGAAGATTAAGATGTTCGGTATTAATAGATTATGCCACCATATCCTAGCGTCTTTTTCCTCTTCTCCATTTATCTTTGTGATGTAGGATTACTTCAAACAATTATGATGAATACCAACCGCTTGCCAAACATCCATCCTGGTGAAATCCTGCAAATAGAATTTTTGCAACCACTAAATATCACTCCTTATCGGTTAAGTAAAGATATTGGTGTTCCTCAAACAAGAATTAGCGAAATTTTATCTGGAAAACGCAGCATTACACCAGATACAGCTTTGCGTTTATCTCGTTATTTCGGAAATAGTGCCCAGTTTTGGCTAAATTTACAAACACAATATGATTTACGTCAAGCTCTCGAAGAAAATGCCGAAATTTACCATCGCATTCCCAAATTTTCCCAGGACGATGTAGCCTAAAATATGGTTAAAAGAATTTAGAATTTAGAATTTAGAATTTAGAATTTAGAATTACGTTTTGCAACGGGGATTTTATTCCAATGCAAAACGCACTGCTTATAGAAGCAGGGAAATTCACTCCCCAAGGTTGGTTAATCAATTTTAGTATTCTTTATGTATATCCACCCAACCTATGGGATAAAATATTATGCTTTCTTGAGATAAACCTCATCCATCTTGAGAACTGGAGTTTTCCCTCTAGGAAATACCAAAAAGGAAATTCCCCTGTAGGGAACATCTACAATATTCTTGCATAGGTCATAACCTTAATGATGCCGTGCCCTTTCATCCGATTGAATATTTGTAAGCAAAAACTATGGTTTTCAAAGTAAACATGGTTTAGATGAGTATTACCTTAGTCCCTTTTGTCTCAAAATCTCATCTATCCAAGCAGAATTTTTCTCTGATATTGGAGGTACAGGTTCTTGATTGTAATCAATCACTAAATCGTAGTTTCCTTCATCATATAATTCATTAATTAATGCTTGTATTTCTAGTAATGGCTCATTATCTGCTTCACGTAAAGGTAAGGGAAAATCAGGTATGGGATTTTGCAAATTAAATGCATATAAATCAGCTTTGGGACGCTTGGATGCACGACTAACCAAAATACGGTAGTCAGTTTGTATATTATTTGGTAATTGTTGAATTGGTTTACCATATCGCAGTAAATCAATCTCAATTAAATTTGTATTACTGCCTAAAATTTGTAGGCGTTTTTTGATATAGGAATTTCTTCCTTCTCCAGAACGTTTATTTTTAGGAGAAAGAATTTCAATGACAGTGACAACTTCTTGTGTCACCACATCTCGTACTTCTAAAAAAGTTTCCTTGACTGTTTCTGGCATTTCCAAATCAACAGTCACTGCTTCAACTACAGGGGATGCAACAGCAACATTTACTGGTTCTGGGATCTGGGCTTTTTGTACATTCTGAACTGCTACATCCGCAACGCCAATTAAAAGTGAATCATCGTCGATTGTTTGATATACTCTTTTTTCGATCGCAACTTTGTATTTGGGGCGCAATTGGGGATTAAGTCGGCGAAAAATTCCGGCGATCAGAAGATTATGAACTTCTGACCAAAATAAGGGATTTTCCAAATATGGATTCATGCCTAAAAATGGTGAAGCCATGATAGCACCTCAAAAAATTATACTCAATAGCGATCGCATATAGTGATATGAGGATAATAACTGAATTATAACGCCGATTAAGACCACTTAATTTGAACTAAATTATTCTAACCTCCAGAATTGATCCAATCCCAATCATGAGTAATTACTACTATATTGTCGATGTATTTGCTGAGAATAAGTACGCGGGTAATCAGCTGGCAGTATTTACCAATGCCACAAACCTAGATACTCAGGAAATGCAAAGTATTGCCAGAGAAATCAACTATTCAGAAACCACATTTATCACTTCACCTCAAGAGAAAAATGGAGGCTATGAAGTGAGAATTTTTACACCTAATCAAGAAATTCCTTTTGCCGGACATCCCACTTTAGGAACGGCATATATTTTGCAACAAGCAATTATTCAACAACCAGTGGCAAAGGTTGTCTTAAATCTAGGAGTTGGGCAAATCCCTGTCACCATTAATTACGCCAACGGTTTACCGGAATGGCTGTGGATGCGACAAAATACACCAGCTTTCTACCGTCAGCTCCCAGGAGAGTCTATTGCTGAAGTTTTGCAATTAAATGTAAGTGATATAGATTCTCGTTTTCCAATTCAAGAAGTCTCTACAGGCTTACCTTTCATTATTGTTCCTTTGAAAAATATCTCTGCATTAAAGCAAATTAATCTTAATAAGGATAAATATTTTCAGCTCATTGCTAACACTGAAGCTAAATGTATTCTCGCTTTTTGCCCAGAAACCTACCACCCAGAGAATCATTTACATGTGCGGGTATTTTGCGATTATGTCGGTGTTCCAGAAGATCCAGCAACAGGTAGTGCCAATGGTTGTTTGGCTGGTTATTTAGTTGAATATGCTTATTTCGGGGAAAATCAGATCGATATTCGGGTGGAACAAGGGTATGAAATTGGCAGACCCTCTTTACTGCTACTGCAAGCTGAAAAAAACAATACAGGTATTGATGTGAATGTGGGAGGAAAGGTGATTTTAGTGGCTAAGGGAGAATTTGTTTGAGAGTTGTTAGTTGTTAGTTGATGGAGGGAAGGAGAGTAGGAGGGAAGGAGGGAAGGAGTGATGAATTAAAGACTGTCAACTGTCAACTGTCAACTGTCAACTGTCACTCAATTTTAGATTTTAGATTTTAGATTTTGGATTGACGAGCGACCCCGCGACGACGACAGTCGCAAGGGAATGCGCGAGTCAACTGTCAACTGTCAACTGTCAACTGTCAACTGTCAACCAACAACCAACAACCACCAACCATCATCGTTCTTTGTTTGCTGTGAACAAATGACAAATCACAAAACTGATCAAATGTAACGGATTGCAAAGTATAATGAGAACGGTCACACCGTTCAGAAATATTGAAGAGAAGTAGAATTACATGCGAGTAGCGATCGCGGGAGCAGGACTAGCAGGGCTTTCCTGTGCTAAATATCTCACAGATGCAGGTCATACACCAATTGTCTTGGAACGTCGAGACGTACTCGGTGGTAAGGTTGCGGCATGGAAAGATGCAGATGGAGACTGGTATGAAACTGGTCTGCACATCTTTTTCGGAGCGTATCCGAATATGTTGCAGTTATTTAAAGAATTAGACATTGAAGATCGGTTGCAGTGGAAAGAACACACCATGATCTTTAATCAGCCCAATGCGCCCGGAACTTATAGCCGATTTGATTTTCCAGATTTGCCGGCTCCATTCAATGGTGTAGTGGCAATTTTACGTAACAATGATATGCTCACCTGGGCGGAAAAAATCCGGTTTGGCATCGGTTTATTACCGGCTATGATCCAGGGTCAGAAGTATGTCGAAGCGATGGACAAATATTCTTGGTCGGAATGGATGCAAAAGCAAAACATTCCCCCACGGGTGGAAAAGGAAGTTTTTATTGCCATGTCCAAGGCGTTAAACTTTATTGGACCTGAGGAAATTTCAGCAACCATCTTGTTAACTGCCCTAAATCGCTTTCTCCAGGAGAAAAACGGTTCTAAAATGGCTTTTCTGGACGGTTCTCCCACGGAACGCCTGTGTCAGCCTATGGTAGATTATATTACCCAGCGCGGTGGGGAAGTCCGTTTAAATGCCCCCTTGAAAGAAATTTTATTGAACCCAGATGGCACAGTTCAAGGGTTTCTGATGCGGGGATTAAATGGGGAACCAGATTATGTGGAAACTGCCGATCTGTACGTTTCTGCCATGCCCGTCGATCCCTTGAAAGTAATGCTTCCTAAACCTTGGAAACAACAAGAATTTTTCCAACAGTTGGATGGTTTAGAAGGAGTGCCAGTTATTAACTTGCATCTGTGGTTTGACCGTAAACTTACGGATATCGATCACTTGCTATTTTCCCGATCGCCCCTACTCAGTGTTTATGCTGACATGAGCAACACCTGTCGGGAATATGCCAATAGCGATCGCTCCATGTTGGAATTAGTTTTAGCTCCAGCGAAAGATTGGATTTCCAAATCAGATGAAGAAATTGTCCAAGTAACTCTGGCAGAATTAGAAAAGCTCTTCCCCCAACATTTTTGTGGAGAAGATACAGCCAAATTGTTGAAATATCACGTAGTTAAGACACCGCGATCGGTTTACAAAGCAACACCAGGTCGTCAAGAATACCGCCCATCCCAAGAAACACCGATTAGTAATTTTTATCTGACTGGTGATTACACCATGCAACGCTACTTAGCGAGTATGGAAGGTGCCGTACTTTCTGGTAAGCTGACAGCACGGGCTATTACCAAAGCCCATCCTGAGGCAAACTCCTCTAATATGCAAATGACAACTCTCCAGCCTGCAACGAATGCTGCAACTGTCTGATCCCCCCCCCTCCATGAAACCATCGGTATCTGTGGAAGAATCCTACGAACTATGTCGTCAGCTAACAGCAAAATACGCCACGACTTTTTATCTAGGTACTTTGCTGATGAACCAGAGCAAGCGTCAAGCGATCTGGGCAATTTATGCTTGGTGTCGCCGTACCGATGAACTGGTAGACGGTCCTGGTGCTGATATTACCACTCCAGAAACCCTGGAGCAGTGGGAAAAACACCTAGAATCAATTTTTACCGGACAACCAGAAGATAATTTTGATGTCGCTTTAGTCGATACCCTCCAACGCTTTCCTATGGACATTCAACCCTTTCGGGATATGATTGCGGGTCAGCGTATGGATTTATACCGTAACCGTTACCAAACTTTTGAGGAGTTATATTTATACTGCTATCGTGTTGCCGGCACGGTAGGCTTGATGTCAACATCCGTGATGGGAATTGACCGAGGAAGCAATACATCACCTTGGAATCGGAAAATAAATCCTTATATTCCCACAGATGAAGCGATCGCCCTGGGAATTGCCAGTCAAATGACCAATATCTTGCGGGATGTAGGGGAAGACGCTCGCCGGGGTAGGATTTATTTACCTCTGGACGATTTAGCCCAGTTCAATTACACAGAGCAAGATTTATTACAGGGTGTGGTTGACGATCGCTGGCGTAATTTAATGCGATTTCAAATTGCCAGAACCCGTAAATTCTACCGTCAGGCAGAAAAAGGGATTAGTTATCTATCCCCTGACGCTCGGTTGCCAGTGTGGGCTGCATTAATGCATTACAGCCGGATTTTAAAGAGTATTGAACGTAACGACTATGACGTATTTAGTCAACGTGCCTACGTACCCCAGTGGCAAAAAATACGTTCCTTGCCCATAGCTTGGTTGCGATCGCAAGTACTTTAAGCACCATTAACAACTCAAATTTGCGATTTCCCAGCACATTTACATAGTTAAAGTCGCGCCTGTAAAATCATGACTGACCCCAGGGAAAAGCCATTTCAGTAGGGGCACGGCATCCACAATCTGTTGGTATATACAGCTATATTGAACGCGCCGTGCCCTTTTGCCCGTGGTTTGTTGGGGTATTCCGAAGACGGCATCCACAATCTGTTGGTATATACAGCTATATTGAACGCGCCGTGCCCTTTTGCCCGTGGTTTGTTGGGGTATTCCGAAGACGGCATCCACAATCTGTTGGTATATACAGCTATAATTGAACGCGCCGTGCCCTTTTGCCCGTGGTTTGTTGGGGTATTCCGAAGTAAGAACCTTTCTCTGCTGTATTAACACTTCAGGCTCTTGACTATAATTACCAGGTAGGCTAATATTATTATTCGTTACCCAGGAGAGGTGGCTGAGTGGTTGAAAGCGGCAGATTGCTAATCTGTTGTACGGCAGGCAACTCCGTACCGAGGGTTCGAATCCCTCCCTCTCCGTTTTGAGAGTGTTTTATAGGTTTAACTAATACTCTAAGTTCGCAATATAATTGTTTTAGTTACAATTTCATCATTTCCTTGGCTACATGTGAAGAATGCTATTATTGGACACTTGGAGCCTTTTATAGATCAGTAAAACTCTCATATCAAGTTTTAACCTATACTAATAGGCTCCTGAACTAATGAGGAGTGAAAGAAAAATATGGCTAGAATTTATGCTGCTGTGTCCCTTGGTGTTACAGCCTTAGCAGCTGGTTTCTTGGCAGCAGCTTGCGATACACAAAGTACAACCAGTCCCGATTCAACAACTACAAGCGATAAGGGATTAAAAATAGGTACACTCCTACCCACTACCGGAGATTTAGCATCCGTTGGACAGCAAATGGTAGGTGCAGTTCCCCTAGTAGTAGATACTGTCAACGCCTGCGGTGGGGTCAATGGAGAACAAGTTACTTTAGTAGAAGTAGACAGTCAAACCGATCCCAAAGCTGGAGCGGCGGGAATGACTAAACTAGCCACCCTGGATAAAGTAGGTGGAGTTGTTGGTGCATTTGCTAGTAGTGTTTCCAGTGCTGCTGTATCCATTGCTGTGCCAAATAAAGTCATGCTAGTTTCTCCTGGTAGCACCAGCCCCGTATTCACCGAAAAAGCAAAGAAAGGCGACTATAAAAGCTTTTGGGCGCGGACTGCACCTCCAGATACCTACCAAGCACTAGCCCTAGCCCAACTTGCCAAGAAAAAAGGCTTTACCAAAGTTTCCACAGTAGTCATTAATAATGACTATGGTGTGGGATTTGAAAAAGCATTTGTCCAAGCTTTTGAAAAATTAGGAGGAACGGTAGTTAATAAAAATAAGCCAGTTCGTTACGATCCCAAAGCTCAAACCTTTGATACCGAAGCTGTATCTGCATTTGCTAATCAGCCAGAAGCAGTAATTGGGGTACTGTATGCTGAAACCGGTAGTTTATTTCTCAAAGCTGCTTATCAACAAGGTTTGACTAAAGGTGTGCAGATTATGCTTACAGATGGGGTGAAGTCAGACTCTTTCCCCGGACAAGTTGGTAAGGCTAGTGATGGTAAATACATCATTTCTGGAGCCGTTGGTACTGTACCAGGTTCCGATGGCAAGGCATTGGGTGCTTTAAACAAGTTGTGGAAGGAGAAAAAAGGTGGTTCCCCAGGAGAATATGCACCCCAAGCTTGGGATGCTGCTGCTTTGTTGACATTGGCAGCCCAAGCAGCAAAAGATAATACAGGTGTCGCTATATCTCAGAAAATTAGGGAAGTTGCTAATGCTCCTGGTGAAGAAGTAACTGATGTTTGTCAAGGTTTGAAGTTACTTCAAGAAGGTAAGGAGATTAACTACCAGGGAGCTAGTGGTAATGTAGACATTGATGCCAATGGTGATGTGGTTGGTGTTTACGATGTGTGGACAGTAGGGGATGATGGCAAAATTAAGGTAATTGACAAAGTTAGTCCCCAATAAATGTATACATAGGGCTTGCTGAAAAAGTTTTTTGGTGGGGGTAGGGAATAGGGAATAAGCAATAGGCAATAGGCAATAGTTCCAGCCTCTTTTTTTCTATTCAAAATATGATCAAAAATTACAGATGCAAGAATTTTAAACCTAAAATCCTAATTCCCTTGCACTTATTCCCCAAAAAATAGCCTCAAAACATTGATAAATCAATGTTTTATAGTTATTCAGCAGACCCTACATATCTTGCACCCACCTTGACAGGGATAGGTGAGTGCAAGCAATATTCATGGTTAGGGCACGGCGTGTGTAATCTTTTTGGCAAACTGGTGATGTTATCGGTGCCGTGCCCCTACCAAGAAAAACGTTGAGAGCCTCCCGGCTTTAGCCGGAGGATGAAAACGAGCAGAGAGGATTTATCCTCTCGTATCCTATAGGTCAAGTAGGATATGCTAGACTGTAATCATGGTAAATCTAACACTGACGCTGAAACTCCCTTTTTATAAGCTCAATCAAAGCAAAGCAATTGAGTTTGAAAGATTAACATCGATCAATACTCAAGTTGCCAATCACTTGTTGCAGATTGATATTAAGGAGCGAAAAAAGTTGACTAGTGCAGCATTTCGCCATGTTGAGATTGGTTCAATGTGGATTAATCAAACAATTAGGAATGCTAACGCAAGAACCAAGGTTAAACATTTTAAGCGTATGTGGCTTGAAGTTAATAACCAAGGGTTTGAAGTCATCAAGTCAGGAGATTTATATACAGTTTCTTTTAGCCTTTATCGAGGTAGAAAAAGACGTATCCCTCTTGTTATTCATCAAGCTTCGCATACTGAGGTATTAGACAAAATCATTTCTGGTGAAGCTTTATTAGGTTCTCTGAAGTTGTGTAAGTCTAAAAAAGGTATTTGGTATGCACTTATTTCTGTTTCTATGGAAGTTCCGGAAGCAGGTGAGGTGAAAGGCTGGATTGGAGTAGATAGGGGGCAAAATAATATTGCTGTTGCTGCACTTCCCAATGGGTTTGGTAAGTTTTGGCAGGGTGGGCGAGTTAAGGACTTGCGAAGACGATTCCAGCGCACTCGCAAACAACTCCAACAAGCCAAGCGCCTCAAGGAGGTAAAGCGACTAGAGCAACGTGAAAGACGTATCATGACTCATATTAACCATGTCATTTCCAAACAGTTAGTACAGCTTGCGGCATACTTTGACATGGGATTACGGTTTGAAGATTTGTCTGGTTGTCGCCAGACAATGAAGCAGAAGAAGAGAACCAAATCTGATGCTGCCAATAACCGTGATAGTTGGGCATTTTATCAGCTTGAATTGTTTACCAGGTATAAAGCAATGAGTGCAGGAGTCCCAGTAGAATCAGTGCCAGCACCATATACAAGTAAATCCGATCACCGCAATGGGGTGTTAGGGGTAAGAAATGGTGATTGGTTTAGGGGCTTTGACGGGTACAGGTGTAATGCTGATTTCAATGCTGCTAGAAATATAGGTCAATGGATCGGTTTTTCATGCCCTTTGGATCTTCAAAAAGCTGTATCTGCAATGGATATGGTCG
>JASJDS010000022.1 GCA_030065055.1 Calothrix sp. MO_192.B10
GATTTGGAAGTAGAAGCCATATTATCTTACTTCCCCTCCCATCAAGTATTACCCAAAAAACAAGCCACAAAAGCTGCTTTATCTCAAGCTGCAACACAATTAAAGCAAGCTAATTATCTCCACTTTTCTTGTCACGGTTCATTCAACTTCAACTCTCCCCAAAATTCTTGCTTACTCCTAGCAGAAAGTGTGGATGAAAATAAAAATTTAGATTTAAATAAATGTTTGACATTGGGTAATTTGTTTGAGCGAACTTTCGATTTTAGTCAAACTCGTCTGGTGGTTCTTTCCGCTTGCGAAACAGGCTTAGTTGATTTGAAAAACACCAGCGATGAATATATTAGTTTACCTAGTGGCTTTCTCTATGCAGGTAGTAGCAGTGTGGTGAGTAGTTTATGGACAGTAAGCGATTTATCTACAGCATTTTTGATGATTAAATTCATTCAAAATTTAAAAGCTACTATGGTTGATAATGGAGATTTTTCAGTCGCAGTGGAATTGCAAAAAGCACAACTTTGGCTACGGAATGCAACTACAGCCGAATTACAGACATGGACAAATGATTTAAAATTATCACCAGAACAAGTTAAACAAAATTATGAGACTCTGGATTGGTTTGATGCCGATGAAAAACCATTCCAAAATCCTGTATACTGGGCAGCCTTTTGTGCCATTGGACAATAGATTATCTATACTCCTAGGGGTTTAAAACCCCATCCCCTACGGGTTGTTTGTTTTGTGTTGGGGTTTAAATCCCCATTACAAAACGTAATTACGAATTACGAATTACGAATTACGAATTGTTTATTAGCAGGGTTTGGTTGCTATTGTTGATTTTGACTCTGGTTTTGTTGTTCGAGTTTATCTTTTACCTGCTGACTCAATTCTTGGAAAAAGTTAGTAGTACGTTTTGAATCGTTGGGTTTGGAGGGTTTGACCTTTTTGACTTCTGCGCGATCGCTTACTAAATTTCTCAATGCATCGCGAATTGGTCGTCGTGCTTTACACCATTCTTTGATAATTTGCTCTGCGTTGTCTGGGGGGTTGTCTTCCAAGGGTGCTAATGTTTGCAACAAGTCTTGGAGGTCAGCAGTAGAAAATAATTCGGTTTTTGTTTCTAGGAGGATAGGAAGATTTGAAAGCCATTTATTATATGTCATAGAATTTTAGATTTTTTGGTTAAAAATGAACTACTGATACTATTATGATTATACGAAAAGTGACCGAAGAAGGCAAAAGTAAAAAATAAAAAGGCAAAAGTAAAGAAAAAGAAAAATGGTCACCAAGCCCCTAAATTTATTTATGGAACGAAGTAAAAACATTTGTTTCGATACAGGTAGTGCAAGAAACAATACGTCCAGAATCTTATTCCCTCAATTTATTTATTTATGGGGATTATCTTTTTACTTTTTACTTTTATCTTTTTACTTTTTAAGGTGTATAAATTTACTTTCCAATTCCACAAAAGCCTGCCCAATAATACAGCTTTTGGAAAGGTTGTTCATCAGAGTTGAACCAGTCCAGTTCTTCTTCAATCGTTTTAGCTTGTTCTGATGATAATTGTAACTTACTTGCCCATATCTGTAATTCTCCTGTAGTCGCATTCCGCAGCCAATTTTGTGCTTTTTGGAGTTCGATTGCGACTGAAAAATCTCCATTATCAGCTATAGCAGCTTGCAGATTTTGCGAGAATTTAATCATTAAAAATGCAGTGGATAAATCTTTTACAGCCCACAAACTACTCACGATACCAATACTACCTGCATAGAGAAATCCGCTAGGCAAGCTGATATATTCATCACTTCTGTTTCTAAAATCAACTAAGCCTGTTTCGCAAGCAGAGAGGACGACAAGACGACAATTATCTAGCTGAAAATTTCGTTCAAATAAATCACCTAAAGTGAGGCATTTATTTAAATCTAATTTATTGTTTTCATCCACACTTTCTGCTAGCAGTAAGCAAGAATTTTGGGGAGAATTGAAGTTGAATGAACCGTGACAAGAAAAGTGGAGATAATTCGCATCTTTTAACTGTGGTATTTTTTGAATTAGTTCGTCTTTGGTTGCTTGTTTGTTGGGTAGTACCTGATGAGAGGGGAAAAGATTTAAAATGCTGTCTATTTCCAAATCGGTATAAAAAAGGTCTTCTGTGGGGTTTTGGATAGCAAATAGAGATTCAAAGTTCGGACGATTTCGCTTTTGTAATTGTTGTAAGATTTGACAACTGGGTGCATAACTTACACCTTGGGAGAATTTATCGCATAAGAAACCACCTTCAGCTAAGGGGATTGCATGGATGGGGAATAAATGTAGGTAGCGATGGGGTATGAAGATAAGACGCGAACAAGATTTTGGTACTAATTTGATCGCCTCTTCTAAATGCAAAATTTCTGCAAGGCGATTCAGACGAGAAGTGAGGTTATCTTTCCACTCAGTTTTTATCTTATCTTTGCGATACTCATTATACGCCGCCAGATACTCATTACTCCAATTTATCAAAACTGCTAAATTATCATCGCGGTCAGCAATATCTACCCGTTGCAGGGTAGATTTGGTGACAATAAAAGTCTCAATAGTTGTATTCGTAATGTACCATTCGATAATGGCTGTCTGCTCATCTAAAGTCCCTTGAAATTGCTTGAAATTAAAGCCATAACCAACGGGCAAATATTCATCTTGTAATTTATTACGCTGTTGTCGTAATTTTTGTAGATGTTGGGCTAATTCTTTGGTATTTTTAGCTTTACCTGTCTGAATTTGGTTTTGTCCAATAGCGATTTCATCTCGCAGTTTTTCTAGTTGAGGAATCACATCTGCTGGGAAAATGGTGTTAAAGTCCCGTTCAAGGATAAGTTCCACTAAATTACGGGTTTTGCTGCGCTCAACATATTCGATTGCTTCGGTGTTTCTTCCCAAAGCTAAATACACTTCCACCATGCGACTATAAAGTTGATTCCAGTCTTCCGCTTCTTTGCGCTTGGCTTCTTCCCCGGAATTAATTTCACCCCGCAAAGATTCGACGGTGGCGATTGCTTGGGTAAAAGTCTTCTCAGCTAATTCAAATTGTTTTTCCTCTTGGTATAAGCTACCGAGATTTGACAAAGTTTCTGCATTATCTTGGGGAAAAGCACTGCGGGTGTATACTTCCAGAGCAGCAGAATAGGCAGCGATCGCCAACTCCAGATTCTCTGCCCTCTCTCCCAAGATTCTGTAAGAGTAAGCAATCCCCAGACTACTTTGCGTCATTGCCCAATCTTGGGGAAAAGCGCTGCGGGTGTATACTTCCAGAGCAGCAGAAAAGGCAGCGATCGCCAACTCCAGATTCTTTGCCTTCTCTCCCAAGATTCTCTGCCCGTAAGCAATCCCCAGATTACTTTGCGTCATTGCCCAATCTTGGGGAAAAGCACTGCGAGTTAATACTTTCAGAGCAGTAGAAAAGGTCGCGATCGCCAACTCCAGATTCTCTGCCCTCTCTCCCAAGATTCTGTAAGAGTAAGCACTCGCCAGATTATGTTGCGTGGTTGCCCAATCTTGGGGAAAAGCACTGCGGGTTCTAACTTCCAGAGCAGCAGAATAGGCGGCAATTGCCAACTCCAGATTCTCTGCCCTCTCTCCCAAGATTCTGTAAGAGTAAGCATTTCCCAAATTATTTTGCGTGGTTGCCCACTGTTGGGGAAAAGTGCTGCGGGTTCTAACTTCCAGAGCAGCAGAATAGGCGGCAATTGCCAATTCCAGATTCTTTGCCTTCTCTCCCAAGATTCTCTGCCCGTAAGCAGCCCCCAGATTATTTTGCGTGGTTGCCCACTGTTGGGGAAAAGTGCTGTGGGTGTATACTTCCAGAGCAGCAGAATAGGCAGCAATTGCCAACTCCAGATTCTCTGCCTTCTCTCCCAAGATTCTCTCAGAGTAAGCACTCGCCAGATTATTTTGCGTTATTGCCCACTGTTGGGGAAAAGTGCTGCGGGTGTATACTTCCAGAGCAGCAGAATAGGCAGCAATTGCCAACTCCAGATTCTCTGCCTTCTTTCCCAAGATTCTGTCATAGTAAGCAGCCCCCAGATTATGTTGCGTGGTTGCCCAATCTTGGGGAAAAGCACTGCGGGTTCTAACTTCCAGAGCAGCAGAATAGGCAGCGATCGCCAACTCCAGATTCTCTGCCTTCTCTCCCAAGATTCTGTCATAGTAAGCAGCCCCCAGATTATTTTGCGTGGTTGCCCACTGTTGGGGAAAAGTGCTATGGATGTATACTTCCAGAGCAGCAGAATAGGCAGCAATTGCCAACTCCAGATTCTCTGCCCTCTCTCCCAAGATTCTCTCAGAGTAAGCATTTCCCAGATTAGTTTGCGTCATTGCCCACTGTTGGGGAAAAGCACTGCGAGTTAATACTTCCAGAGCAGTAGAGAAGGTAGCGATCGCCAACTCCAGATTCTCTGCCCTCTCTCCCAAGATTCTCTGCCCGTAAGCAATCCCCAGATTATTTTGCGTGGTTGCCCAATCTTGGGGAAAAGCACTGCGGGTTCTAACTTCCAGAGCAGCAGAATAGGCAGCGATCGCCAATTCCAGATTCTCTGCCCTCTCTCCCAAGATTCTGTATAAGTAAGCATTTCCCAGATTATTTTGCGTGGTTGCCCAATCTTGGGGAAAAGCACTGCGGGTGTATACAGTGAGGGCGATTTCATAACCAGCGATCGCAATTTCCATGTTGTAGGCTTTGCTACCCAAGGGAAATTGCTGAATTAAATTACTAAAATTAACAATATCTGCGGCGATGGATGTTCCTGTGTCTGCTTCCGCTTCCCCTAGGGTATTTATTGCCCAAGATTGCAATAGTTGGACGAAAATATTGTCGAGTTTATCGGTATTGGCTGCCAGTAGGGGGTAAATTACTTCAGCATCGCCGTCGCTTTCTGCGGTTATTCGCAATACCTCTAATATAAATTGCCCGTAAGTTTGTATATCTTCTTCTGTGATGGGAGTCGTTTCTGGGGTGAGTTGTGCGGCAAGATTTCTCAACCAATTGGCAGTGTTTTCTTCTCCCTGCTGGGCAGCATCATCTGCTACTGCTGCCAACACCTGCAAAAACTCTGTATCCAATAATTCCTGATTCGCTGCTAATATCTCCCCTTCCTCCCCATTCGGGCAACTGAGCAAGCGTTCAATTAGCTGGTAGTAAGCTTGTAGGCGCTGTTCGTTCATGGACAGAGGTATTTAGCAGAATAGTTCTTTTCTATACAAGAGATTAAACCATGAGCTTGGGGATTTGGGAGAAATATTTAGCAAAATTTAGCGATTGTGGTTTGATGATTACTTCTACTGGATTAGAAGGAACTGGTAGCTGCAAAATTTCTTCTTCCCAAATTTGCACTAAATGAGGAAATTCCTTTTCCGACACCAGCTTTAATCTATAACATTCAATAAAGCGATCGTGAATATAAGGCTCCTTTTTAATCAGGTTATCTAACCCATTTGTTCCTACTAGAACAATTGAAATTCTCAACAAATCATAAATACGAGCAATTTCGCTGAAAGTATTCAACATTTAATTTGTTATCTGACATATGGGAAAGGAAGTAATGTTTTGTTGTGTCACATTCTCTCCCCACAACTGAACTGATTTTTATTTTTTATCTGCATTTAATAGTTAAATGAGTTTATATTTATTTAACTATTTAACAGAATGCTCAAATAGTAACTTATTTATATAATTAGTTTATTGTTTAACTTTAGATTAATTTTATGCTTAAATGTTTAAGTATTTAAGTGTTTTAACTTTTGAATGCACAAAAACTTAAACATCTAAACATCTGTACATCTAAGGCAAAACTCTGGTATGATTTGCAACACCATATTTATTTGCAATAAAAAAATGATTGTTACCGTAGCGGCATTTAAAGGGGGAGTTGGAGTGCGGCTCGTTGCCGACTGAACAAGCCTTCCCAGGTTTGGAAGTCAGCGTGAAAGTGAGCAGGAAATAACTCCTGCAAAACTATCACAACTCAATGTCTGAGTAAGGTGATTACGGATGAAAACATCAGCAAAAACATTAAAATTTCATGAAACTTTACAAAATGTTGGTACGGTTTACCGTACTGAAATGGTGCTAATTACCGTAAAATTCCTACCCTCCCAGTTCCAGGGAGAGAAAGCACACAGTAATCCTGTATGGGATTCCCAGCCAAGAGAGAATGGTTATCAAACTTGGTCGGTGCATGGGGTGAAAGTGGTTGAAACTGCTAGCCTGAAATCGGTGGTGGAAACTGCAAGCAGTGTGGAACCGGTAAACGTAAGTGAATCTGTCGTCCGAATCGTCGTTACACCTGAGTCCCGCGCAATCAGGCTGAAACGCGGGGAGCGTTCCGATGCTCAGAAGTTTGGTGGGTGAAGTTGCGATATTCATTCACAAAGGGGTCAACCATACCAACGGGAAGACTCAAGGAACCTACATACTTCCGGCGAATAGACAGGTACCGAAGCCACAGAAAAACGGACATTGGGAACGAGTAAAACTGATATTTCCTCTCGAAATGGTCGATTTTCGAGCAGCTAACCAAGCGTATGGGATATCGGGGAAGGATTGTACTAGAAGCAAATGGTCTGTTGTAATGACGGACATATGCTGACGAGTACACATTTCATTGGAATGTAAATATTGAGTAGAAGTAGAAAGCATGAACCCTTCGAGGTATGAATGGAGCGAAATAAACTGGGTTAAATGTCGCAGTTTAGTCTTCAAGCTTCAAAAGAGAATTTACAAAGCCTCTAAATGTGGCGACTTCAGCAGTGTGGGTAAACTACAAAGATTGCTAGTAAATTCATGGTCAGCTAAATGTTTAGCGGTTAAGAGGGTTACACAATCAAATAAAGGCAGAAATACTGCGGGGATTGATGGTGTAAAAAGCCTTAATAATCAACAAAAGGTTAGTTTAATTAACAACTTGAAATTTGATGGTAAGGCTCTACCTACTCGACGGGTTTGGATATCTAAATCTGGAAAGAAAGAGAAAAGACCGTTAGGCATACCTGTTATTAAAGATAGGGCATTACAAGCATTAATGCATATGGCATTGGAGCCAGAATGGGAAGCCCGTTTTGAAGAAAATTCATATGGTTTCCGTCCTGGAAGAGGTTGTCAAGATGCAATAGATGCTATTCATACCAGTTTAAAAGCACATAGTAAATATGTGCTTGATGCTGATATAGCTCAGTGCTTTGATAATATAGACCATTTCGCGCTACTTGAGAAAATCAATACATTTCCCAAGTTTCGTCAACAAATAAAGGCTTGGCTTCAAGCTGGAGTAATTGACGGAAAAACCTTTTCTAATAGTACTTCTGGGGTGCCACAGGGCGGAATTTTATCTCCTTTATTGGTAAATATTGCACTTCATGGTTTAGAAAACACAGTCAAAGATTGGGTTGAAAATAACGTGAAGTTAAGATATCCCAGTGGTAGTCAAAAAAGCAGAAAAGAGGTACGAAAGTCGGTAAGCGTTATCCGCTATGCTGATGAATTTCTGATTATGCATTTTGACTATAATGTTGTATTGAAATGTAAGCAAATAGCGACAGAATTTTTAGCAAAAATGGGTCTTGAATTAAAACAAGCGAAGACTAAAATTTGTCATACTTTGTCAGAGTTGAATGAACCAAAACCGGGATTCAATTTCCTTGGTTTTGAAATCAGACAACACAAAGTTGGGAAAGACCAAGGAGGTAAACTCCCCGGTACTTCTCAACATCAACGATGTAAGGACTACAAAACCATAATTCGTCCGTCAAAAGAGTCTGTTAGAAAGCATTATAATGACCTGAAAAATGGGTTAAAAAAACGTATTAATCAATCGATTGATACGGTAATAGCATTTCTAAATCCCCGAATCAAAGGGTGGAGTAATTACTACAGACATGTAGTATCATCCCAAGTATTTAGGCAGATAGACGATTGGCTTTACCATAGATATTGGCGTTGGTGCAAAAGAAAACACCCTAATAGAGGTGCTAAGTATCTAAAACGTAAGTATTTTGAATATGGTAAAAATGGAAATTGGGTTCTGACTTCCAAAGAAAAAGATGAATTGTTCTATGTAACATCACATAGAGATACAGCAATTTCTCGACATATTAAAGTCCAACAAGATAAAAGCCCATACGATGGTGATTGGTTATACTGGGCTTCTCGATTAGGAGAATACCCACAAATATCACCAAAAGTTGCCACACTGCTGAAGAAATAGCAAGGTAAATGTTCCAGATGCGGACTTTACATAAGAAGTGAAGATGAATTTGAAATTGACCATAATAATCAACAAATTCTTCACTTTGAATGCCACAAAAAGAAAAATGGCGAAGATATGGGTAGGATTATAAGCAATCAAAATTATAATCCCCAAAGCACAAAACGCCGTATCAAGAGGTACAGACAAACATTCTGCCAATGAAGTGAGGAGCCGCTTGAGGTGAAAGTCTCACGAGCGGTTCTGAATGAGAGGTGATATGGGGTGACTCATGCATCGACTCTAACAAATCGACAACGGCACTGCACCTGGCTACATATTTGCAAAGTCAAGCTGACACATTGCTTGTGGATGGGGATTTAAACCGCAGTGCATTGGATTGGGCTGACAGGGGTAAATTACCTTTTAAAGTGGCTGATGAGAAGCAGGGGGTGGATTTAGCAAGGCTTTACGAGCATATTGTGATTGATACGCCAACTAAGCCTGATGCCAGGGAGTTGAAAACTCTGGCAAGGGGTTGCGATTTATTAATTATACCTTGTACTCCAGATGCGATCGCATTAGCTGCTACCTTAAACATGGTTGATGCATTGCGGGGATATAAGGTAAATTACCGGATTTTATTAACTATCATTCCTCCTAGTCCAAATAATGCTGGGGAGGAGGCGAGGAATGCTTTGTCAGGTGCGGGATTACCTATATTTAAAGGTGGGATTAGGCGATTAGCTGTGTTTCAACGTGCAGCATTAGAAGGTGTACCGGTGAATGCAGTTAAGGATGCTTATGCTCAAATTGCGTGGCGATGTTATGCAGAGGTTGGGAAGGAGGTGTTTGAGTTAGGAGTGAGGGAGTGAAGGAGTGAAGGAGGGAAGCAGTAGGGGCGGGGTTTCCCCGCCCGGAGGGAAGGAGGGAAGGAGTGATGAAATTCTAAGCTGTGGGTATTTTGGTCAGTCCAAGAAATATTAACAAATATTGCGTTTATTTTCTTTGTTTGCTGATAGTTAATAAGGGGGTTTCTGTATGAATCAGAAGAGAAAAACTAGCCGTTTTGATGAGTTGATTGATGTTGCACGCAGTCGTCAAAATAGGGATGAATTACAAGCAGATTCAGAACAATCTTCTCGTAAAACTAAGAGTACCAATCCTAATTATGTGCGTACTACTTTTTATCTTCCTAAGGCTGTACACCGACAACTTAAGGCTGTTGCGGTTTCTCAGGAGCGACAGATGAGTGATATTGTGGCGGAATTGCTAGAACAGTGGCTTTCTGCTGAAGCAGGGAAGGAGTGAGGGAGTGAGGGAGTGAAGGAGTGAAGGAAAGAATTACAAAATAATGTCTTCTCCAAGTTGTGTGAAACGAACTCTTTTGATGTTCCACTGAGGATTACTGGTGAGGGTTTTGCGTAAACTACCAAATAGGGCAAATTGTTCGCAACTGGAGAGGGAAACTATTTGTCTGCGAGATTTGGGATCTATGCGTAAGTCAATGGTGGCTGTACCATTTTTGACGCTGAGGCGATATCCAGACAGGTTAAAGTCTCCGCTATCTTGTTGCTCTATAATCTGAGCTATGGCAGCATTAATAGGTTTATTTGCGGAGATAGCTACTTTTTTGGGAATCAGTTTTTGACATTGGGTGTCGCTGGTGTATATGTTAGCGTTAATGGTTTTTCCTATAGGCTCTTTATCTAATGGTTTGGCTCTCAGTTTGGCCAAGCTGGGGCTAGAAGGGTTTGTTTCTCGGTTTTTGGATGTAGAGTTGGTTTGTGTGTTTTTCTCTGGTTCTGGTTGACGGGAGACGTTGGTGGAGGAACATCCACTGACGGTGGTTATTGCGATCGCAATAATAATGGTAAAAATAGATAGTTTGTTAGTTTTCATAATTATTTTCCTAATGATGTTATTAGGTTCTGCTATTAATTTCGGTGTTGGTAGTTTAAAATCAGCATAAAATTAGTCAATCATGAAGGCTGAATCAATCAAATCAGTAGTCATACTGTTGGGAATATATTGTAATAATTTTTCAGATTGGTATGAGGAACTGGGAAGTTATGTCAAGTCAGGAAACTAGTGGTTACGATCCTCGTAAGGCTGAATGGGATGGTACATCAATTGATAGGTGGGAAGCATCTAAGTGGAAACAGTGGAAGGGAAAGTTAAGGGATGAGTGTGCCAAGGTTGAACGGGAGTATTTGCGGGTTAAGCATGGTGTGGGGCAAGCTAATACTGCTTTAAGTTTAGACAAGGTGAAGGTAAAGTTAAAGCTTACCAGTTACAAATCGATTGGTTTGCAGGGAACATTCCCTTGTAAACCGGGTGATGTGGGTAAGAATGGCAGCCCGAATAAACAGTACACCCTTTCTTTGGGTTTTGCTGCTAATGATGTGGGTTTAAAGACTGCGATCGCAAAAGCGAGGGAATTAGATTTATTATTAATTACGAGGCAGTTTCAGTGGACATCGGAACTTTTGGGTAAGCAAGCACAGAAGTTGGCTTTAGCTGGTGTCAATCAACCCAAGAAGTTAATTCGAGAGTTGGTTGGTGAATATGAGCAAGGGTTTTGGAAAACCCATGAGCAGAACCGTCAAGGAATCCGTACTTGGGAAAGTCATTATCTGAGGCATTTAAAAAAGTTAAATTGGGATGTGCCTCTATCTTTACCTGTGTTGGAACAAGCTTTAGAAAAGACGAAACCTAACAGTTCATCTCGTTTCTTTCTAGTATGGCAATTAAAAAAATTCTGCGATTTTTGTGGTTTTGATGGGGCGAAAATTATTAATTCCTATGCTACTCCTTTGCCTAATCCCAGTTTGCGGCAAGTTCCTACGGATGAGGAGATAATTCAGGGTTTTCAACAAATAGGTAGCCCTTTATCAATATATACTAGTAAAGAGAATGCGATCGCTCCGGAACAATGGCAGTGGATGTATGGTATGTTAGCAACTTATGGGTTAAGACCCCATGAGTTGTTTGCGATTGATTTACAGGGGTTTGCGAGTGCCAAAAATGGGTTTCATTTGGTGAGTTTAAATCCTAGTTTAACTGGGGGAACGAAGACTGGGGAACGTACTTGTGGTATTCCTCCTTTACACCCTCACTGGGTAGAATTATTTGATTTAAAGAATATCACAATGCCGGAGCCTAGCGGTAGTTTAAGCAATCAAACTGCTAAAATCCATATTCGATTTAGAAATACAAATATTGGTTTTCGTCCCTATGATTTACGTCATGCCTATGCTATTCGGGGACATAGGCTAAGGGTTCCTATTAAAACGATGGCTGATTATATGGGGCATACGGTGCAGGAGCATACGAAAACCTATCAACGCTGGATGAATGAGGATGTAAATTTAGAAATATATCGAGAGGTGGTAATTCATAGACAAGGTACAACTAAGGAGGCATTGAAGGAAAGAATTAGGGAGTTAGAAGCGGAAAATTTAGCTTTGAAGGCGGAGAATGAAACGTTGAAGGGGATATTAATTCGCCATCAATTATCAGGTATATAGGTAATAAGTAATAAGTGAGAACAAGGATAACCATTTCAAACTTCTTCTCACCTTGTGAGGAAAATACTCTGGTTATGGTTGCATGAGTTTTTGAACGGAAACAAATACATCAGGAAATGCTAAGGGTGAAATAGTACCTGTAGTCATTGTCAGTTCGGTGGTGTATTTCTTGTCTTGTAAATCTCGAAATACTTTGACTTCAGGAGTCTTAAGATTCACAACCCAATATTCAGCAATACCTGCTTCAGCGTAGATATTTTTTTTCTCCCCTAAGTCTTTACTGAGGGTGGTGTTGGCAAATTCAATAACCCAGAAAATATCTTCGGGGTAGGGGTGATGTTGTAGGTAAACTTCCCCTAAAGGTTTAACAATGGCGATATCAGGTGCAGGTTCGGAGTCATTGGGGAGAGTAATGGGTTTAGCATCACGAATTTTTACCCTCTCACCTAACAATGTCCGCAGGTAATCTGCTGCTTCGGTGTTGTAGTAAGCGTGAGGTTCCCTTTCTGGTGGCACAACTATTAATTCCCCGCGCAATAATTCAATGGGTTGATTGTCAAATATACCTGCTTCGATTGCCCGGTGGTAGCGTTCTATTGTCCATTTATAGGTGGTTACAGTCATTCAATTTTGGATTTTGGATTTTGGATTTTGGATTGACCTCAATTTCAAAGATAAACTGCTGAATTTCTGGAGCTTATAGTAATTCCTGGCTATCACCAATCATTTTTTTACCTCCAAATTCAGAAACGCTTATGTATAAGGAGAGCAGCTTTGGCAATTTATAAACCACGTTTCCTAAGGGCATTTTTGAGATCGAGTTTGACAGCTATATTGTAAATGTTATTTGCTGGGGTGAAGTTGGGAAATATGAATAAAGTACTGAAGCTTCACTGTTACTAAACTGGCAATTGACAAGATTATGGCTGATGATTCTATAACTCTGGATAAACAAACTTACGCATCTCTCCAGGAGGAAATAATTGCACTGCGCCAAAAGGTTGCTGGTTTCCAGTCAAATCAAGCTTCTCTCCAGGAAAATCGCCTGCTGAATGGTGTCATCCAAGCCAGTAATTGTTTGTTGACGATTGGTGATTTTGAGCAGTCTATTAATCAAGCTTTGGCGGCACTCGGTGTTGCAACTAATACTCAGTATGTTTCTATCTGGGAATATTCTGATATTGAAGAACCTGTATTCAATCAATGTTGGTGGTGGGTTGATTCTGGGGTTCCTTCCCCTTCTAATTTCCGAAATATCCCCTATCAAGATGTGTTTTCTGTGGGGGAGGAAATACTATCTCAGGGAAATTGCGTAGCTGAATTGGTGCAAAAATTACCTCTATCTGTGCGATCGCATTGGCAATCTCAGGGTATAGTTTCTTTGCTCAGTATCCCCATTTTAATTCAAGGTAAGCTGTGGGGGATAATTACATTTGGTGATGGTGAAGATGAGCGTCAATGGTTAGATAGTGAAATATCTATTTTAAAAAAGGCTGGGTTGAATTTTGCTGGAGCGATCGCTCAAAATCAAATTAAAATTAAACTGCAAGAGTCCCAACAATTACTACAGCTGGTGATGGATAACATCCCCCAGTTAATTTTCTGGAAGGATCGTAATTATATTTATCAAGGATGTAACCGTAATGGTGCTAAAGTAACTGGCTTTGATGTTCCAGAGGCAATTGTTGGTAAAAGTGAAGATGATATGCCTTGGACACTTGAGGAGGCATTATGGTATCGTGAATGCGATCGTCGGGTAATGGAATCTGGTCAACCGGAGTTACATATAATTGAAACCCAACAACAGGCTGATGGCAGACAAGCTTGGCTAGACACTAACAAAATTCCCCTGCGGGATAGTGGGGGTAATGTGGTTGGGGTTTTGATTACCATTGAAGATATTACGGAACGCAAGCAAGCTGAGACTAATTTGCAGTTAATTCAGTTTGCCCTAGATAACGTTAACGATAACGTATTCTTAATTGAACCGAATGGTAGCTTATTTTATGTGAATGCAGCTAGTTGCCGTAATTTGGGATATTCCCATGGCGAACTTGCACATATGAGTATCTTTGATATTGATGCTGTACTATCTATTGAATCTTGGTCATTCCATTGGGAAGAGCTTAAGGAACTAAAACAAACTTTGACTTTAGAATCAGTTTACCGAACCAAAGACGGTCGAGAATTTCCTGTGGAAGTTAGTATTAATTATTTGGAATTTAATGGTAAAGAATATAATTATGCAGTTGCCCATGATATCACCAAACGCAGGCAAGCTGAGGTGCAATTGAGGCAACTTAATGAAGAGCTAGAGACTAGGGTAGAGGAACGGACAAAGCAATTACACCAACAGGAAATCCAATACCGGAGTATTTTTGAAGCTGTGAGTGATGGCTTGTTTATTACTGATTTAGAAACTGGCATATTAGTTGAAGCAAACCCCGCAGCTTGCATTAGTCATGGCTATACCTATGAAGAATTCATTGGCAAATATCCATCAGCTTACATTCATCCCGATTATCACCCCATACTAGAAAAATTTATTAGTGCTATCAAGGCTGGCAAAGATTTTCATTGTCAATCTGTTGATGTGCGTAAAGATGGTAGCTTGCTGGATGTTGAAGTGATGGGCACACCTTTCATTTATAATGGCAAGCCCCATGCCTTAACAATTGTTAGAGATATTACCGAACGCAAGCGGGCTGAGTTGATATTACAAAATCGAGCCAAGCGATTGCGTTCTCAAAATTCTGTGTTGAGTGATTTAGCTAAAAACAGGATTATTTACCAAGGAGATTTGCAATTAGTAGGGCGAGAGATTACAGCAGCTACAGCTCACTCTTTGAGGGTTGAGCGGGTAAGTGTGTGGTTATACAACGAAGATAAAACTTGTTTACAATGCTTAGATTTATATGAAGTTGATACCCAACAACATAGCCAAGGAATTCAACTTCCGGTTGCTGATTATCCTGCTTACTTCCAAGGGGTGGAAACAGAAGATATTATTGCTGCTAATGATGCCCATACAGATCCCAGAACCCAGGAATTTTCCACAGGCTATTTAACTCCCCTCAATATTACTGCCATGTTGGATTGCCCAATTCGCTTGAGCGGACAAACTATGGGTGTTTTGTGCATCGAGAAGGTGGGTGTACCTTGGCGATGGTATCCTGAGGACGAAGGTTTTGCTCGCTCCATTGCCGATATTTTTACCCTAGCAATTGAAGCCCGCGATCGCCAGAAAATTGAAGATATATTAAGACAGAAAGAGGTTCAATACCGGAGTATCTTTGAAGCTGTAAGTGATGGAATACTGATTAATGATTTAGATACTGGCAATGTAGTGGAAGCTAATCCTGCTGCTTGTCAGATGTTTGGTTATTCCTATGAAGAACTGCTGAATATACATCCTCTGCAAGTCATTCATCCCGATTCCCATCAAGTATTTGCTGATTTTATCCACACTATCCGAGCAGGACATCAATTTCATGGTGAAGCTATAGATGTACGTAAGGATGGCACTTTATTCGATGTCGAGGCTTCTGGAACCCTATGTATGTACCAAGGTAAACAACATGGATTAGTTGTTATTAGAGATATTAGCGATCGCAAACAAGCAGAAATTAAATTAAAGCAACAAGCTGAGGATTTGGAAAATACTTTACGGGAACTGCAACGTACCCAAGGTCAATTAATCCAAAGTGAAAAATTATCTTCCCTGGGTCAAATGGTAGCAGGGGTTGCCCATGAAATCAATAATCCCGTCAACTTTATCCACGGTAATCTTGTCCCTGCAACAGAGTACACCCAAGATTTATTAAGGCTCCTAGAACTCTATCAACAATATTATCCCAACCCCCCGTCAGAAATTGAGGAGGAAATTGAAACCATTGACTTAGAATTTCTGAAAATAGATATTGTCAAACTGCTCAACTCGATGGGGATGGGAACCCAACGGATTCGGGAAATTGTGTTATCTCTACGGAACTTCTCCCGTCTGGATGAAGCAGAGTTTAAACAGGTGGATATCCATGAGGGAATTGATAGCACCTTAATGATTTTACAGAATCGCTTGAAGGCAACTCCAGAACGTCCAGGAATCACCATTGTTAAAGAGTATGCTTCCCTTCCTCCCATTGAATGCTATCCTGGTCAACTCAACCAAGTATTCATGAATATTCTTGCCAATGCCATTGATGCTTTAGAGGAATACAATCAACAACGTACCTATGATGAAATTGCAGCAAACCCCAGCTCTATCCGTATTTTAACCGAGAAAAACACTAAAAACAAAGTAACTATTAGCATCAGTGACAATGGTACTGGAATTCCTCCAGAAGTGCAGAAAAAACTATTTGACCCCTTCTTTACCACCAAAGATGTGGGCAAGGGAACTGGATTAGGTTTATCCATTAGTTACCAGATTATAGTAGAAAAGCATGGCGGAAAACTTTCTTGTCAATCCACCCTTGGTAAAGGGACAGAATTTGCAATCCAAATACCCATTATCCAGGGTTAATTAACGCTATAGGATCAAAAACCGGGTATTAAAAGTAAGAAAAAAGTAAGAAAAATAAAAGTAGTGTGAGTTGAAAGTATTAATATACAAAGGTTGCATATGGTAAAACCGCGCAGGAAACTTGCCCAGCATTGGCTCAGAAGTGACAAGGCTCTCAATGATATTATTCGGGCAGCATCATGCACAAATGACGATCGCATTCTGGAAATTGGACCCGGTACGGGGATACTCACCCGCCGTCTTTTACCTTTAGTACAGTCGTTGATGGCAGTGGAAATTGACCGCGATTTGTGTCAGTTGTTAGCAAAAGAATTGGGTAAAAAAGAAAACTTCTTGTTATTGCAAGGGGACTTCTTATCATTGGATTTATCCTCCCTGTTGGCAGACTTCCCTGGGTTTCAAAACCCGAATAAAGTAGTTGCCAATATTCCTTACAATATTACTGGGCCAATTATTGAAAAATTGTTGGGTAAAATCTCTCACCCCAACCCCCAACCCTATGAGTTGATTGTATTATTGATTCAGAAGGAAGTTGCCCAAAGATTAGTTGCCAAACCAGGAACCAAAGCATTTGGAGCATTGACAGTAAGAGTCCAATATTTAGCAGAATGCCAGATGGTTTCTATTGTCCCAGCCAAAGCATTTTATCCCGTACCAAAAGTGGACTCAGCCATCGTTAGCTTGCGTCCTAGAAATATAGAAACACCAGCACATAATTCCAAACAATTGGAGACGATAGTTAAATTAGGATTTGGGGCAAAGCGGAAAATGCTACGCAATAACTTACAATCTCTTATAGAACGCGATCGCTTCATTCAATTATTAGAACAATTACAAATAAATCCCCAAGCTCGTGCTGAAGACCTCAGTGTGCAACAATGGATCGCATTGAGCAATCATTTATAAGTAGGGAGCAGGGGAAGACAAGGAGACAAGGAAACAAGGGTATAAATTTCATCCCATCACCTCATCACCTCATCACCGCTCCCTCACTCCCCCACTCCCCCACTCCCCCACTCCCCCACTCCCCCACTCCCCCACTCCAAAATGCATAGCTGTACCCTCATCGCCCCGGCAAAAATTAATCTATACTTAGAAATAATCGGCGATCGCTCCGATGGTTATCATGAGTTAGCTATGATACTGCAAAGCATTGACCTTGCAGACCAGATAGATATACAAACAAGCAGTATAGACAGAATTCGCGTGCGATGCGACCATCCCCAAGTACCTACAGACCAAAGTAATCTGGCTTACAAAGCTGCGGCATTAATGACCGCCGAATTTCCAGCAGCCTTTCTTAAACATGGGGGGTTAAATATTAGCATCAACAAACGGATTCCCATATCAGCAGGTTTAGCAGGTGGTTCCACCAATGCAGCCGCAGTTTTGTTAGGTATAGATTTACTATGGAATTTGGGATTAACCCAGTCAGAACTGGAAGAGTTAGGTGCAAGATTGGGTTCCGATATACCCTTTTGCATTGCAGGTGGAACAGCCATAGCTACAGGTAGAGGAGAACAGCTAGCTCCCCTGCCCAGTTTAGATAACATATATATAGTACTGGCAAAATATCGCAGCCTTGAAGTATCCACCCCTTGGGCATACAAAACCTATCGCCAACAATTCGGGAGTACCTATATTAAAGATAGGGAAAGTTTAGCAGCACGGGCAGCAGCAGTCCACTCTGGAGATATGGTTAAAGCCATTTTACATAAAGATACAAAAGAAATCGCCCAACAGCTGCATAATGATTTAGAAAAAGTAGTATTACCAGAATATCCCCTAGTTTTGCAATTACGGGAAACCTTTGCCAAATCTGGAGTGTTAGGAACCATGATGTCTGGTTCTGGTCCCAGTGTATTTGCATTGTGCGAATCCAAACAACAAGCAGAAGAAGTAAAATCCCATGTCAGGGAAACAATACCCGACCAAGACTTAGAATTATTCGTAACCCAATTAATTACCCACGGCATTCACGTAGCTTCATCAACTTAGTCGTATTTGGGAAAATTGATAACTGATAACTGATAACTGATATATGAAAGAACCCAACCAATCCCCAACTACAGAAAATCAAACACAAACTTCAACCACCCCCTCTCGCTGTTTCACAGGAGCAATTTTGTCAGGGGGATTGGCATTTGCAATGTATAAATTAGTAATTGCGATCGCTACAAATTTTGCTAATAAACCAATTCACTCTCACAATCCCCTAGTTCTCAATATTTCCTCCCTTGTACGAACTGCGGTTGTAGGAGTAATGATGATGGGAACAGGTATATTTGGCATAGTCAGCCTGGGGTTACTAGCACTAGGATTACAATTATTAGTCCAAAAATTCGCCAAAAATCAAACCTAGTATTGCACCAGATTCACCTGAGTTCGGTGTTAGGAGTTAAAATTGCGGATAATTGGTGGGGGATTTAAACCCACCACCAATTGTAGGCCACCAAATTTTTACCTTCTTCCTTCTTCCTTTGAGCGTAGCGAATCAAAGATCCCGATGCAGGTAGAAACTACCACTATCAGAGGAGTCATCAACGGTGAGTCGGAAGATGTAAACCCCACTTGCAACCGGGCTATTATCATCATCAAGACCATCCCAGAACAACTGCCGTTCTCCCACAGTAGGGTTAGACTCATCCAGTAACAACCTAACTTCTAATCCGAAACGATTCCAAATATTCAGCCATGCATGTTTTGCACCTTCTGGTATTTGAACGCTGATAATAGCAGTGTTAGTGAACCTTTGTAAACCTGCTGTTTTGATCATCCTCCCAGTTAAAATCGAACCCGCACCTGCGAGCTGAGGAGCAGAGACTTCCGGAACTCCTTCAGGATTGTATTTATAAATCATTCGGCCACTGGCGTAACCCACCGTCACAGGGTCCCCAATAAAGCGGAAACGATTAATAAAACGCCCCACCTCATTCGCATCAGTCCAATTTTGACCACCATCAATCGTGCCACTTGTGTAACCAGCGGTGAAGTCAGCATTCCCCCAACCTCCAACCCATCCACGATCTTCAGTGATAAAACCTATGCCCTCAAGATTAGCATTTCCCTGTTGATCGTTAATGGGGAGACGACTCCAAGTCTGACCTCCATCTGTAGTTTTCAATACTGCTCCTCTAGTAAAACTTTCCAGGGAAACATAGCCCACCAGATTGTTAACGAAGTATATTTTCCAGCCCCATTCTCCTGGTTCAAAATTAAGGTTAGCAACACGGTTCTCCCAAGTTTGACCACCATCAGTTGTATACAGCACAACTGGGACAACATCGTCATATAGAGGATCGTCCTTCTGTGAGAAACCACCAACAACAAATCCTTCCTGCTCATTAAAGAAGAAAATATCAATTAAGTTAGAAGCATAAGCCTCCATATTAATCGCAGTCCAAGTCTCTCCCCCATCAGTAGTTTTTAATACTCTAGTGGGAAAACGCTTATAGGGAAAGTTAGTCCCCGAAGCGTAGACTACCATTTCATTCACGACATATAACCCACAAATTGCCAAGGGCGCATTATCTGGAAGATTGGCAACGAAAGTCCAAGTCGTGCCACCATCAATGGTCTGAAACATACGATAGGCATCTGTAAGTGTTCCCACCCAACCTTTTTGGTCATTAGCAAAACTAATACAACGCAGATATACCGCTCTTGTTCCAATCATGGGGGTGCGGAATTGCTGCACCCATGTTGCTCCTCCATCATTGGTATGCAGGATTTGCCCATCACTGTTCACTGCCCAGCCCTTTTGAGGTGAGACAAACCAGATATCATCATATCGGGAACCAGCTTCAGGAGCACTAGTAGGATTCCAACCGGGTCTTTCTCCCATTGCAGGTGCTCCACCTTCAGGTGTACCAAGTTCGATCCAGCGCTTGAATGTATCAATTTGACTTTGAGACCAGGGATTACCTGGTGGCATGAAACCACTAGAAACTGCATCTAAGATATTTTGGGCATTCACTTTAACATCCTGATAGCTGCTTAGATCTAACCCTCGCCGCTTCATACAAGCAACATCACCATCATTAAATAACCCTTTGATATCATCTTCCCAAGTTGGAGAATCGACAGTCATACCTCCACCTCCAGAACCACCATTTCCAGGAAGTCCTTGGGTTGATGTCAAACGAAAACAAGGACCATAGGTTTGTCCCGGCTGAGATGGAATTTCCTGAGCCATCAGATCTGTGGCAATGGGCGTTAGAGAACTCATCGTCCCCACAAAAGTTCTCAGCTGTTCAGGATTGCCATCCCATGCAGTTTCTATTTGCCGCAACATCAAGCTGTATTGTCGATCAAACTCTTCTATCTTTTGCCATACTTGCTCATCTTCCACCTCTTCTCTAGTGTATCCACCAGCAGGAATCTCAGCCATGGGCCATACCTCTGGGAAGGAAATGGCATCCTCAGGATCATCACTAAATTTGAATTTTTTTGTGATTGTATCTTGGGTGATTTTCCGACCCCGATAAAGTTCTAGAAAGCGATAATAATGTGCGAGATCTTCGATTCCTGTGTCGATGGGAGAACCACTGGAGCCTTCCCCTTGGCGTTTGATTAACTGAATCGCTCTTTCAACGTCTTCTAGATTACGGATAATAAAGATTCCCGGTCCCTCTGATGGGTCAAAGGCGCGTTCCAGTTGCTTTTCTGTCTTGAGTTCAGGCAGTTTACCCATACTACTGAGATAGGTAAATCCCTCCTGGATCATGGTGTAGAAATTACCTATTGTTTTAGCCCTGATCCGGACACTTTCTGCAAATGTTTGAGTTTCATTGCGATCGTTCTCAATCTCAATCGGCCCTGCCTCAGGGTACTCAATTTTGAGAAATACTTGCAACGCTTCCCGTGAAAAACGCCTTAGTGATACCTCTACATCTGGCTGTACCCCTCCTGGGAGTGGTCCAGGATATGTGGGAAGTGCCTTCGATGATGTTAGGTCAGGTTTAGCACCAATCGCTACAAGAAGATTACAGACTAATCCCATGTGCAGCATCTCTTCCTCAGCAATATGTTCCTTGATGGAGTCATAAGCTAAATTTGAGTCAGACGGATCTTTAATAGACCAAAGGGCGCAAAGATAAGGTGGGAGTGTAGAGAACTCTAACTTCAGAGCAGTTTGTAGACAAGATTGCAACCATTCTAAATTCCAGTTAGGTTGCGAGACACTCATTAGCTTCTGAAACATTATTTATTTTCCTCCAACAATATCTATGTGAATGTAAAAATAACCCAGCTACTATTAATCCAACACCTCAAATCTTTTTCATTTAATCGTGATTTTACATAATAAAATCAGGACTAAAGCTGGGTGTCACAATCGGTGATTGGTGCGTGATTCAGGTGTTATGTGAATTTATTTGTAGGTTCTGAGCAAAAGTGAATAAATGTTGTTAATTAACCCTCTTGAATCACTCTCGCGCTTATAAAAATCTAAAACCCCTATTTTTACAGACTTTTATAAATTTAGGCGTAGGTTGGATTGAGTCACGTAGATGCACAGGGGCTTGCCGAAGGCTAGAGTAGAGTAACCCAACAACCAAAAATCTTGGTATTATTGGGTTTTACGACTTTCCACCCAACCTACATTTATTTTTTATTCCCAGAGTGAAATTAGAAAGTTAAACCTATTTTCCCTTTTTTTCTTTCACCTGAATATATTTCTCTGGTCTGATATTTCTACATAAAAGCATTTTTTACTATCCTGATGTCATCGTCAGCTGCGACTCTCAAGACAAAGAACGCTTTTTCTTAAATTATCCTTGTTTAATTATAGAGGTGCTATCACCCAGCACAGAAACAACAGATAGACGAGAAAAACTTGTTAATTACCGTACTTTAGAAAGCTTACAAGAATATGTGTTAGTTTCTCAAGAGGAAATAAAAATCGAAGTTTATCGTCAAGATGCTCAAGGAAATTGGTCACTGACAATTTTAGGTAAAGATGATGAATTATGCTTAGATTCTATTGACCTAAACTTGACAATGGCAGATATTTACGAAGATGTAATAAATGTTTGACACTCTGCGCTCTAAAGAGACGCAGATTCTCTAAGAGTTTTTGCCGTATCTCTTAGATTTCCGACTGTCAATCACCGTGTACGCGGTTAAATCAAACAAACTTAACTGCGTGTACGATGATTCGCAGGCATGGTTCCTGGACTCAACGCGCTTAGACGTTGATACCTTCACAGGCGTAACTTTCCCGCAGTCCGCAGGTAGAGTCTTTTTATTTTTTGGAAAGACTAATCCCACACGCTTGGCAATTGTCCTAGAAGCTTTCGTGTCAGCGTGTTCTGTATGTCCGCAATTGGTGCAAAGAAACTTCTCTCCACTGCGGTTATTTTTATCGACGTAATGAAAATATATCCTAATAATCTAAAGCTAATTTTTCCCAAATAGTTAGGAAATTTACGGTTAATTTTTTCTTAATGGACAAAAATAACTTAACCCTCACGTCATTTAAACGCTGCTCTAAGTATTAATCTCGATCGCTCTTGAGGAAGAAAACTATGTCATTGATTCATTGGGATAAGTCCGTACTTTCATTTCACCTGAAAGAAATCGTCGAAGATGGTCAGGGAAACAATCCTGTTGCCTTAGCAGGATTAAGCGCGATCGCAGTTAGTTCTTTTCTTGTGCCGGTGGTGACAAAATTAGGCAGACCTTTTCTGAAGGCAGTGATTAAGAATGGTTTATCTCTCAACCCAGAAAGTATGGCATTCCCAGTCAACCCTACAACAAACGAGCTTACTCAGATGTGGCAACAAGCAGCGAGTGCTAGTCAACCACTTTGCAGAATTCAAGCTAGTCCCCCACGAGAAAATCCCACAACCTGCCGATGAAAATGCTTTGTGACCAACTCCTCAAGGGCGCACGCAATGCGCCCCTACTCTGCGCCTCCTAATTATTTTCAAGCTAGCCCCCCACGGGAAAATCCCAAAACCAAACATGAAAATATCTCGATTGTGGCTCCCACACCTAAGCTGTCAACCATCAACTAACAACTAACAACTAACAACTAACAACTATCAACCATTTTCAAGCTAGTCCCCCACGGGAGAATCCCAAAACCAAACATGAAAATAATTCCCTCACTCCTTCACTCCTTCACTCCTTCCCTCCTTCACTCCTTCACTCCTTGGCTAGTTATCTTGAGTGTCTCCCATAGTATTAGGGGTAATCATGAAACTTGCTGCCCCAGTCGCCTTGTTCGCTTCTTCGGCTAAGGCTTCGGCTTTTGCTTCGGCAACAATATCACCGATGACTTCACCTGTTTCAGCGATCGCTCCTTTGGTTTTTTCGTATAAGGTGAAACCACTTTTGATCGCTGCTTTGGCTAAGGGTTTCACTAGAGGTAGTACTGCGGGGGCTAAAATTACTACTCCTATTCCCACTGCTACAGTTTGCACAGGGTGATTTCTGTAAGCATTTTTAACTTGGTTGAGGATGGAATCTCTTACTGGTTGCATTTCTGGCATATTATGGGTTTCTCCTGAAATGGATTGATTTTTTATCTATACTCATAGTTACAGAAAATTCTCATAATTTTGTTCCTCCAGCTGATGTTTTACCAAAGGACGCAGACTGTTAAGTCCAGCAGCGATGGCTGAACCGTTATGAACTACTGTGGCAATGAGGGGATTTAATCCCACTGTAGATGCTAAACCCAAAGCCATTAAATTGGGAGCAACCACCAGTATGGTATTTTGCTCGATTAATTGCTTGGTTTCCTGGGAAATATTCAGGGCTTCCATCAAGCTAGTTAAATCGTTGTTCATTAGCACCACGTCAGCTATTTCCCTGGCAATATCCGAGCCATTGGCAAAGGATACTGAAACATCTGCATAGGCTAAAGCAACTGAATCATTCAACCCATCACCGACAAAGGCAACTGTTTTACCAGCTAATTTCAAGTCCCGTACTATGGCTGCTTTTTGTTCGGGGAAGGCTTGGGCATGGACTTGATGGAGGGGAATATTTAATTCCTCTGCCACTATTTTAGCTCTGTGCTGGTTATCTCCCGTTAATAAATGAATTTCCCTACCAGAAGCTTGGAGAGATTGAATTAAACCATGACTTTCCAGACGCAGGGGATCGGCATATTGAATCACACCTTGTAATTCTCCACCACAAGCTACATAAATTAAAGATAACCATTGGGAAGAGACGGATTTTTGCTCTAAATCGCAGCTATGAAGCAATGGAAAAGCTCTATGTTCTAAGCATTCTAAACTAATTCCCTCTTGAGTTAAAAAGCGATCGCTACCTACTAAAACTTCCTGTGACTCCACGGTGGCGCGAATGCCTAAACCCACTTCATAGTTCCATTTTTGGCGACGGGGAATATCTAAATTCTGGCTGTGAGCATAATTGGTAATTGCCTCAGCTACAGGGTGGGCAATCCTTTCTTCGGTAGCAGCAGCAAAACTTAACACTTGTTCGGCTGACATTCTGCCCGGTATGGTTTCAATCCCGACTACAGTTAATTGTCCTTGGGTTAAGGTTCCTGTTTTATCAAAGACAATTGTGTCTACTTCCGCTAATTGTTCGATGGTTCGCCCACTGCGGACTAAAATACCGTGGCGGGTGTTGTGATTTAATGCCCCTAAAAATGCTGTGGGCATGGAAACCCGGATACCTGTGACAAAATCCAAAGTTAGGATGGAAGCTGCCCTAGCGGCTTCTTTGGTAATGGCTAAGACAACGCTAGCTAAAGCCAAGGAAGGTAAAATTAACTTATCTGCCAACTGCGCCGCATAATTTGCCATGCGTGTATCATGTACTGGTGCATTTTGCAACAGTTCAAGACTGGCAGCAGCACGGGTATATTTTCCTACCCTATCGGCACGAATGTAAATTTGTCCAGAACGAACCAGAGTGGAAGCATAAACCAACGTTCCCACTGTGGCAACAATGGGCATTGATTCCCCCGTCAGTTGCTGTTGGTCAACGGTAGCCTCACCTTTGATCACTTCTCCATCTACAGGAATTTGTTCCCCAGGATAAACAATTACGGTTTCCCCTGGTTGTACTTCATCGCTTTTAATTTGGCTGGGTTTTCCTTCTCTGACTACCCAAGCAAAATGTCCAATGGCATCGAGGAGATCCGCTGTTTGGGTTTCCGTAGAACGAGCCGTGCGATCGCGTATTAGATCCCCTATTTCATGTAGGGTAATTACTAAGGCAGGGGTAACTAATTTTCCTTGCCCATAACTCAAACCCACTGCCAGTAGATCTAAGCAATCAATATTAATTTTGCGATCGCTCCACAGACTTTGACCGGCTCTTTTGGCTATGGGTAAGGTGACAGCCGCTAAACTCCCAAGGGCGAGTGGTCGCAACCAAACCAATCCACTCAGATGGCTCAACCAACTAACTACAGTGGTGAAGACAGGTAATCTTAAACTCCACCAATTTCCGGTTTCTGGGTTCAGATTCTCCCTTTGTTTGCCAGGGATTGATTTAGTTGTAGCCGCCTGTTGGATTACATCAGTTAAATTAGAGACAATATCTGTCAGTGAATATCCTGAATAGTGATAATCTATGGCAATGGAACCTGCAACCCGATTTACCCTCACACCATTGATTCCAGGTTGAGCGAGTAAAAATTGTTTGAGATTAGCTGCATAGTCCGAGTCATCTTTTAAACGCTGAATGCGAAATCTAACCCTACCTGGAATATGATGAACCAAACAAGGTAGAGAACGATAAAACTCAATCTTTTGTTTGTCCATTACGGATGTAGCATTATTCACATAAATACACCCCTTATCAGTTATCAGTTATCAGTTATCAGCTATCAGTTTCCTCATACAGAAATCGAGATAGCAGTGCAGTAGTGGGGAGCCAGTGCGGAGGGCAAAACAGATAAACCTCTCTATCCTCTGTGTTCTCTGCGCCTCTGTGGTTTTTTAATCAGTAATCTTTGGGCAGGATAGGAGTAATTCTGGGGATTTAATTCCCCCCTCTTCTAGAAGTGGCAAATTTTGTGACGGGTTCTAAATACCCATGACAAAACTTAATTACGAATTACGAATTATTTTCAGTTTTCTGGTTTTAGTCAGACATTGATTGCGAAACTTGATGTTCTTGGCGAACATGATTAACAATACCCATCAAACGCATTCCCAATTCCCAATCAGACAGTCCTTGATTGTAATAGCGAATAGCAATGGAAGCTGCTGCGCGATTAATTCGGACGTTGTTGACATATTCATCTGCCTTTAGAGCCTGTTGTAAACGAAGGGCAAAATCGGCATCACTCGCTAGCTCAGGCATCCGCAGGCGGACTCGTCCAGGAACAGCATGGGCAATCGCATATCCTTGGGCATTAGTATCTGATACATTAATCTCCTCCACAGTTGAATTATGATGATTATTACTCTCGGTAACTACAGGTAATTGTTCCTGTTTGAGGTGGGTAAAAATTTGACGAGCTAAACTTGCCACCAATAAGTTAACTAGCAAGGCATTTGCCCCTCGCAGTTGAAATCGGCTGGTTACAAATACTCCAAACGCCACAGGGAGAATCGTTTCGATTTCTCCATGTTCTCTCAAAAATGTTCCCAGTTGGGCTGTTGCGTCTTCAGGGGAGAGATGATTGAGATTATTGGTTGAGGTTCTAGCTGTCATAAACTATCAATTACTTATACTCTCTCTTATTTATAGGTTAAGTAAAGATATGCTTTGGATAAATAAAGTCTTAAGAAGACTTATTGTATCCAACTGGCAGCATCTTACAGTTGGCCTCAAACCCTGCTTTGTGGAATACCCAACCAATCACTAAGCTCGGCAGCTAGCCATTGGACTTCTAGTTTTGATTGAATCCCACTACTATTACCGCTAATTTCATATTGACGTATTCCGGCATAAATAATGATTTTGCCAGTATTTTTATTTTTCATCCCATGCTCTCCATGCCGATTATTTTCAACAGTATTGTGCCAAGATTGGGGAATATATTCTATTTTGGTAATATTTTCCTTCGCTGTGGGACGTTCTACATTAAACTGGAATCCAAACAACTGTTTTTCCAAGGAAATTTGCTGCTGATTTAAACGTAACCTAGTACGTCCAAAAATTGGAAATAAAAACATATATGCTAGGGAAATGCCTGCTCCCCAAAATGGTAGTGAAAACAAAATAAAAGGGAGATTCAAAGGAAATGGAGCTATAAAGACTACACCAATAGTCCAAAATGTGATAAAAGAATTCCAAGCGATCGCAAATAAACCCACAGATAAGGAACTCCAATTCAATCCCACCCCAGGAATGATAATTTCTAAGCTATCTTCCTGCTTGTCTAGTTTAATTTTGCTACCAGTAGGTTGGCCGACTGCTAAATTATCATCCCATTGTGGTTGCTGTAATGCCCGTAATGCTTCCCTAGCCGTGGAAAATCGCCGGTCTAAACTAGGTTCGGTAAGGCGCTTTAACCAGCTTCTCAAACCGGGACTAATATTAGTCACTGGCTCAAAATCAATCCGTAAATCCTTCTGGGGTAAATCGGCGGGGTGGGTTCCCGTGAGTAAATAAATTAACGTTGCACCCAAACTATACAAATCAGAAGCAGCAACGGTACGACCACCAAATTGTTCTGGCGGCATATATCCATAGGTTCCCACCACTGTCATGGTTCCTCCTTCCCTGGCTGCCACAGTCTGGACAGAGCCAAAATCGATGAGATATATTTGACCCACACTGTTACCACTGCGGTTGCCTAATAAAATATTGCTGGGCTTTATATCTCGGTGAATTACAGGTGGATTGAGTTGGTGTAAATAAATTAAAATCTCTAAAATTGATGTGGCTATTTGTTTGATTTCTGCTTCGCTAAAAGTACGCCCCAAATTTAAATGTTGCTCTAGGGTTGATGCTGGGATATAGGTTTGTACTAAGGCAAAACCTTGAGTATGGGGTAAATTATTTACCTCAAAATAGTCTAAATAACGGGGAATAGACGGATGTGACAAACTTTTTAAGATTTGAGCTTCACGTTCAAATAATTTGAGATCGTTCCACTCAAAGTCACTACCAAAAGATAGTACCTTAACAATCACCATCTCCTGGGTGAGGGTATCTCTAGCTAACAGCGTCCTGCGTCCTGCTTTTTTGCCCAATTGTTGCTGTATTTGGTAACGTTCGGCTAGTATTTCCATAATTATTGCCCCAATGGAATCCTGATTAGAACTCTGGCAGAAATATACTTTTGCATATAAGAAGGAGATAGGGAACGGGCAACAGGCAACAGCGAGTTTTTGGAGTAAAATGCTTCCATTTTTTGACTCATGTTTCCCTCTTCCCAAAGTTCGGGTCTAAATCCCCCGTCCCACTCATCCGGTGTTCCCTATTAAAAGTCTCCCGCTTTTAAGCAACAAATATTAATGCCGTAATTTCATAAATAAACAAATATATTTCAATTTTATGCCTAACCCACTTTGGCCTTATATTACTCCTGGAATACCAGATGAATTTTTTGAGCGTTTACCCGGTATTCCCCTCAGCAAGCGAGAAAATCGCCTGTTACTAATTGCTCAATTGCGACTTAGACCAGATTCAGTCCTCCTAGATATTGGGGCGGGTACGGGTACAATCCCCGTGGAAGTTGGTTTGTTGTGTCCCCAAGGACAAATTATTGCGGTAGAAAGGGATGAAGAGGTAGCCAATCTCATCCGCAGAAATTGCGATCGCTTTGATGTACAAAATGTACAAGTCATTGAAGGTAGCGCGCCCGATTGTTTATCGGCACTCAAGGAAGTACCAGATCGGGTTTGTATTGAAGGCGGACGACCAATTCAGGAGATTTTAGAAGCTGTATGGGATTATTTACCAGAATCCGGTCGGGTTGTAGCTACAGCGGCTAATTTGGAAAGTCTATACTCTATTTCCCAAAGCCTTGCCCAATTACACGCACGGAATATAGAAGTGGTACAGTCTGCTGTCAATCGTTTAGAAACTAGGGGATTTTCTCAAACCTTCGCCGCCGTCGATCCCATGTTTATCCTCAGTGGCGAAAAGTTAGAATAAGTCAAGGAGTTCGGAGTTCAGGAGTAGGGGCGCATTGCGTGCGCCCTTGAAGAGTTAGTCACCCCCGCATTTTCAGATCCGCAGGTTGTGGGATTTGACCGTGAGAGGCTAACTTGAAGGTTGAAGACCTTCGGTCAATTGCGTGACTCGCTACAAGATAGGATAAGGGATGAATCAAACTTTATACTTCACACTTCACCAGTCTATCCTTTATCCTTCATACTTCATCATTTATCTATGCCCTGGTCTCGGATTATTAGTGGAATTGTAGCGATCGCTTTGGCTCTGACAGCAACTCTGCTGGGTGGATGGTATTTTACTGCTGTGTTTGCAGTCATTATCTTTTTGGGTCAAAAAGAATACTTTAATTTAGTACGGGCAGCAGGCATCGCTCCCACGGTAAAAACCACTATGATTGTCAGTCAGTTATTGTTGGTCATTTGTACTTTAGATGACAACTTAGCTGATGCGGTCATGCCCTTAGTAGGTACATTTATTTGTTTCTACCTCTTATTCCAACCCAAGCTAGCTACAATTGCTGATATTTCTGCTTCTATTCTGGGACTATTTTATACTGGTTATCTACCAAGTTACTGGGTAAGATTGCGGGCGATCGATACGGCAATGGTAAGCAATCTCCCTTTAGGTGGTTATCTGCCCCAAGACTGGAAAAGTATATTAGTTGAAGCTAACTTTAACGCCTTACCTCAAGGTTTAACAGCCACACTTCTCACATTTTTTTGCATTTGGGCTGCTGATATTGGTGCTTACATCTTCGGGAAATTTTTTGGTAAAACCCCCCTCTCAGACATTAGTCCCAAGAAAACCGTAGAAGGCGCTGTTTTTGGCATCAGTGGCAGCGTTATTATTGCCATTATCGGGACTTATTACCTGCACTGGCCTCAGTTTATTTTTACCGGTGCAGCCTTAGGCTTGCTAATTGGTATTGCCGCATTATTGGGTGACTTGACCGAGTCCATGCTCAAGCGCGATGCAGGGGTAAAAGACTCAGGACAATTGATCCCCGGTCACGGGGGCATTTTAGACCGCACCGACAGTTACATTTTTACCGCTCCATTAGTTTATTATTTTGTGACCCTGCTATTACCCCTAATCGCTAAGAGTTAACAGGCTAACAGATCCCCGACTTCTTGAAGAAGTCGGGGATCTAAACACCTGCGATCGCTCAATCATACAAAAATTAACAATAATTATTAATTTGTAGTATTTTGAGTTGCTCAATATTACGGATTGATATTAATTTTGCCATTACACAATAATTTACCAGGCATAAGTGTTAAGTCTTGTATATCCACATCCGATCCTAAATCGAGCTTATATCCATCCTCACTTTCTAGATATACCCTTGTACTCTCCTGAATTTTGATGGGAGAAATTTGCAATTTATTCCCACTCAATAAATCTAAGCCCAAATTAACTTCTAGAGCTTGGGGATCGATATTTTGTGACTGAGTAGCCGTCAGTGTAATTTTTCTTTGTTCAATAAATATTTCTTGCCAAATAATCCCCTTGGTTTTTGGGCGATATTCTGGTAAAAGTTGATGCAGGACTTCATTTAAAGCTGTGGATAATAGATCGGAGGTGAGGGAGGCATTGAGTGCTTCTTGCTCAACTATTAACTCGCCAATCACGGGTACTACCTGGGATAGTCGCAGTGGATGTCCTTTGAGAACTGAGCCAATATCAATCTGAATATTTTCTGCTGCAAGTTCTATCTGTGTCAGATGAAGACCTTGATAAACAGCATGACTGGCGAAAACCAAGACCCTGGGTATATATCCAGACAAAAGTTGTTTATCGCTGGCTTGTATCTCCACCTCCAGTTGAGATATGGCACTAACTTGCGATCGCAACCACAATTTGAGTGCTTTAGTTAGTACTTTGGTGACAATGCGGATTTTTGTGTTACTTCGGTTTTGGGAATTATTCTCTGCCATGTAACTACTAATGAATTTAAGATATTTACCTAAAAAATACAAAAACTTTAGGGAAGCTTTAAAGTTAGATTCGTCACCAGTGTGGCGAACTAGCATCAAGTGCAGCTATTATTATTTATTCATAATTTTTCATCCCGAAAGAATAATCATCATTTTTTATATGGAGGCAAGGTTACAAAAAATTTTAGCTCAATGGGGTATTGCCTCACGCCGTCAAGCCGAGGAGATGATTCGGCAAGAACGGGTGTGGGTGAATGGTGTAGTGGCACACCTCGGTCAAAAAGTTGATCCCCAAACAGATGAAATCGCAGTTGATGGCAAGTTAGTATCTCCATCATCACGTCCCGAACCGATATATTTGTTACTCAATAAACCTGCTGGTATTGTTTCTACCTGCGACGATCCCCAAGGGAGAACAACGGTAATTGATTTACTTCCTGAGAATTTGAGAAAGGGCCAAGGAATTCACCCAGTTGGTCGTTTAGATGCAGATTCAACAGGAGCTTTAATATTAACCAACGATGGAGAATTGACATATCACCTCACTCACCCCAGTCATAGTATTCCCAAAACTTATGAGGTAGTGGTCAAAGGAATTCCCACAGCAGCAGTGTTACAGGAATGGAGCCAAGGGGTGGTATTAGACGGTAAAAAGACTCGACCTGCGGGGGTACGCTTCATAAAATCCTTTGCAGGTCAAACTCGTTTAGAAATTGTGTTAAAGGAGGGTAGGAATCGTCAAATTCGCCGCATAGCGAAACAATTAGGATATCCAGTCATTACATTACATCGTACTGCCATCGGTACGATTCAATTACATACATCAGCCACACCAGGCTTAGAAGTCGGTAAGTATCGTCATCTACAAGATTTTGAACTGCGCTTTCTCAAGGAAGTCATTCCAGCAGTTTCCTATTAATGATGTAGTCGGTTTAAGGAGTGTATCGGAGTTATGAAGATCAAGAGTTTTATCAGGAAAAAAAAGTACGAGCCGACTGAATTAGTTACTTCATGGTCAGAGCAAAGACGCAAACAGTTAACTCAAATTGGTGCAGAAATCCAGCGATCGCGCTTGGAAAAGGGTTTATCCTGGGAAGATATGGTCATGCTAACTATGATCCCCCAAAGATTATTACAGGCAATAGAAGAGGGGGATTTAAAGAAGTTACCAGAGCCTGTATATACCCAGGCTTTAATTAGACTATCTGCGGATGCAATTGGTTTAGATGGGACGGAGTTAGCTAATGGTTTTCCAACCAATGTGGATCAGATTGTTAACAAATCAACCAAGAAAAAATTAATTGCTAATCTCTTACGTCCTTTTCATTTTTACTTGCTTTACACGGGTTTCATTTTTTTCTCTGTGAGTGGTTTGTCCCAATTATTAAATAGTTATTCCCTACAAGCGAGAAATATTTCCCCAGTTGAAAATTCAACCCCTCGTCCAGTTTCACGGAATGTACCAACAGCAAAACAATCCGTCCAAATTGGTTTGACTGTTAAGGAAGAATCTTGGGTGAAGGTAATAGCTGATGGGAAAGTCAAATATCAAGGGAATCTTCCTAAGGGCTATCACCGCACTTGGCGAGCTGAAGAAGAATTGACAGTCAGAGCTGGTAATGCAGGTGGTGTATTGGTAAGTGTCAATCAACAGCAAGCTAAAAGAATGGGTCAACCGGGGAAAGTTAAAGAAGTGAAAATTGCTGCCCAACCCCGATCTTAACTATCATGAGTAAGGACTTTGTAGTTTGGAATGTTGAGTTGAGAAAATACCAATCGACTTGCATAACTCATTATTCTCAACCACATAGTTCCTCAACCCAATCTTGATATAAACCCAATCCACAATAAATTGCCTGTAGGGGCACGGCATCAGTGATATTACTGGATAGTCAAGTATATTTACGTGCCGTGCCCTTGACCGCGTTCAGATATTTGTCAGCAAAAAACTATGGCTTTCAAAATAGACGTGGTTTATTTGGTAAGTAAGAGGGGTTTCGTCCAATTACCGACAATTATTTTCAAGACTGCAACCGCATATTCACACTACCTGCGTGGGCGGGTAAACCTTCTGCCTGTGCGAGAGTAACTGCGGCTTTGCCAATTTCTTGTAATGATTGATAATCGCATTCTAAATAGGTAATTCGCTTCATAAAATCATACACGCTTAAGCCAGAGGAAAAGCGAGCGGATCTTGCAGTGGGTAACACATGGTTTGGTCCACCCACATAGTCACCAATGGCTTCTGGGGTATGTCTGCCCAGGAAAATACTACCAGCACAGCGAATCTGTTGGGCTAGTTGTCGCGGCTGGTCTACGCATAATTCCAGATGCTCTGGTGCTAATTTATTTACCAAAGGTATACTGTCTGCTAAGTCCTCCACTACAATTACAGCACCGTATTGGTCCCAACTCGCACCCGCCACTTTTTGGGTGGGTAAGTCCTTGAGAATAACTGCGATCGCATCTATAATTTGGCGAGCAAACTCTTCTGAATCCGTAATCAGGATAGATTGGGCACTGGGGTCATGTTCTGCTTGGGACAACAAATCCCAGGCAATCCACTGGGGATTATTTTGGCTATCTGCAACCACCAGAATTTCCGATGGTCCAGCAATGCTATCAATACCCACAGTGCCATATACTTGACGCTTCGCTTCTGCCACATAGGCATTACCAGGTCCCACAATTTTATCAACCGGGGCAATGGTTTGGCTGCCATAGGCTAAGGCACCTACTGCTTGCGCTCCCCCAATACTGTATATTTCTGTTACCCCAGCTATTTGTGCTGCTGCCAAAACTGCGGGATTAATTTCACCACCAGGGGTAGGAACTGTCATCACAATCCGCTCCACACCAGCAATTTTGGCAGGTAAAGCATTCATTAAAACAGAACTGGGATAACTAGCTCTACCTCCGGGTACGTAAATACCTACAGTAGATAAAGCTACCCAGTTTAATCCTAAATTTACCCCTACAGCGTCCGTATAGGCAATATTTTGGGGTAATTGTTTTTGGTGAAAAGCGGTAATTCGTTCTGCCGCTATTTCCAGAGCCGCTTGGACATCAGCAGAACATTGTTGGGCATGGTGAGCGATCGCTTCCCTACTCAGAGCCAAGGAGGTAGGATTATAATGATCGAAGCGGCTGGTGTATTCCCTAATCGCCTCATCACCGCGTACCTTGACATCAGCAAGAATTTCTCGTACCGTTCCACTGACATCCACCGTAGCTTCCCGGCGATCGTTTACTAAGGCTGTGAATTTGGCGGTAAAATCTGTATCAGTGGTTTTCAAGAAATCCATGAACCAACTCCTTGGCTGTGGGATGTGTGGGGCAATTCTCTAGTGTTTGACACTCTCCTGCCTAAAGGCGAGGAGATTCTTGATTCAACGAGTCCACTTAAACTAGACCCCTTGCGGTATCTAGCCCAGAGGTGGTTCTCTCCTCAAGCGTTGACTTTCCGAGTGCCCCTCGGTAGTTGGATTGCTCCAAAATTTGTTTGAGTTAAATTCTGTGTCGTCTAGTCTCCATGAAGATTTTACCTATTTCTGGAAAAGAGCTAGAACTATGAAATAGAACCCCATATCTTCAATTGTCAAGGTACAGATTGCCCTTAGGCAGTTGGGTTTTTATACAGGTTGATTACCGTTCCTGTTAGATTCAATTTTACTGCAAATTGACTGAGGCGTAAACG
>JASJDS010000023.1 GCA_030065055.1 Calothrix sp. MO_192.B10
ACGTATTGTTTCTTGCACTACCTGTATCGAAACAAATGTTTTTACTTCGTTCCATAAATAAATTTAGGGGCTTGGTGACCATTTTTCTTTTTCTTTACTTTTGCCTTTTTACTTTTTACTTTTGCCTTGTTCGGTCAGTATTCTTTTTTACTACAATTTATTGTCTGAAAACGAAACTAAGATAATTGAGGAATTGTTTGCATCCCTAGGGCGAATGAGTTGGGAGTCTTTCGTTAAGAATCGCCTACCCCCGCTTAAGTTACCCCAGGATGTGCTGTCAGTGTTGCGGCAAGGTCAATTGGAGTACACCAAAACACGAGCGATCGCAAAAATTCCAGGCGAACAAACCCGCACAGAGTTACTCACGGAAGCGATTGAGTATAATATCTCACTCAATGAAATCAAACAGAAAGTAAAAGCCATTCAGCAGCAATCATTAAGTGAGTCGAATCACCCAGTCCAAACCCCACAACTCAACCTTCATGATTGTCAAATTGCAAGATAGAACCTTGCCACTCTCCGTATCCATTGACAATTTCCTTAAAAATCCCTGCTGTGTAGTCACTGATAATGCGTTTCCAGAAGGCGACTGCTTCCGTATGACCAGGTAGTTGGCATACTTCCCACATCCCACGATGTTGGTCAAAAACATGCAATGCTAGTGCCTTACCAATTCCCTGACGACGGTAGCGCTTCATCACAAAAAACTCTGCCATGCTGTACTGACTATCGGGCAGATACTTATGAGTGTTAACTAGGGCAAAGCCAACAAGCTTACCAGCAGACTTAGCAAGATAAGGATATCGTCCATCTTCAACCCAATAATGATCCAAATAGGTATAGCTAAACTCACCGTGAACATTCAAATCAGTCTTGGAAAACGGAGAAATGTCATGTTGATGAAGCTCTAGCATCCGTTGCAGAATCAACTTATCGTGTTTTAGGGCTTTAAAAATTTCAAGCTTCATAGCTGACAAAGTTGAAGATTCGGGATTTCAAGGCGATTTTAGCGTCTGGGTAGGGAGGTGGAAAAGTTATAAAGTCCAGTGGCTCAATACTAAAATAATAATCAGTGTGTGGAACATGGAAATGAGTCAAATATTTGCCACTGCTGAGGAAAGACTGTTAACTCAGCAAGCATTACCAGAGACATTTGGATTTGAGGCGATTCAACCTAGTTATGAAGGCTTAGGTCTAGGAAATATTACCGCCCTTGCCAGCCATTGGCTATGTCCAGAAGCACCCATACTCAGGGAGCAACCTCCCCTATCACCCTTTAACCCCCATTTACTAGGGGCAAAGGTGGTGACTGAAGCTTGGGAAAATTGGTTACACCAAGGAGCTATCAATCATGTGGTACTGCTGATTGCTGATGGTTTGGGTTATGACCAATTGATAACCTTAATGGATCACAATGATATACCGGGTTTGACATCTGCCTGTAGGTCACCCCAAGCATTTTTTATGCCAGCCACATCCGTATATCCCAGTACAACAGTCACCGCCTTAACCTCAGCCGCCACAGCCTACGCACCTGCCCAACACGGTATAATCGGCACAAATCTATATTTGCGAGAACTCGGCAGTATTGTCAATTTTATTGGCTTTTGCCCCACCATTGCCCCTACCCATACCCCTTATTTAGATACTCAACTGAATCCCGATACTTTAATCCCAGTACCCAATCAATATCTACGTATGGAAAAGGCGGGGATAGATGTGGGTATTATCAATTTGCAGTATTTTAAGCAAACTAGTATTAGTCGTTTTACCACCGCAGACAGCCAAGCCGGAACCAGTGGTTTTCGTGGTTATCTAACCCCCGCAGATGGTTTGGCTCAACTGCGCCAACGCCTACAGTCAACAGAAAACCAAGGTAAAAGTTTTACCTTCATGTACATACCCAACTTAGATAGTTCTGCCCATCGCTACGGGCCATTAAGTACATCGTACCGAGCAGAAATAGCAGCACTGGACTTTGCTATCCAACGGGAACTGCTAGAACCACTGAGAGGTCGCAGAGATGTAGTGTTATTATTTACCGCAGACCACGGTCAACGTCCGACCAGTGGAGAAAAAACCCTATGGTTGAACGACCATCCTACCCTGACACAGATGTTATTTGCACCAGTTACCGGGGAATCGCGATCGCGTTTTTTACATCTGAAACATGGCATGGAAACTGTGGCGATAGATTACATAGAAACAAATCTTACAGAACAGTTTACGGTAATTACCAAACAACAAGCGATCGCATCGGGTTTATTGGGACCAGCAAATCAACCATTGGGTGTAGAATGTAGCGATCGTCTAGGGGATTTAATCCTCATTCCTCGCCATGATTGGGTGTGTCGCCAACAACTAACCTCAGAAGAAAGGCGCTCCACACTTGCAGGTATTCATGGGGGACTCAGCCGCGCTGAGATGTTAATTCCCTTCCTCGCCTACCGCTTTTAAATAATTACTGGCTGCATATCTATGGATGGTGAAATAGCCTTCCACAAGACAATCCCACAACCTGCGGATCTGAAAATGCGGGGGTGACTAATTCCTCAAGGGCGCACGCAATGCGCCCCTACTGCGGCTCCCACACCTCAGCTGTCAACCATCAACTAACAACTAACAACTAACAACTAACAACTAACAACTAACAACTAACAACTAACAACCATTTTCTAGCTAGCCCCCCACGGGATAATCCCACAACCTGCCGATGAAAAAGGGTTCTTTTCCCTACACTCTACAACCTGCCCATGAAAATATAGCACTACGTGCTAGGGAACTCTTAACAGGGAACAGGGAACAGCAGGCTGTCAAAAGGTTTCAGGATTTAGAAATGTCCTAAGCGCGGAGGCGTAGTGCTATATATCTCAAGTGCGGCTCCCACACCTAAGCTGTCAACCATCAACTAACAACTAACAACTAACAACCATTGTCAAGCTACTTCCCCACGGGAAAATCCTACAACCTACCCATGAAAAACCTCACCCTCGCTTTTTGCACTTGCAAAAATCTTTCCCTCTCCTTAATAAGGAGAGGGATGTCCGCTTTTGTCAGGGTGAGGTTATATTAGCTATATGAAAAAATGTCTTTCTTATTTCAGTACATTTTCCATTGATTAACAGTTATATTAAACACTGAATTGGGGAATTATTTTACATTCCTATTTACAGCAAATCCTATATAAACAATCTAATTATGTCAGTGTCTCAACCCAGTCAGGATGAAACTACCAATCTAATTATGGGTGTTCCCCATGCAGAAAAGGGAGACTTGTTGCCAACTTCTACCTCTACAGGTGCTATTACCCAGCAACAAGGAACCATCTCCTCTTTTCTCGCACCCCTGACACCAGATACTTTTAAACAAGTAGTTAAGGATGTAGAACAAAAATTACAAATTGTCAATCAAACCCTATCAATGTTAGATTCCCAAGGGTTTGAGAGTATTTTGCAAGAAATGTTGCAGTCCATAACCCTGAAAACTGGAGAATTACTAGGGGCAGACCGGACGACAATATTTCTATTGGATGAAGATAAACAACAATTATGGTCAATTGTAGCAGGGGGAGAGGCCGATCGCTCTATAGAAATTCGCATTCCTGCTGATAAGGGAATTGCAGGGGAAGTGGCAACCCATAAGCAAACTATTAATATCCCTGTGGATTTTTATGACGATCCCCGTTCCTACTTTGCCCAAGAGCAGGAAAGAATCAATGGCTATCGGACTTACTCCATGTTGGCTTTGCCTTTGTTGAATGAAGCAGGGGAATTGGTAGCTGTAGTACAATTATTGAATAAGTTAAACTCTGACTCTAATGTGGATCAACCCCTGGCAGAAAGGATTGATAGTAGGGGGTTTACCAGTAATGATGAGAAGTTATTTCGAGAATTTGCCCCTTCCATTCGCCTAATATTAGAATCATCCCGTTCCTTCTATGTGGCGACTCAAAAGCAAAGAGCTGCAGCAGCATTAATGAAAGCCATTAAATCCTTGTCTCAAAGCAGCCTGGATTTAGAAGATACCCTCAACCGGGTAATGGATGAAGCAAAGGAATTAATGAATGCCGATCGCAGTACACTATGGTTAATAGATAGCGATCGCCAGGAATTATGGACTAGAATAACTCAATATGATGGTTCCCGTAAAGAGTTGCGAGTCCCTATGGGTAAAGGGTTTGTCGGTCAGGTAGCCACTTCCAGAAAAACTTTGAATATTGGTTTTGACCTATACAAGCATCCTGACTCTGACACCGCCAAACAACTTGATGAACAAAATGGCTATCGTACCTGTAGTTTATTATGTATGCCGGTGTTTAACGCCGATCAGAAATTGATTGGCATTACCCAACTGGTAAATAAAAGGAAAAAAGGGGACTTTCCCAACTATAATCCCAGTGATTGGCCAAAAGCTCCCGAATGCTTCCAAGCTAGTTTCGATCGCAATGATGAAGAGTTCATGGAAGCTTTTAATATCCAAGCCGGGGTAGCATTGCAAAATGCCAAATTATTTGCCACCGTCAAGCAGCAGGAGCAAATGCAGAGGGATATTCTCCGCAGTCTTGCCAATGGGGTGATTTCCACCGATAAAACGGGTCATGTGGTTGCTGCCAATGAGAGTGCTAAACGTTTACTGGGTTTACCCACCCAAGAGCGTTTAGAAGGTCAATTAATTAGCAATTTGATCCAAATTAAAGAAGGTGATTTTAGTCAGTGGTGTGCAGATGCCTTAAATAACCCAGAATCAACATCCCAAGAACAATACTATCCCGATCGCACCCTATTATCCACCCAATCAGAAGAACGCAGTATTAACTTATCTATTAATACCATTGCCGATGCCAGCGACCAAACCCAGGTAAGGGGAGCATTGGTGGTGATGGATGATATTAGTGATGAAAAGCGGCTCAAAAGCACCATGTACCGCTATATGACCCAGGAATTAGCAGAAGAACTATTGAAACTAGATGATGCTAAACTAGGTGGCGATCGCAAGGAAGTTTCCATTTTATTCTCAGATATTCGTGGCTATACCACTTTGACAGAAAACCTGGAAGCGGAAGAGGTGGTGAGTATGCTCAATGAATATTTTGAATCTATGGTGGAGGCTGTCTTCAAATATAAGGGCACCTTAGATAAATACATTGGCGATGCCATCATGGCTGTGTATGGCTCCCCCCTCCCCTTAGAAGAACACGCTTGGATGGCTGTGCAGACATCCTTAGAAATGCGCCATCGCCTGGAAGAATTTAATGCCCGCCGTCATGGAGAAAATAAACCCCCCATTAGAATTGGCATTGGTATAAATTCTGATGTTGTAATTAGTGGCAATATTGGTTCCAGTAAACGGATGGAATTTACTGCCATTGGGGATGGGGTAAATCTTGGCTCCCGTTTAGAAAGTGTGAGCAAGCAGTATGGTAGCGATATAGTTATCAGTGATAAGACTTACCAACATTGTCAAAATAATGTCTGGGCGAGGGAATTAGATTACATTCGCGTCAAAGGTAGGAATGAGCCAGTAGCAATTTATGAATTATTAGGCTTGCGTTCCGATCCTATTAGTAGTAAAAAAATGCAGATAATTGAATATTACCAACAAGGACGCAAGTATTACTTACAGCGTGATTTTGATCAAGCCCAGGCAGAATTTGATAGAATAGTAGCGATCGATAAAAGCGATCGCGCTGCCATATTACATTTACAACGCTGTCAGTATTGGTTGCAAAACCCCCCCACAGAGGCAACTTGGGACGATGGTGTATGGACATTCAAAGATAAATAATGCGATCGCTTTGAACCACGTACTATATGATACTGTGGGCGAATCAGTAGGGGGGTATGACCAATTATGCCTACATACCAAATATTTCAGTGCGTTACCCTACGGGAACGCCTTCGGCGTACAACGCACTTCGTTTATTAGCCCGCAATTCATTGCAGGGCACTCAAGAACGGCAAAGCGGGGTTTTTCAGGGTGATGTATTTGACCCCTCACTTAATTGATCCACAGCATCCTATATTTGTAGGGTCAATCCAAAATCTAAAATCTAAAATCCAAAATTGTTTGACTTGACGAGACAAACAAACTGCTTTATGCTATAAAAGTTTGGCGATAAAAACATGATCGTCAAACTTAGTGTTGTCAATGCCGGCATAGCTCAGTGGTAGAGCAACCGCCTTGTAAGCGGTAGGTCGTCAGTTCAAATCTGTCTGCCGGCTTTTTTATGTTTTACATTCCCAATTTGTTGTTGAGGGTATGAAATACCATATTTACTTAAATTGCCATTGTGAGTGGAACAGGAGACATAGTAATCTTAAAGCCTTGCGTTCTAGGACTTATACTTAACGTGAGTTCAATGAACTTTAAAGCCTGAAACTATTGACCAGCATATTGTTTGGGAAATAACAGTTCCTAAAAATTGTTGAGTTTATTGAGAATAAAACCAGTAACTTGATACTGAATTTCACTTCGTTGCATAAAGCCCTACCCTACGGAAATTCCTTCGGGGAACGGGTATGGCTTCGTTTATTGCAATGATATAAGACATAGATTTATTATTATTTCAGCAAAGCCTTAAAATAAAATAGCTTATTAGGTTAACATAATATTGTATTAGGATTAAATATCTTAAAAATGACATTAGAAAATCTCAAAAACAAACCTCTTATTGAGGCAATATTTGATATTAGATGGTACATAAAACAGCAAAATCAACGTAGTATAGATCCCAACACTCCGTTGATACTTGGTAGACTATTTGACAGAATAAATTCAGAATATCCTAAGTATGAACAATTACCTTCTTCAGTTGTTCCCGATAATATGGCTGAAGGGTTAGTTAAGCACAGATTTAGAAGTGAGAAAGATTGGCCACTTGTACAATTAGGAACAGGTATTTTAACTGTAAATGATACAGAAAATTATCAATGGAAGGTTTTTAAAAAAAGAATAATTGATGTTGTAAATCAGCTTTATATAATTCATCCAAGCAATGAGAAATTTACCCCTAGACAAGTATTACTAAAATATATAGATGCTGTAGATTTAGAGTTTGAGGAAAATGTATATAAATTTTTACAAGATAAAATGAAAATTAACTTATCTCTTAATCCTTCATTATTTGAGAAAAATTTAATTGATGCAAATCCAATTCAATTCGATTTACAATTTGCATTTAAATCTTCTAAACCCAAGGGGACTGTAAATTTTAGACTTTTTAAGGGTCAAAAGGCAAATAATCAAGATAAAGAAACAACAGATGCATTAATATGGGAGACAACTATTCAATCATTGGAATCAGATGTTCCCCAAATACCATTTCATCTGGATACATGGTTAGAAGATGCCCATTCTGTTGCTCATGATTGGTTTTTTACTTTAATTGAAGGTGATTTATTAAGGAGATTTGAATAATGTCACAAAGATTGCCTATTCTAAATACCGATTTAGAGGATGAAAATATATTTACTACGCATAAATTCAAAAAAATCGAGAATAAATTTTCCACTACTACTTCTTCTATTTCTTCTAATCCATACAATATTGATAACAAATACTTACCTAATAACTATTTAACTTCGGGCAATATCGAAGATATAGAATTAGCTGAGTTTATAATTTCTATGGCAGTATTAGAGAATAATGCAAGACAACTTTATACTAATCCTGTATGGCAACGCATAAACATAAATTTATTGAGTTCCCCTTACTTAACTGCGGAAATATCTAATCCAGTAGTTAACAGAATTGATTATATTAGTATAATTGATTTAATTAATAATTTAATCAATCGCCTACAATCCTTATATATTTTTAGTAATTCAATTGAGATAATTAAGTATTTAAGTGATAAAAAATATTTAATTTATTTCTTGCTAGATGCAAACAAAAAAATTAAAGAGGTTTTTCCTGATGAAAAACTAAAATTAATTATTATATATGATCCGGAAATTACGGGATGGAGAAAACTAATAATTGATATTCATACTTTGCTTGACGTAGATGAAGCATTTGACAGATTAAAAATGCTAGATAATTCTTGGTGGCTAGATGTTTCATATACAGTAGGGAATGATTTAAATATTAATATTAATTTCGATGAAATTTAATTGGTTAGAATATTATGATTTAGCGAAGGAACTGGCTGATGATACAAGTGCTATAAATTGTGAAAATTCAGCAAATAATCCTAAATCACAAATTTCCGAGGCGAAGTTACGTTCATCAATTAGTAGAGCATATTATGCAGCATTTTGTCTCGCTAGAAATTATCTACGGGATGTTTTGCATGACCCAAGACTTTCAAAAGCTAGAAGTGGTGATACAAATGAACACCAATATGTCGCAGATGAATTTAAGAACTATAATAAGGGAAAAAATAAAAAGATGACAGAAATAGGAAACGATTTGGCTCGTTTACGTCAATTAAGAAATAAGGCAGATTATGATGACACTATATTTAATTTAAAAAAAGAAGCAAAGTTGGCTTTAAAATATGCTAGCTATATTATTAATAAACTAGATGAATTAAATCAAGAGAATACAAAATAAACCTTCCATAAATATATAATTATGATCTAGAAATTATCAATATTGTAAGTTAGTTTAAAAATCTAGATCGTCAATAAATTCTTCTACAACCAATTTTTTACTATCTTCAGATAAATTATAAAATACCTTCTTTAAAAGTTCGGGAGATGCATTTTTCACAAACCAGTCATCGCTGGGATTTTCTTGAATGTCAAAGAAATATTTTAAACGTTCTTCTACAGCTTCCTTATCAGATTTATCTATTTGTCCAATCCTAGTTAACCAATCTCCTTTTGAATTTTTAAAGCAGTTAGCATCAACAGTGCAAATCTGATGAACCAAAGCAAAAGACTGGTTGTCAAGTCCATTTCTAGCAGTTGCATTAATTGGGTAAGCTGTCGGTAAACCTTTATCTCTTTCTCGCGTACTGGAAGTTAAGGGAATTGCAGTAAAAGTATCTATATAGTTGACATCATCTTGAAATTGTTTGGATGTCCAAATAATATAAGGGTGTTGTCCACGAAACACCCTACTAGAATTAATTATTTGTGTGCAGGAAGTATTTTTACAAGAAATTTCCCCCGGTTCATCTAAATTATAAATATGAATATGACCGAGTTTACACCGAAGAGATACACGGTAGGGATTTATGATGTATATCCAACCCTGTCTAGGTTTTTGTCCAGCCACTTAATAATCCTAATCCAACTCACTGATTAATTTTTCTCTTTCGGCTTGTAGGTTAAGTCTAACTTTTTCTTCTGGTTTATGTTTATCTTTAACCTCAAACATGGGAGCCGTATTATATACATAATTTAGCAGCTGAGTCATTTTACCTTGCCCAGAACCAGCCCATTCTCTTCTGATATTATCAAGTACTAACTTCTGGCTAGTAGCTAGTGGCAAATCATCGATATTTTCTGCTTTTGTACCAAGTTTAACAAGTGTTGTACCGCCTTCAGTTTCAATACTAATCTCTTTGCCATTCATTTTATCCAAAGCAGCATCGATATCCTCGTGCCAAGGACCAAAATTATAATAATACCAATCTAGTTCAGTAAGTTGATTTCCAGTCCATTTAACGGCATAAAGGTCAGCCAAATACAAAAATTTGATGAGTTGTGTTTTTGTGATATACCCTTTTGTCGCGTAGACAAAGTATTTTATGAGTACGTCCAACATCGCTCTCTACTCTTTATACACATTCAGTATCGGTGAACATAAAAACAATGAACAAAATAAAAACTATTATGCCAAACAGTATTACTCACTTTTTCATAATTTTTAACAAAATACAGTACTAAAAATTTTTTGAATTATTGTCATTAGTTAATATGTACTAATATCTTAATACAAAACCAAGACAATAATATGATAAAGTTGGAAAAACTTTACAGACTTCTTTGCGTCTATCCTGCACCGAAGCCAGAATATGTCGAATACGTGAGCTTTTATAGCCAAAAATTAGAATTAAATTAGAATTGTAGACAAATCTTACCAAAATGTGCCCCACTCTCCATATATGCTAAAGCTTCCGGAGCTTGCTCAAAGGGAAATACACGGTCAATAATTGGTTGCATTTGATGCAACGATATCGCCCGATTCATATCCTCAAACATTTCCCGACTACCAACGTAAATCCCTTGAATATGAATGCCCTTTTGCAGAATTGTGACTGTACTAATATCTGCACTAAACCCACTCAGTACGCCAATTAAGCTAATATGACCACCATAACTCAACGCTCGCAGGGATTTATTTAAGGTATTTGCACCACCAACCTCAATTACCCTATCCACCCCTTTTTTCTCTGTAATTTCCCATACTTTCTCATCCCAGTTGGGTATTTTTTTATAGTTAATTCCATCTGATGCACCCAGTTGGATTAATTTATCTAGCTTCTCATCGCTGCTGGAAGTAGCAATTACCCTTAGCCCCATCATCCTGGCAAATTGTAGAGCAAACAAAGAAACTCCACCAGTACCTAAAATTAATATGGTATCCCCTGGTTGTAACTTACCTACCGTTGTTAAAGCATTCCAGGCAGTGACAGCAGCACAGGGGAGAGTAGCAGCTGATTCATGGGACAGGTGTGCTGGTACTTTTACCACTCCATCTTCATCCAGGGTGACATATTCAGCCAACACCCCATCAATTGCACCGCCCAATGCAGATTTAGGATGATTGGCCTGGAATCTCCCTGATACCCAGGATTGCATAAAAATACCCGCCACGCGATCGCCTATTTGAACTTTGGTTACTCCCTCTCCTACAGCTACCACTTCCCCCACCCCATCGGAAAAAGGGACAAAGGGAAATCTCTGTTTAGAGCCATATGCACCTTTGACGGCGAGCAAATCCCGATAATTAAGGGAAGCTGCACCCATTTTCAGTAATACCTGTTTTATCCCTGGCTGGGGTTGGGGCTTATCTACTAGCATTAATGCATCTAAACCCCCTGGAGATTGAACTTGCCAAACTTTCATGGTTATCACCTTGTTTGTATCCCACATCCAATTTTAAGGGCAGGATAACATTCTGTATGAGGCCGCGCTTTATTTCCCCAAATCCCAAACTGAGCTTAAAGACAAGGTTAAAAATTTGGCAAAACATTACTCCTGGTTGAGCTATCAGCTTAATATGGCTTTAGTGCGATCGCAATTATGAGGGCACGTTATAGGTAATCTTCTGCCGGGAAGGGAGGAGGAGTTTTGCGCCTATCGTTCTACTTGACAATACTTGACTTAAACTAAAATGTAATCAGCTTATATTTATTTGATGCGGAGTAAATCTAGTGCTTACCCAGATCAAATTAAGAAACTTTAAGAGCTATAGATCTGGAACTTTGCATCTTGCATGGCTAACAGTACTGATTGGAGCTAATGCTTCTGGAAAAAGCAATGTGATTGAAGGATTACGCCTAATAGCAAGAATTGCCAAGGGTGAAAGACTAGGTTTTATTAGCAGCCCCTATCAGCAAGATGAAAGTACCTTTAGAGGTGGGGTGGAGAGCCTTGGATATCGAGGTGCTAAATCCTTTGGTATTTCCTGCGTAACTACAGAAAAAGAATGGAAAGACTTTTCAATTGATTTTAGTCTTGAGGATGATGGTTCTCTTCATGTAGCTGAGGAAAAAATCACCAGTAGAACCTCAACAGTTCCTCTGTATGAGATTACCAGTAAACCCCAAGGAGCTGGAAGTGATGTTTTTGTAACCTATAATAATTTTGCTCGAGGAGGTAAGAAGCCTAGTATCGTATGTAGCAGCCATATGGCAATTTTTACCCAGCTTTTGAGTGAGATTCGATTTCGTCCGGAGAATACAAAAAGTCGAAAAATTATCCCTAAAGTAGTTGAAAAATATGTTCGCTGGTTAAGCGGTATTGTGTTCCTTGAGCCTGAGCCTAGTTCAATGCGTTCTTATGGTCACAAGGCTGATAAAGTCCTCAAGGAGCATGGCGAAAACCTTTCAGGTGTACTCTACAATCTGTGCCTCGATCCAGCAACTAAAGCAACCGTATTGGAGTTTGTCCAAAGTCTTCCCGAACAAGATATCAAAGATATTAGTTTTATTGAAACCCCCCGTGATGAAGTTATGCTACAGCTAACTGAAACCTTTGGGGGTACTTCAACCACCTATGACGCTTCCATACTCTCAGATGGTACTCTGCGGGTACTTTCCATTGCTGCCGCCATGCTTTCTGCTCCGGAACAAAGTCTAGTTGTGATTGAGGAAATTGATAATGGTGTACATCCAAGCAGAGCAGAGGAATTGTTAGAACGCATTTCCCGGATTGCCAAACAACGCAATTTACGGGTTTTAATCAGTAGTCATAATCCTGCACTCCTTGATGCTTTACCTGATGATGCTGTTCCTAACACTGTATTTTGTTACCGCAGTCCTCAGGATGGATCGAGCCAACTAGTTCGATTACAAGATATTCCCGATTATCCCGAACTTATTGCCCAAGGTTCTGTAGGAAACCTAATGACCCGTGGGCTTTTGGAACGTTTTGTTAAACAGCATCCCGGAACTGAACAAAAGAAACAAAAAGCGATGGCGTGGCTGGCTTCTCTCAGTGCAGGGGGAGAATCTGAGTAATGGGTGCAGTTGCAATTGTTGATACTTCCATACTCTGCAATGTTTTGAATATTCCTAATAGGAACGGGGAACGTTCCCAAGTAATGCAAGAATTGAAACAATTTCTCGAGGAAGACACAACTCTTCTTTTACCGATGGCTGCGGTGTACGAGACGGGTAATCATATAGCACAGCTTAATGATGGAGGAAACCGACGCAGATTTGCTGAACTTTTTGTTAAAGAAGTTAAAAAAGCGATCGCAGGAGAATCACCTTGGCAAGTTATGGAAGTTCCAACTATAGAAGAAATTGGAGAGTGGTTAAGCGGATTTCCTGATTCAGCAATGCGCGGCGCAGGTATGGGAGACCTTTCCATCCTAAGCTGTTGTGCATCTAAGTTGTATATTATTCTATTTCGATAGATCAACCTCAAACTTTCTTCACTTTTGACTTTTGACTTTTGACTTTTGACTTGCTGTTGTGCATTTTGAATGCACGACAGCTTAATTGGCGCACTATGGTTGGGAGTGTATAATTATCTATTCTTAAGGGCTGCTAAAGCGATCGCGGGGAGAGTTGTTGCCATAGATACTACATCCTCTGAAGATTCGGGAAGCCGGCATATGCCCATAATCGAATATACCAATCCTCAAGGTCAAACCAGTAAATTTACAGCGTCTGTATCTGCATTGAATAGCAAAATAGGCGATAAATTGTGGGTTGCATACCGGGAAGAGACGCAAACAGGAAAACTCCTCTCTTTGGGGGAGATTTTTCTTCCTTTTACAATTTTTTGCTTATTTGGTATTGTCCTCATGATTATTCTAGTTCCGTTGCCGAAAAGTAGTGAATTCACCTATCAAGTTCTAAAGATGTTGAAGATTCTGGGAAAATAATACCAATTCAGCATTAGACCGCCCTTTATTTCTCTCACTTCATTAATCTTATAGAAAATAAAAGTTTTATTGCTATTGCTTCATGGTTTTGCCTGCTTTAATTTCAGTATTGCTAAACTATTTGCTATAGACCTGATTAGAAGTTTGGTCTAACCCTATGCTGCAAGGGACGCTCATAACATTCTGATTTGATGTTACAAGGTATAAAAATCTGAAGTGCAGCTATGGAAAAAAGCTTACCATGCAAATCTAAAGCAGAATGATATCAGTTTATAGTTTGTTTGAATTGTAGGCTATCTTTCGCGCCCCTAGGCACCCTTGTTAGGCCAACCATCTGTGCCATTACAAAAATCCTAAACCTAGAAACAAAGGTGCTACACGATGACACAAACCACTACCATGAAGCAGCCGAGTACTGATTCGGCACGAACTAATCCTTTTGAATTGCGGGATCCGGCAGATGCGTTCCGCGAAGTGGAATCCCAAATACACCTCTACGGACACGGTGCTATTTGCGACACCGATAGTCGGGGATACGCCACACCGGGAAATCGCACTCCACTCGAGATAGTCCTCGATGCATCGGAAGGGTTTATTCGGCTGTGGGCAAAAGACATGACATTGCGATGGCGATTTCAAGAACGTTCCATGAGTATCTTCGAGGAGCGGGAGGTCGCCAAAACCGCGATTAAGGAACTGTTGGGCGAAGCCCTCTTAGCCTGGGGTGAGGCGGCTCCCGTCAAATTTGCCCAGCAAGACGATTTATGGGACTTCGAGATCGTGATGAGAGAGACAGATCGATGTCGCATTAACGGATGCGTCTTGGCGAGCGCTTTTTTTCCTGACCCTGGCCGACACGAATTGGTGATTTATCCCCGGATGTTGACCCAGAGCCGGAAAGAGCAGGTGGATACATTGATCCATGAAATCGGTCACATCTTCGGACTTCGGCACTTTTTCGCCAATATCAGAGAGAGAGAGTGGCCTAGTGAAGTGTTCGGATCGCACAACGCATTTAGCATCATGAATTATGGTCACCAAAGTGAGTTAACTGATGATGACAAGGACGACCTGAAACGATTGTATCAGATGGTGTGGAGTGGTGAGTTAAGGGAGATTAATGGAACTCCGATTAAATTGATGGAACCGTTCCACGCCACTGTAGACACTCGATAGAATTTGGTTCCTGTCGATCAGCTCCAAAGCAGTTGACAATCTCGTTCTACAATTGCTTCTAAGATACAAGCTTGGGTTGAGGGATGAAACCCAGCCTATAGTTTTTCGGTAATTTAATAGCGGGAAGGGAGTAGTGCTGCACAGGACGCTGAGTATACTTTTGCACAAGTTCGCAGGGTTATTAAGTTGTTGTAACCCTTACTAAATGAATTTATTAATGAGGTGACACAGGCATATCATTCACTTGATTTATATGCAAAAGCTTGGGATGAGCTTGACTTAGTTAGATGCAATTATTCATGAATGGCATGAAAGTGCTTTGTTTATATCTAACCCAGAACTGGAAGCCGCTTTTAATCAAAGTTCAGATGAGGAAATAGCATTGTCTTCACCTCAAATTGAAAACGTTGCTGTTTGATATGTCAGAAAATACCCGAGATAGGGACTGTTTTCAAACTATGGTGTAGGTTGGGTAGAACGAAGTGTAGACGCGACAGCGGTAAGCCACTGCGGTGGACGGGTTCCCCGGCATAAAGGAGGCAGTGCGGTGGACGGGTTCCCCGGCATAAAGCAACTGCCGTCAAGTGGCGCAACCCGAAGGGCTTCTCGTGCCTCGCTCCGCGAGGAGCTGCGCTAACGCCGTCAGGCGTTCCCGAAGGGTAGAGTAACCCAACAAGTCGAATGAAGAATGTTGGGTTTCGTCCCTCAACCCAACCTACAATTTAAAGCAACTGGCATATTTTTTCTGTAGGGTGCGTGACGCTGCGAGAATATTTGAACGTAGTAATCAGGCTTGTAACCTCACGCACCGACCACCGATTGTGACAATTGCGTAAGTCCTGTCTTTGTTAAAGAAGTTAAAAAAGCGATCGCAGGAGAATCACCTTGGCAAGTCATGGAAGTTCCAAGTATAGAAGAAATTGGAGAGTGGTTAAGCAGATTTCCTGATTCAGCAATGCGCGGTGCAGGTATGGGAGACCTTTCCATCATTAAAGAATGGGAAAAATTCACAAAGAGAGTACCCAATCGTCGTATTTTTATATGGTCTTTGAATACTGACCTCCAAGGATATGATTATCACCCTTGAATAGCTTGTGCTGATTTGACAAGCTTTGATTTCGGGAATACCAAAAAATAAATCATCCCACATTGTAGGGGCGGGGTTACCCCGCCCCTACGAATGATATAATCAGCAACCAACGAATTATGGAAAATTGGGTAAATACAAATATAAATCATTGAGCGAGTTTTAGCGATCACCCTGTGCTAGTTGCGTAAGTCCTGGAAATAAAAGATAAGAGTTTTGTGCCTATCGTTCTACTTGATAAAGGGGTGTGGGAATATAAAGTAACTAAAGGTGACAGAGTATTTTACGTCCCCGATGAAGATAAGTTGAAAGTGGTTGTCTTTTACGCTGGTAAACACATTCAACCTGCACCAATACCCTAAATCTAAAATCCAAAATCGAATGGCTAATCAATCTGTTCCAGAAATTCCCGCTTATACTTGGAGTCGTCCCATAGGTTTAGGTTGGGATAAACCCTATACCGTTCGCTACCCCAGTAATATTGATGATGGTCCTTGGCAGGGAATGCCTTTGGGTGGTTTTGGTGCGGGTTGTATTGGCCGTTCTTCTAAGGGAGATTTTAACCTCTGGCAGGTTGATGGTGGGGAGCATATTTTCCAAAATATGCCTGGTTGTCAATTCAGTGTGTTTGAATCAACTAGCACATCTTCCCAGGCTTATGCTTTGTGTACTGAAGCACCAGAGGATGGCAGTTTAACAGTTTGGCAATGGTATCCTACTGCTGAGAATGGAACATATCATGCCCTATACCCCCGCAGTTGGTTTGTTTATGAAAAGGTATTCAAAGTAAATCTCAGTTGCGAGCAGTTTTCCCCGATTTGGGCAAATAATTACCAAGAAACTAGCTACCCAGTGGCGGTATTTCTTTGGAAGGCACACAACCCTACTACTACACCCATTACCCTCAGTATTATGCTTACCTGGGAAAATATGGTGGGTTGGTTTACTAATGCCCTCAAATCCCCGGAAGTGAAGATAAGGGATGATGGGAGTCCGGTTTATGAATATCAACCCCGGTTGGGTGAAAGTAAAAATAATTTTAATTGTTTAGTTGAAAATACTGGTGCCACTGCCTGTGTTATGGGGCGTATGGGTATGAATGAACCCATCCAGGAAGGTGAAGGGACTTGGTGTATTGCTACCCGCAAACATCCCCAGGTAGAAATATTTCATCATACCTGTTGGAATCCAAGGGGTACGGGGGAAGAAGTATGGCAGAGTTTCTCAGAAGATGGTTCCTTACCCAATGTTGTCAATGAAACTCCCGCAAAGCAAGGAGAACAAATTGGCACTGCTTTGGCTGTACGCTTCACTTTACAGCCAGGGAAAAGTTTAGAAATTCCCTTTACTCTATCCTGGGATTTACCAGTGACGGAATTTGCTGCGGGAGTGAATTATTACCGTCGTTATACTGATTTTTTCGATCGCAGTGGTAACAATGCCAAAGCGATCGCACTCACTGCATTAAAGCAATATAAAGGCTGGCGGAAACAAATTCAATCATGGCAACAACCAATCCTGAATCGCCCAGATTTACCTGATTGGTTAAAAATGTCACTGTTTAATGAGTTATATCACCTTACCAGTGGTGGTACTTTATGGAGCGCGGCAACAAAACAAGACCCCATCGGACAATTTGCGGTGTTGGAATGTTGGGATTACCGTTGGTATGAAAGTCTGGATGTACGGCTGTACGGCTCTTTTGCTCTATTGCTGCTGTTTCCAGAGCTGGAAAAGGCTGTAATTAGGGCTTTTGCCAGAGCAATTCCCCATAGCGATGATCGCACCCGCGTGATTGGCTATTACTATACGATTGGGGCGGAAAGTCACCAGGCGGTTCGTAAGGTAGCAGGTGCTACACCCCACGATTTAGGGGCACCCAATGAACATGTCTGGGAAAAGACTAATTACACTGCTTATCAAGATTGCAATTTGTGGAAGGACTTGGGGGCTGATTTTGTCTTGCAAGTGTACCGAGATTTCCTGCTTACGGGTGCTGATGATGTGGAATTTCTCGCAGATTGTTGGGATGCCATTGTGCAAACCCTCAACTACCTGAAAACCTTTGATGTTGATGGGGACGGTATCCCGGAAAACTCTGGGGCACCGGATCAAACCTTTGATGACTGGAAGTTGTTGGGTGTAAGTGCTTACTGTGGGGGATTGTGGATCGCAGCCTTAGAAAGTGCGATCGCAATTGGTAATATCTTAAGTAGTAGTTTTGTGGAGACACCGTTTCTTGCGTCCCCACAAGCAATGATTACTACCTATGAAACCTGGTTAAAACAATCACGCCCTATCTACGAGTCAAAACTGTGGAATGGGCAATATTACCGCTTGGATAGTGAGAGTGGTTCTGATGTGGTGATGGCGGATCAACTGTGCGGACAATTCTACGCCCGTCTATTAAATTTACCAGATATTGTGCCGAGCGATCGCGCTCTTTCTGCCCTACAAACGGCTTATAATGCCTGTTTCCTCAAGTTTTGCGATGGTAAATTTGGGGCAGCTAATGGTGTACGTCCTGATGGTTCCCCAGAAAATCCCCAAGCTACCCATCCCCTGGAAGTGTGGACGGGGATTAACTTTGGACTAGCTGCTTTCCTGATACAGATGGGAATGAAAGATGAAGGGTTAACCCTGGCGAAAACGGTAGTACAGCAAATCTATGACAATGGCTTGCAATTCCGTACACCAGAAGCAATTACTAGTACAGGTACTTTCCGTGCAAGTACTTACTTAAGAGCAATGGCAATCTGGGCGGTTTATTTGGTTTTGAGTTGTTAGTTGTTAGCTGTTATATCGTTTCCGTTTGTATCGGAATTATTTAAATTTCCTCTCTCTGACTCTGACTCTGCGTTCTCTGCGCCTCTGTGGTTTTTTTATTACTTATTACGCGGGTACTTCCACCTTTTCACTCCCAGCCAATCCAAACGCCTCATGGATTGCTTGTAATGCTTTTATCCCTTGGTGTTCATCCACTACACAGCTAATTTTAATTTCAGAGGTGGTAATCATTTGAATGTTGATTTGGTGCTGGGCTAATGCTTCAAACATTTTTGCAGCTATCCCTGGTTGTCCTACCATACCCGCACCAACTATACTTACTTTTGCGATCGCATTATCTAAAATTACATCACCCCAACCACATTCTGCTGCGGCTTGTTGCAACATCTGTTGGGCAGATTCTCCATCCGCTCCCGTCACGGTAAAGGCAATATCCCTTGTGGGAAGGCCATTAACTATATGACAACGCTGGGATTGAATAATTGTATCTACGCTAACATTGTTGTCTGCTAATAGTCCAAATATTTTCGCTGCCATCCCGGAAACATCAGGTACATGGCGAATTGCCAGACGTGCTTGCTTCATGTCTAAGGCAACACCACGGACGGGGGGAGTGTGGGGAGTAGAGGGAGCAGAGGGAGTAGGGGGAGTAGGGGAAGATTTAATGTCGAATGCTTGGCGGAGTGCAGCTACGGCTTGATCGCAATCTTCAGAGTCAATTACACAACTTACCTTCACTTCACTGGTGGAAATCATCTGAATATTTACTCCCGCATCTGCCAGAGCAATAAACATTTTTGCCGCCACACCGGGACGACCAATCATACCCGCTCCTGCTATGCTGACTTTGGCAATGTTGGGTTGTACCATCACCTCCGCCTCTTCTGCTTCTGCCTGGGGATGACTGCGGAGTACGGGAGCTATGGCAGAGGCTACAGCTTCTGCTTGGTTTAAAATCTGTGTCATTACGGTGAAGGCAATGTCATTACTATTACCTTCATGGATGGACTGAATAATTAAATCCACATCCACATCTTGGCTGGCAATTTCTCCAAATAGTTGTGCTGCAACCCCTGGTCTATCAGGTACACGCAATAATGCTACCCTAGCTTGGTTCGTATCAAACTCTACATCATCCACCGGACGAGCGAGTTCTAAATTAATTAGCGATCGCTCTGATTTTGGAGGTGCTTTCACCCAAGTACCAGGCTCATTAGTCCAGCTAGAACGTACCACCAAAGGTACACCATAATTACGGGCAATTTCCACGGCACGGGGATGTAATACCTTCGCCCCCAAACTGGCCAGTTCCAACATTTCATCACAGGTAATTTCATCCATTAACTGTGCTGTGGGAACCAATCGCGGATCTGTAGTTAATATCCCTGGTACATCGGTATAAATTTCACAAAAATCTGCCCGTAATGCCGCCGCCAAAGCCACAGCCGAAGTATCAGAACCACCCCTGCCCAAGGTGGTAATTTCTAATTCTTCTGTACTGCTGATACCTTGAAAACCGGCAACGACAACTACTTTACCCTGTTGTAGACATCTTTCTAATCGTCCCGTCTCAATCTTTAAAATCCGGGCGCGGGTGTGTTCGGCTTCTGTCACAATGCCTACTTGTGCTCCAGTCATGGAAATTGCCGGTTGTCCCACCTCTTGCAGTGCCATACTCAACAAAGCAATAGATACCTGTTCCCCGGTAGACAGTAACATATCCATTTCCCGGCGACAGGGATTTTGGGAAATTTCATTGGCGAGCTTAACTAGCCCATCAGTAGTTTTCCCCATTGCTGAAACCACTACCACAATGGAGTTTCCCAATTGTGCTGTCTGTGAAACCCGTTGAGCAACAGCTTGAATGCGTTCCACTGAACCGACAGATGTACCACCGTATTTTTGAACTATGAGGGCCATAACCGTAACTTACCAATTTGTGCCGAATCAACCAACGCCCTGCTTAATAAAGTAGCCTAGAAGGCATTGCAAGTGTATCCATTTTTAAGTTACCAGAATCCGCAGGTACACTTACCTATTACTTCACATTTTTTGAGCAAAAATTCAAGGGAACTCTTAACAGGGAACAGGGAACTCTTAACAGGGAAGGCAAATCACCCATAATTTAGGACATGGCACAAAAATCTTAAATCTCTTTCTCCTCACATCTTGCACGCCTCGTATTAATACGGATTTCAATTGTCTGCAATAAACATATTTTTTGATCAACAACACGATAAATTAGCATTTACTAGCCTGCTCCCGGCAGGCTTTGTACCCTACACCGAAGCCGCTACGCGTCTACGTATAGCCTCACCCTTCCAGGATGCTGTTGGCGAATCAAGGGTATCACCCTCTTGGAGTGGGGGCAGAAAAAACAAGTCCAAATTATTCCAATAATTCCTAACTATAAAAATGTTGCAGACTTCTTTGCGCCTTTGCACGCCAGTTGCTTCAAGTCGGCGGAGCCGCCCAACGCACTGGCTCGTCTTTGCGCGAGCTTTTATAATAACTGTTTACCCGGATTTCATATGACCAAAAAATAGACTGGATACAAGCCCCCGGATTTATCCGTGGAGAGGAAAAATGTTTTCCTTATTTCAAGCCCCTCGATTCATCGATGGGGTAGTACTTTTGACTTTTGACTTTTGACTTTTGACTGACGCTCAGCGGTTGACTGACGCTCAGGGGTATACAGTGCTTTTGCAGAAGACTTGTAGCTAGTTCAAAACTGTTGGGTTGAGTTTGTACTGCGTATGCTTCTCTTTCTAAATCTTGCCTGTGGATATTGGTATACCGTAAAAAAAGTCGTCGGGCAGCTGGTATGGGTTGAATGTCTAGGCCCAATGTTTTCATTTTCCCTTTTCCCGCACATAATTGGGCTGCATGAACAGATTCATGGACTAGGGTTGGATTAGCAATGTGTAAATCAAAAACTACTGGATTAATCCATATTTTTTTGTCAGCTACTTGTAATAAACCATAGGCTCCCCGCCTTGGTGGTAACTTGATTATGACCTCAAACCCATATTTTTCTAATTGATTTTTTAGCTGTAAAAATTGTTGAGGTGGTTTCTGGGCTTGAGCAATTAGCAATGAAGAATAAAGAATCCCTACTTCTAACATTAGGAGCTTGTATAAATTTAACTCCAATTTAACGCTAACGATTCTCAAATGCTTCCGTGTTTCTCAGCACAAATCATGATGAATTTTAACCAACCTTGGGGGTTAAATTCCCCTGCTTCTACAAGCAGCGCGTTTTGCGTCGGGGTAAAATCCCCGTTGCTCCCACGTAATTCGCTCATTCGCTCATTCTTTTAATTTCACCAGATATAGAACAAGTACTTGATTTAGGAATAACCATAAGATTGCGGCTTTGCCCAGCAAATCCCGATTTTTATAGTCACGACTCTAGTTTATAGATAGTTACATTTTTTCAGTAATCAAGCCGAATTTCTATAAATGTGTATATCTTGTCTTTTTTTCCGGAGGAGTACCAATTTAGTTGGTTGCTAGTACTAATAATGATTATAATAAGTATTCCTAGAAGACAGGAGTTTTGACTATGCAACCGAATAATCAACCTGTCATTTCAGTTATCAGTTATCAATTAGCCTCCTGGGTCAGAGTTGCGCGAACAGTTAGCCTCCTGGATCGGAGCTGCGCTAACAGGGGAAAAATTTTTCCCACCTCCACAAATAAAATGTTGAGTCTTGATACCGATTACTGTTTGGTAAAAAAATATATAGCTGATGCTATAATATTTAATCCATCAATAGTTAAACTTAATACATCAGAGATTAATAGTATTAATTTTTCGAGTTGTATATACAGTATTAATTATCAACTATACGGATATAAATCATATGTTTTGCCATCTGTTCAACATCAGCTTTTTGGGCGGGTAATAGCAATAATAAGAATACATATCGTGAAAATATTCACTGATAAAAACATAGTTAATTTAGCTGCAAAATGCATCAAATCATCTAGAAGTAAAATTGCTTATCTAACAGCAGAATATGCGATCGCATTGCCACAGAGGTATATAAATACTGTGTTGTCAAGGTCAAGAAATTACCGGATTACCCATCTATCAATTGCCGAGCGACAAAAAGAGTTTGTCAAAATAATTACGCCAGCAACTATTGAGCAATTTTGGCAAAATTTATACCTTGGGGTAATGTCGAAATTCCAACCCGTAGCAGCAGCAATGAAAACTCCGGGCGTTACATATTTGCGGGATGATTTTCTGTTCTCTCTCTATCAAAAAATCTCTTCTTTGCGTCCTACCCTTCGGGAAGCCACTTCGTGTCTAATGCGTCTTTGCGGTTCATTACTTCATCCCTACATTGTGCAACGCCAAATTCCGGTTATTTATACCCCTGTAAGTATATTCAAACTAGGGGAAAACCAAGAAGAGTTAGAGAAACCCGCTAATTATCAGGGAACGGGAAAATATGGGCAATTCCTAGCTCATCTTCTCTCCCAGGTGAATGATGTGGTAATTGCAACTGATAATCAACGCCGAGTAACTTATTGGAATCCTAGGGCAGAGGAATTATACAATATCAAAGCCTCGGAAATTATCGGTCAGTCCCTAAATATAGCTTTTGAATGTGTGTGGTTGCATCCAGAAGAACAAGAGGCTTGCGTTCGTGCTTTGGCGAGTAGTGGTTTCTGGAAGGGAGAAAATATTCACCGCCAAGGCAACGGGAAAGAAATTCATGTGGAATCCTCAATTTCTGTCCTCCAGGATGAGGAAAGTCAAGCCATTGGTTTGCTGATGGTGGTGCGGGATATTGGAGATATTCGCGAACAACTGCGTTTACGCAAACTTGCAGAACAAACCTTACGGGAAAGGGAAGAACGGTGGAATCTAGTCCTACAAGGTAGTAATGATGGCATTTGGGACTGGAATGTGCAAACCAATCAGGTGTTTTTCTCCAGTCGCTGGAAACAGATGCGCGGTTTTGCAGAGGATGAAATTGGTAACTCTTTAGATGAATGGTCCCAAAGAGTTCACCCTGATGATTTAGACTGGGTAATGCAGTCGGTGACGGATTATTTTGCTCGCCAGACTCCTCTATTTGCCGTTGAGTATCGTACCCGTTGCCAAGATGGTAGTTATAAATGGATTTTTAGCCGGGGGATTGCTCTCTGGGATGAAGGGGGTAAGGTGTTGCGGATGGCAGGCTCGGAAACGGATATTACTGCTCGCAAATTAGCCGAACAACAAGCCAGGGAACAAGCGGCTTTAATTGATATTACGACAGATGCCATTCTGGTGTTGAGCCTTGCTGGGGATATTGTATTCTGCAATCAAGGAGCATATCGGGTTTATGGTTGGGAGCAGGCAGAAATGCAAGGTAAAAATGCTCGCCAACTTTTGTATGATGACAGTAGTATCCCCCAACTGGATTTAGCTCGTCAAATGGTATTGGAGCATGGGGAATGGCATGGAGAATTGCATCAATACCGCAAAGATGACCGCAAAATCATTGTAGAAGCCAGGTGGACAGTAATTAGGGACGAACGAGGCAATGCCAAATCAATTTTGACTGTCGCCACAGATATTACGGAGAAAAAACAACTGGAAGCCCAATTTCTGCGTACCCAACGGTTACAGAGTATTGGTACTCTAGCAAGTGGTATTGCCCACGATCTCAATAATATTCTTACACCAATTCTAGCAGTAGCTCAACTATTACCCCTCAAACTAACCCATATAGATGAGAATACCCAGGAATTAATCAAAATTGTCCTGGATAATTGCAAACGCGGTAGTGACTTAATCAAACAAATTCTTTCCTTTGCGCGGGGTACGGAAACCGAGCGGACTAATTTGCAAGCGGGACATTTACTGGTGGAAGTGGCGCGGGTTGCCAGACAAACCTTCCCCAAATCCATCGAAATTTGTATGGATATTGCCACCAAAAACCTCTGGACAGTTTCTGCTGACGCTACCCAACTGCATCAGGTGTTGATGAACCTATGTTTAAATGCTCGGGATGCGATGACAAATGGAGGTACACTTACTTTAGCGATCGCTAATCTCTTCATTGATGAAAACTATGCCAGAATGCATTTAGATGCTCGTGTGGGTTCCTATGTAGTCATGACAATTTCTGACACTGGATGTGGTATTTCTCCAGAAAATATAGACAGAATTTTTGAACCTTTTTTTACTACTAAAGAATTGGGACAAGGTACGGGATTAGGTTTGTCAACGGTAGTAGGAATTATCAAAACTCACGGTGGTTTTGTAGATGTATATAGTGAAGTTGGCAAGGGTACCTGCTTCAAAGTTTATTTGCCAGCAGTGTCAGGTACAGAAAACCAAACATTTTCAGAGTTGGAACCACCACCGGGTGCGGGAGAATTAATTTTAATTGTGGATGACGAAACATCTATTTTAGAAATTACCAAAACTTCCCTGGAAACCTATAATTACCAAGCTTTAATTGCTCGGGATGGAATTGAAGCGATCGCATTATTTGCCAAACACGAACAAGAAATCAAAGCTGTATTAATTGATTTAATGATGCCTGCTTTAGATAGTATGACTACCATTCGTACCTTACAAAAACTCAATCCCCAAGTACCAATTATTGTCATGAGTGGACTGGCATCAAATGAAGTACTTTCTCAGGCCGCTAGTACGAATATTCAAGCATTTTTAGCCAAGCCATTTACAGCCTGGGAATTATTAAATACATTGCAAAAAGTCAAACTTCAAAATCAATGATTCATGATTATAAGAAAGCAGTCCCAATGACAAAATCTTCCTATCTTAAACCTCATCTATGTTGAAACCTGGAGTTTCTAATTATTCAGATGTGTCATTGCGACGTAAGGAAGCAATCCCAAAGTCACGTTATAAAACTACGGTTTTCAAGGTAGACGAGGTTTAATTAGATTTGATTGGGGACTGCTGCTCTAAGTTTTGTCATGTATAAACCTGATATTGCTAAATTCTTTAAAAAGTAAAAAGATAAAAGTAAAAAGTAAAAAAATAATCCCCATAAATAAATAAATTGAGGGGATAAGATTACGGACGTATTGTTTCTTGCACTATCTGTATCGAAACAAATGTTTTTACTTCGTTCCATAAAGAAATTTAGGGGCTTGGTGACCATTTTTCTTTTTCTTTACTTTTGCCTTTTTACTTTTTACTTTTGCCTTGTTCGGTAACAAAATTTAGTCGAGTACTTCCAAATTCTCAACAGTGATAAACAGTTCTTCATCTGCGATCTGAAAAGAGAAATCGATGGCAATATTGGTTGGGTAACCGAGTGTGCGATCGTATTCTACATCCACTCTATCTGCTCTGCGAGCGATCGCATCCCGAATGGTAAGGAAAAGCTTGGGAATTGTATTGAAACTTTGGAAGAATTCTTCATTAACTGGTTCACCAGTATTAGCATCAGTAATGGAAGTAGTTACACCATTACGTACTTCAATAACTACAGGGCCTCTCGCTTCAGGTAGACAAAAACAACCGTTGCTAAATGTATAGCGATAGTTGGATATTCCTTGCTTCCTCCACAATCGGAAATTCCTTCTGAGTTGTTTGCTGGCCTTCCAGAGTTCTTGCTTATTTGTTGTGGATGGCTCTATTGGCTGTATTGGTAATTGAGACATTACAGGTGTACTAAAACCAAAAAGCACAAGTAAACCCGCAATAATAATAGGTAAGCGCATATAAATAGAGTATTAATTGAGTGTATGTCAACTTTATATCAATTTATAGTGTATTGCAAGGTGATAAAACAATATTCTTTGTGCATGAAAAACTCAATTTGGGAATTATTAAATACATGATTAAAAGTCAGAATTAATCATCAATACGTAGGGTCGCACTGCCCAAATGACCTCAATTATCGAGTCTTTTGTTTGCAATTAGACTGAATGACCTTGTATAATATTTACTATTTAATCCAAACAAAATACGGTTATTAATTCAGTCTTAATTCAGTCTTAGTTCAGTCTTAATATAGTGATTATGTGAGGGACAAAAATCAAGTTTATGTAACCAACGTATTGACCGAACAAGGCAAAAGTAAAAAGTAAAAAGGCAAAAGTAAAGAAAAAGAAAAATGGTCACCAAGCCCCTAAATTTATTTATGGAACGAAGTGAAAACATTTGTTTCGATACAGGTAGTGCAAGAAACAATACGTCCGTAATCTTATCCCCTCAATTTATTTATGGGGATTATCTTTTTACTTTTTACTTTTATCTTTTTACTTTTAAAAAAAAAATGACAATGGGGAGAATACTTGATTGGTATCTCCCCATTGTGGTAATTGCATGCACCCTAAATCTGCTACATCCTCACAACCAATATCAGAAGCGATAGCCTACTCCAGCTTGGATACTAACAGCATCAGCCGGACCACTTTCATAGGCATCAATTGCCCATTTAGCATCACCGTAAACTACGACATTTTTGTGTACTTCTGACTCTGCACCGAGGGTGATTACAGCCGCATTTCTGTTACCCAATTGAGAGTTGCGATTTTCATCGGTAACAAAGGAGTAACCAGCACCAACATACATATTAGACTGTTTAGCGATCGGTACATCATAAGTTACTGTTGGTACAATGGCAGTGGCATCTCCACCAAATAGAACCGCACCACGGATAGAAACAGGTTGTTCAGGAATCGCATAACGTCCTTGAACATTACCACCAAACACTGCGGCATCATTGTCTCTTCCACCATTAGTAATACCTGCGGAAATACCCGCACCAATGTAACTAGCCTTTGTACCAGTTTGAGCCGCAGCAATTCCAGCAGAAAACACAATAGAAGTGACAATAATAGTAGAAAGAACGGAGGTTTTTAAAGTAGTAAGTTTCATACTTTCACCCCTATATAAGATCCTCTATTAATAGAGTGTCATTTTTTCATGAACCACCGCTTCCTGCTATCAGGTCATCCTCTTGGGTGATTTTTTTTCACCCATTTAGGTGATGTTTTTTTAGAGTATTTGTGGTAGTTTTTCTCAATCAGTTAAGTAGATAAAATGATGAATTGAAAAAAATATACTATGGTTATTTTTCTCAGAACAATTAATAACTTAGTTATGAATATATTTTTTACCTTTAATGTATAAAATGAATAGGGGCAACAATCCAACCAAAAGTAGAATCAACCAACTTTCAACCAGCCAAAAACCTGCTCAACAATCAAATCCAGGGTTAAAAATTCCGGAATCGGCAGAGTATCCTTACCAATCAACTCTACGGGTTCTTGTCCGGGAATAAATACCAAAATTATTCGGTCTTCAGGGTCAACCGCTGAGCGTCAGTCAAAAGTCAAAAGTCAAAAGTCAATTAACCATCCCAACTGAGTACCATGTTTGAGACAGTGCAAAATATTACTAATAACTTTAGTCGCTTTTTGGTCAGGTGAAAGAATTTCTACCGTCCAATCAGGATAAATATTAAAAGCGTTGGGTACTTCACCATCTGCATCAAAAGGAACTCGCTGCCAAAGAAACACGCTAGCATCTGGAACAATGGAGCGTCCGGCAAAAGTGCAACGCAATTCTGGGAAAGCGAGAGCAATTTTAGTTGTTTCTGCAACATGATTGACTACATCACAAAACTTTAGTTGCAAGCGCGAATGTTTACCTTGAGGCATAGGTTTTTGGTAAAGGCAACCATTGATAAATTCACTGGCAGGCTTAGTTTCCGGCAGTTTGAGGAATTCTTCGAGAGTCAAATACCTTGCTGTTGTCATAGCCGTGATCAAAAATGCCAGTTTGCTAGTATTTTATCGTTTGTAGGCATTTAGGGAACAGCAAGGGCTTTTCCCTAAGCCTGGGGATAACAATACTGAAAATGATGAAAACAGATGAATTTACCAACAATTTTAAATATCCTCATTGGGCTAATTCTCACCTATCTAGCTTGCAGCGTGGTTTCGTCGCAAGTGCAGGAACTGATTGCTACGGTTTTGGAATGGAGAGCAAAAGATCTAAAAAATGGAATTGCTTATCTATTTGGTGAGAGTAGCTCAGACGCTCCTCTCATTAGTAAATTCTATAACAACCCCTTAATTCAGGGTTTGAACCACAAATCAACCAATCAATCAAGTTCAAAAGGTCCTTCTTATATCTCTGCTTCGGCTTTTTCTACCGCTTTTATGGACATTATCAAGACAGGTAAAAGTATGCATAAAACCCTTGATGATTTAATGAATGATGTAGAAAATAACCCGGAACTTCCTGATAGTTTGAAGCAGAGTCTTTCATTTCTGTCCCAAAAAGCTAAATCTCAAGTTGAAGATCCTAGTAAAGAGCTTTGTCAAATGAATACCGAGGTGGAGAATTGGTTTAATTCCTCAATGGAGCGTCTTTCTGGAGTCTATAAACGCAATAGTAAAGGAGTTACTTTGATAATTGCTCTGATGATTGCTATTGTTGGTAATGTAGATACAATCTATCTGGTGAATAATTTATCTAAAGATCGAGCCTTACAAATCACCATTGATGGGGTTGCTAATCAAGTTGTTTCCTCTAATTCCTGCTTGCAAACTGCTCAGGATGGCACAAATAAGGCAGAATGTCTTTATGGAATTATATCAGATTTAAATCAAACATTTACAAGTCTATCTTCTTTACCTTTTGGTTGGGATTTATCCCATCCTTTCCAAAAACAACTGAGTCCTTTTAATCTGGGTAATGTTATTAAGATAATTATGGGCTGGTTGATAACTGTTCTTGCAATTTCCTTGGGCGCACCATTTTGGTTTGATTTACTCAGTACCGTTATTAATATGCGGAATACTGGAAAAAAATATTGAAGGACAATTTATTGATTTCTAGGGAAGAGGAATATATAGAGCGGTTCTTAGTTGAATAAAGTACTATTTTTATTTCCCCAGAGTGATAAAAGTTGTTTTTTGTGGAGTTATATCTTACATTCAACGGATGCAAAAGGCTTTAACCCAGATGAACGTGCAACTGTATAAATTTATGTGCAGCGTCAAATAGCCAATCATCAAACTGAGGAAGTTAAGAAACTGCCAGAAGTTTGGGATGATTGGGAAGAGGGTAGTAGGGCTTTTTGGTTAGAGATGGATGCTTTGGTTGAGATGTCCGATTCTCTGGAGACATAAAACAATCTTTACCAATATGATAATGTATTGCCTGATTTAGGTCAGTCTTGAAATGTAGCAAAATAATTTACCAAGACGGTTAATTTTTACATGAATTGATGTGATATCCTCTTGGAAATTTAACTAATTTGTTTACCAAAATGGTAAACTTATATTAGGCTACTAAAGTATGGAAATTACTTTCGCTGACAGCAAACTGCAAGACCTATGCGAGCAAGAAAAACTAGCAAAAAGAAAATTGGGTGCAAACTGCGCTAAGAAATTGAAAAACCAACTGACTATGATTGGTGTTGCTAGTTGTGTCACAGAATTAGTTATAGGTCATCCTCATCCCTTAAAAGGAGATCGGGCTGGTGAATTTGCAGTAAACCTAGAAGGTGGTAAACGACTTGTATTTAAGCCAGACCACGATCCCATTCCTCTTACTGAGGATGGAAACACTGATTGGTCAAAAGTTACTGCTGTTTGTATTGTTTTCATCGGAGATTACCATGACTAAGACCACCCGCCCTTTTACTCCTGATTGGGTATCTTCCCCTGGTGATGCGATCGCTGATTTTTTAGAAGAGCGTGATTGGACACAAGCACAGTTAGCAGAACGTTTAGGTTATACAACAAAACATATCAGTTTGCTCATCAATGGCAAAGCACCGATTAATGAAGAAACAGCCTTAAAGCTAGAACGGGTTTTAGGAAGCACAGCAGCATTTTGGCTCAGATATGAAGCCCAATATCGTGCGGCTTTAGCCAGAAAAGAAGAAGAAAATCGTTTACAGGGATGGACATCTTGGTTAGATAAGTTACCAGTCAAAGAATTGATGAACCAAGGTGTACTTCCCAAGTGCCATTTAACCGCCAAAAATAAACCAGATTTGGTAAAAAAGTTGCTCCAATTTTTCGGTGTTGCTTCCCCGGAGGATTGGGAGAAATGTTACGCACGTATGGAAGTTTCTTTTCGTCGCACCCGCGAAGAACAAAGTGATATTGGTGCTATTTCCGCTTGGTTGCGGTTGGGTGAAATAGAAGCAGAAAAACTGGACTGTCCCAAATACAGTAAACCAAAGTTTGAAAAAGCAGTGCGGAAAATTCGCACGTTGACGGTGTTACCACCAGAGGAATTTCAACCACAGATGCAACAGTTATGTCGGGAAGCGGGAGTTGTGCTGGTTTTAGTACCATCAATTAAGAGAGCGCACGTTAGTGGTGTAGCGCGGTGGCTAAATCCCCATAAGGCACTAATTCAACTTTCGCTTTACGGTAAAACCAATGACCGCTTCTGGTTTAATTTCTTCCATGAAGCAGCACATATCCTGTTACATGATAAAAATAATATTTTTCTGGATGAATGGAATAGTGGAGAAAGTTTGGAATCTGAGCCAGAACGAGAAGCTGATGAATGGGCGCGAGAATTTTTGATACCACCTGAGTACGAAGGAGAATTAATACAACTTAAATCTAAAAATGATGTTGCTGATTTTGCGGAACGTATCGGTATTCATGGTGCTGTAGTTGTAGGGCGACTACAACATGATCGTTTAATTGATCCCTCTTGGATGAATGGTTTTAAGGAGAATGTTTGCTTTCAAGGGGGAGAATAAGTAAAACATAATACAAGCCGATTCGTTAAAACCGGGGTGGAAATTGTCAAATTCGTTCTCAATGTCGTTGGTAGAACCAGTTAGGAAAAGCTGCTTGTTGGCGATGTCCGCAAATTGTCACAGAACAGCGATCGCAATTGTTAAAATTCGCATCATCAATTGGTATATCTCCTGCTTTGGGAATGTAATGATAGAATAATTTAACCTGTGCTTAGGGTGTTGCGAACCTCTTCCGCCAGCCCAAGTGATAAGCCAGAGGCTTGACGCTTTGCGTATCGCATTCTGATAAACGTAGTCAAATATACTTCCTATTCACAAAATTTGTTCCTCCCCTTACCCACAGTTTTGTCAGTCAATCGGGGAGGAATTAGGACGATTTAGCCATTGAAATTTATGTAGATTTAATATCTTCATAAATTCCGTTTAATTAAAGCGATCGCAATTTAATGATACATCTTGTTGATTAACTACTTCTAACTCAGATTTAACAGATTGATATTCATTGACTTGTGTTGATAACCAGTTTTCTAAATGACCCCCGCGAACATCATTTTTTTGATTACCTACTACTTCCAAACGAGCAATATCTTTAATTTTATTGAGACAACCAGAAGGCAAATTCTTTGTAGAGTCTTTTGAGGAAGTTCGATTAATCTTTCCTGTCTGTGCTTGCTGTGCTTTTTTGATGTGAGAGTTCTCCTTAAGTAGCCTATTGTAGGTACGATAAGGAATATAATGTAAAGGATTATATCCAGCAAAACGTAACATTAACACACAAGCCCAGGAGTATTTACCTGCTAAAATAGCCTCAACTAATTGGTCAAATTGTTCGGGATGAATTGATTGTTCTAAGTTACTATTAATCCCAGAATGATTCTGATTCATAGCCGTCATATTTTATTGGGAAGTAATAAATTAATTGGATAAGTTTTGCATCTATGTTCTATCTAAATACAGTTAGCTCAAGTATTAGTAGCTAGTGTATTTAGTTGATTTCTCTCAAAAGCATCTCAGCAATGCTGTAAGAACGTCTGATTTGAGCAGTAACTTTTTGTCCCGATCGCAATGCCATGTATTCTTGTTCGTTCATGGGATAGTTATGTTCTAAAGCCACTTCTACTTGATAAAAGAAACTATTCTTAGTATCTGAGCCACTATCCGGAAAAATAGATTTTATTTTTCCATCAATAATCATTGATTTTGTCAGTTGATAATTGTCAACTTTGATTTTTAGAGGCATTTCTTCTTGAAAAAAAAGAGCTTCTTCTTGAGATAATTTAGTTTGTAGCAGAATATGGGGTTCAATAAAATTGACCAAGTTCATTTGCTGATTTTCTGGGGTTTTAAGGCTCACAGAATTGTCTTCGAGCACTTCTGGGTATTTTGCAGAGTCTATTGAGGATAAGATTGTCCCTCGAATACGAGCAACTTCCACAATTCTTCCTTGCCATACCCAAATCATCAATGTAGTTAGAAAAAATGTACTGGTTAACAAAACAAGATAAACCAGGATTGAAGGTCGTTGGTTTAGCAACATCTGCAATGATTCAGAGCAACTATCTCGACCTTTTGGTACTTGCTGTTGGGTTGTAGAGTTTCCAGTTTTGGTGTTAGTCCCAATTGCCCCACAAATTGAGACTTTTTTTGGAGGCGGATTATCCCAAAGATGAGCTTTATGGTTTCTCATCCTTGAGCTTCCCGATTTATTATGAGTTCCGACTGCATGATACCTGATGATTCTTTCCATGAGCTGATAAATAAACGGCAACCAGACTTGTAGCAAATAAGTCTGTTTACTACCCAAGTGCAATTATCTAGATGCTTTCCATAGTCTTATTCAGCAACAAATACTGAATATATCTATAGGTGGGTTCTATTTTTGCAAAGGTAGTGCCCTAGGCGAAAATTTACCTTATATCATGTCATATAAATGACACAACAAAGTCTCCGGTTGGCTCTTGATAGATGCAGTTCTACCCTCTAAAAATCTTTTCAACTCCTCAATCAAATTAGTTGTAGCCCCGATAAAATAGTCACTTCATATACTATTTTTTTTAGGAGTTGATCGTCTTGACAGGTCAGAAAGTGATTCCTTACCTATCTATTATAGCTTTTGTTGCAACACTACTTTTTTATTAATTGTCACTTGATAATCTTATCATTTTTTAGAAGGAATTGCGTATTGATTTTGATATTTTTATTTTTCTTGACATGATTTTTTGGGTCGTACTTAAGTAAGGTTACATAGGGGGTGACACCCCCTATGTAAAAACGAAAATAAACATTTTTTAGTTAATAGCTTCATAGTAATTTCTGTCATTTAATAATATTATTTGTCAGGTTTTGAGTAAGATTAGAGGAAGATGACCAATATTAAGATAAAAGCTCTAGATGATAAATATTATTGGGGTAGAGGCATCTCATACTGTTTGAGAATGGCACTCCAATACTGTATGGGCAGAATATTTACTGCTGGTGTAGTTAAAGGATAGAGATATATTGCAAATATTTGATTTCCTGCATTGAAATTGAAAGTACAATGCAGGATACTTAATTGAGAGTTATGACCATTATATGATGCAATCTGTCAAGTTATAATATTGATATCTCTGTATTCCTGTTAAGATTCATTCAAGAGATTTTAAAGTTACGGTAAATTTCATCTATAGCTAAAGGTACGTGGGATATCTGATTGCAAATCAAACCAATAATATAAACTAATGCACGTTGGGATCTGATTCTGATTAATTAATAGTTATTTTAGATTTTGAGAAAAAATTGATAAGTCTAACAAGAGCGCGAATCATATATTTTTACTCAGTTGGATGCAGCAAGTTATATGGACAGATTACAGGTTGTATTTTTATCCTCCTGTAATGCTTTTGATCCATTATCTGCCCTTAAAATCTGTATTCAATGTCACTAAAATCACGAAAATGAGATTGAGTTATCCCTCTCTTAACAGGAGTTGAACATTTTTGAGGACAAAATAAGCCTCAAATCCTTGTAGGGTAAGGGAAATATAGCACTACGCAGGGTTCGGACATCATGTTTTGCCCAAAGGGAAAGGGGAAAGGGAAAAGGGAAAAACGTCCTAAGCCAAAAACGTAGTGCTATACACCACACATTAGTTATGAAAGGTAGAAGAAGGAACCGCATTAGCGTGCCTCTTACAGAGGAACTACGTTAACGCGAAGCGTGTGCTTTGCACTCAGCCATGCCCATAGGGCTTTAGGCGCAAAGTACGCAAAGGAAGAGAAGGAGAGGATAAGCATATGCGGGCCGGAAAGCCCGCTTTCTGGAAACGTCAGGAACTATAGATCCCCGACTTCTTTAATGGAAACGTCAGGAACTATAGATCCCCGACTTCTTTAATGGAAACGTCAGGAACTATAGATCCCCGACTTCTTTAAGAAGTCGGGGATCTAAACACCGCGACTTGTCAAAATCAACTAATTCAAATAATGTTTACGACGCATACATGATTCGTCAGGGCACGGCATCTACAATGTTTTGACCGAACAAGGCAAAAGTAAAAAGTAAAAAGGCAAAAGTAAAGAAAAAGAAAAATGGTCACCAAGCCCCTAAATTTATTTATGGAACGAAGTAAAAACATTTGTTTCGATACAGGTAGTGCAAGAAACAATACG
>JASJDS010000143.1 GCA_030065055.1 Calothrix sp. MO_192.B10
GTTAGCGTGCCCGAAGGGCATACTCTGCCGAGTACATACTTTATACCCAAAGGGTGGCCTCTTAGTCAGTGCCCCCCTTCAGCGACCAATAAATATTTTCCCATATATTCGTTATGAGTTCAAGTTTCTGCCCTTGCTCTCATCCCCCGGTTCCGAAGACTCCACCGGGGGACTTCCCGCAAGGAGTGTTAAGCGAACATGATATAAGTTGCACATTGCGTTTGATTGTAACATGATTTACGCACAAGCTACGTATTTACGCCATGACGTAAAGCCTACGGCATAGCTAAGCCTTATTTTTCGTCACGAGTGCGTAAGTCCTATGTAATAACAATTCAAATAATGTTGGCGACACATACATGATTCGTCAGGGCACGGCATCCACAAAACTTTGGTGTATAAAATTATAACTCTGATGCCGTGCCCCTACAAATTTATCCATGATATTAATTTATTATTTTTTTTTCTAAATTCGCTCATTCGCTCATTCTACATTTATACTAACCATTCAGAAGCGCGATCGCCCAAATCCAGAGGAATACTTACAGCCTTACCCAAGCGAGGACGTTCCCTAGTCTTTTGGATAAAGGTTTGTACTTTTTCCACACTACCCATTGCGTGTAAATAATTAGCAACCGTATCCAGATGTTCTTGATACTCCGCTTCAGTTAAAGGAAAAGATGCTTGCTCCAGATATTTCCACATCACTTGCACAAATATCTTTCCCTGGGTACGACGTAACTGGACATCATAAGAATGCCCCCATTTATCACATAATAGTTGCTGTAATTCTTTTCCTGTCATAGCTTCTCTCAACTATTATTTTACATTTAGTTATAAAGTTAAGTTCCGTCACTCAAGTATGATAGGAATATAAAGAAATGTAATGCTATCAAAAAGGATGCTGGGAATATCTGGAATAAAGATAATACTGGCATGATTGTGGGTCATAGCATCTTGAACCAAAGAAGAGTTTCTCAAATTATGAGGCTCAGGTCAAACTTGTAAACACAATGGACAAAGAACGGGTAGATTATGACTCAATATTCTGATTCAATGGACGTGCCCGATATGGGGCGACGTCAGTTTATGAATTTTCTGACTTTTGGAACTGTTACTGGAGTTGCTCTGGGGGTATTGTATCCCTTTACCAAGTATTTTCTTCCCCCTGCTAGTGGTGGTGCTGCTGGTGGTGCTATAGCCAAAGATGAATTGGGCAACGATGTCAGCGTCACTAAATTTTTGGATAGCCATAATCCTGATGCTCGGGTTCTCGTTCAGGGACTGAAAGGCGATCCTACCTATATTGTGGTAGAAAGCAAAGAAGCAATTGGCGATTACGGAATTAATGCTATTTGCACCCACTTGGGTTGTGTGGTGCCTTGGAATGCTGCGGAAAATAAATTCAAGTGTCCCTGTCACGGTTCCCAGTACGCTGCAACGGGTAAAGTTGTCCGTGGCCCTGCACCCCGCTCTTTGGCTCTGAGTCATGTCAAGGTAGAAGACGACAAAATGGTCATCACTCCTTGGACTGAAACAGACTTCCGCACAGGTGAAGAACCCTGGTGGGCATAATCAGCATCTAACTAAAGATAGCTGTATATATCCTCTAGGAAGCTGCTTCCAAACGCCCTAAGTCACTAGTACAAGTCGGCGGAAATAAATCTACCATCTATCAAAGCTCAAAGCTAGAAAGCATAATACTTTTGACTTTTGACTTTTGACTTTTGACTTCCGCGCAGCGGTACTAGTCCCTTGGCTACTGACCATTAAGTATTAACCATTGACGAATTATTCAGAGAACCCTTGTCCTTGTAGAGATGAGAAACCCTTGTAACACAGCGAGTTTAACTCGTATTTCCAAAGCAATAACCAAAACTTTGCTTGTTGCGATCGCTACTGTAACCTTTTTCTTCACTAGCGACTTAGCTTTGCCCCAATCTGCTGCTGCTTATCCCTTCTGGGCACAGCAAACCTATCCGGAAACCCCCCGTGAACCTACGGGAAGAATTGTGTGTGCGAACTGCCACCTAGCAGAGAAGCCTACGGAAGTAGAAGTTCCCCAGTCTGTACTGCCGGATACTGTTTTCAAAGCAGTAGTTAAAATTCCCTACGACACCAACGTACAGCAGGTAGGTGCTGACGGTTCTCCAGTCGGCTTAAATGTTGGTGCGGTACTAATGTTACCGGAAGGTTTCAAGATTGCTCCTGAGGATCGGATTCCTGAGGAAATGAAAGAAGAAGTCGGCGACGTTTACTTCCAATCTTACAAAGAAGATTCGGAAAACGTGATCATCGTTGGACCTTTACCGGGCGAACAATATCAAGAAATCGTCTTCCCCGTTCTTTCTCCTAACCCTGCAACTGATAAAAATATCAATTTTGGTAAGTATGGAGTTTATGTAGGTGGTAATCGGGGACGAGGACAGGTTTATCCCACCGGTGAAAAGAGCAACAACAATATTTATAATGCTCCTGCTGCTGGCACAATTAGTCAGATTACCAAAGACGCAGATAGCGACGGTAATGTGAAGTATACAGTCAGCATCCAAACAGAATCCGGCGACACCGTTAGCGAACAAATCCCCGTAGGACCAGAACTGATTGTATCTGAAGGACAAGCAGTTGCCTCTGGGGAAGCTTTAACCAATAATCCCAACGTTGGTGGTTTTGGTCAAAAGGACACAGAAATTGTTCTCCAAAGTGCTAACAGAGTTAAAGGACTAGTTGCCTTTATCTGTTTGGTAATGTTGGCACAAATTATGCTTGTACTCAAGAAGAAACAGGTTGAGAAAGTTCAAGCCGCTGAAATGAACTTCTAAATCTGAATTGGAACTGAATTTTTTTCACAGCAAGGCAGGCTTTTTAGCCTGTCTTTCTTTTTTTTACTTGGGAGCATCCCAAATGTTTAAATTTGTAGTGCCCAGAGAAGTGCAGTGTAATAGCGATCGCGCACAGCTTTTTGTTAAGTTTTGTTGTGGTTGTGTTCCAAAGTGATGACGACTTTTCCTTGGGCGTGTCCTTCTTCAAGATATGCGATCGCTGCTACTTGGGCACTCACAAGTAACCCAATAAATAAGCGATCGCCAGTCCGTCCATTGCAGTACCTTGTTATACACTTGTTGTATCATAATTTAATTAGCCAATCACACAAAGAAACTACTTGAGTCTCGTTTGTTAAATTAGCCCCGTTCGATAAAGTATGGTTATTTAGCTGCTGATATATTTCTTTAGCCATAGCATTTTCTATAGCTGCACCGATAAAAAATGTTTTAGGATGACAATTTTTATCTGAGAAAGCCTTTCTGATTCTACCGAGTGCTGAGTTTGCTGTTTTCCAATGCTCATCTGCCCCTGCCGGGTCAATACCTCCTTTTAGTTCTCCCAAACCAAGATATCTTTCTGGCTTGTGATGTACTGAATCTTTGCTCTTTCCAAATATGATTTCATTTGGTACACAGTCGAATAGACACAGATCTACATTCTTTTTGACTATTGGTACAGTTAAGTTATAAATCAAGGTTCGTCTATTTCCGTGAGATACCCAATGCAAACCTTTAACTCGTTTCTCTATTTCTGGCTCAGAATTTGGAGGCATCCATTTTTTACTTTTTGAATCAAGATACTCAAAATCTACTCCGCTTACTGAGCACGTAGATATAAGGATTCTCGTAAATCGCCACTCACCCAATGCACCTGCTAGATTTCTCATACTGCCACCAAGAGAATCACCTCTGGTAAGTAAGAAACGATAAACCAGTTCATCTATAAATGACTTGCCTGAAGGTTCCAATAAATTTTCAATTAGCCCTTTTATTGCTTCGTATTTATCATCTTCCTGCAAGTAATTCTTTGCTTTATCGGAAATTCCTGCGGCTGTAAGTAGTGAATTTTGTATTTCATTTATCCCTAATAACTCCTTTGCTGTTTTTGCTCTTGATGCAAATACTTTAAGTGCTTTAGCTTCCTCAACAAAAGGTGTTGCCTTTCTATTTTTTTCTAACGCTAAGGCAATAAATCCTGCTCGTGTCTCTTCGTAAGGGGTAACTAGGTCTTTATATGACTTCAAATGACTATCAAACGACATTTGTCAAGTTCTTTTTCCATACGTATATACATTTTCTTAATCTCTCTCGTCCATGCTTTCCCATTTGTTGGGAGCTATTCCCTTTCCCTTGAGGTAAGATAAGGACTTTTTCTATTTTAAATCCAATGTCTTCGGCTATTTTTGAGAGAATTAAATCTACGGATATTGCAGCCCCAGCGTATCTAACATTGTCATTGACCATAAACATTATGCCGCCTTTATCCAATATTCGATAACATTCTTGAATAACACAAGCCATTTCATAAAAATAACCCCTCACCATACGAGCAATACCATTATTATTGAGTTCTTTTTTCTCTTTTTTATAGTCCAGATAATTTAATATCTGCTGTAATAAAGGTAAGCTATCGCAAATATTTATAGCTGTTTGCCATTTGTGATTTAAGTCAATCAGTCCTTTTGCTTTATTTTCTACCGTACAACTCAGCATGGCTTGTCTTAAACTGACTAATTCAATTTCATTGACACCCAGCAGCGCATGTTCTAATGCATAGGTTCGTGTATAGTCGTAACGGTTGCAGTAAGGTGGTGAGGTAATTATCCCTGAATAAGCTCTACTTTCTAATCTAGGAAGAACATCTAAGCATGAACCTTTCAATAAATTAACACCTCCAGCTTGTATATCCTCTTGCAACAGTGAGAATAGATCGTTTTTATCATCACGAAGATGCATATCATTTTTGATTTCATTTAGCTTTTTTAAAATAGCCTCATCAAATGACAAGATTTGTCCCTTATCAAAAGTGTTCTTACCTTTTCTGCGTCCAGATCTATAATCCCATCTAAGGTACTGCCCATCTTTCCTTGTATAACTTATTGATTCAAGGACACATAGCAATGCAAAGAATAATATTTCTTTTATTTCTAGGCATTCATGCTCTATATCGTTTAAATACCTTCCTATTTTGTGATGCGTTTTGAGGGGATATGCCCCATCTGTTATACGAAGCACTTCAAAATCACTAATTTCACCTTCCGCATTCCAAGGTTTTTGTAGTAACCATTTTTCTAATCCAGAAATAATTTTTTGTTTCTTGGCTCCTCTTACGAGAACATTTGCTTCTATAATTTTTTGTCCAACAGGTAATACCTCAATACCTTCAGAGGTATAGCCCAAAGAAGAAGATGCAAATAAAGAGGTTCCAGCACCAGCAAAAGGATCAAGTATTTTACCTTTTGTTACACCATATTTGCGGAAAAGATATTCTACCAAATCAGCGGAAAATGCCTCTTTATATTTATACCATCTATAGTATGTGCGGGATTTATTCGCTTGGAAGCTAACAAGTTGTCTAGTCAAAGCATTATCAATAAAAAATGCCTTAGAGAAATATTCAGTTAAGCTATTGTTCAGTTCCTCTATTTTTTCCAAAAAAATATCATCTTTGATATCTTCAGTGTTCTTAATCTCTTGGATAGTTTTAACTTGCACTCTGAAAATATTTCCTTTACATTCACAACTGTCTATTTTGGCGCACACCTATTTATTATACGGTTATAGCTGGAAAGATATAAATAGGACTTACGCAACTGGCATATTTTTTCTGTAGGGGAGGCAAAATGCGGTGTAGATTTTCTGCCCGCATTATTGCCGTTGCGTGACGCTGCGAGAATATTTGAACATAGGAATCAGGCTTGTAACAGAGGCGCACCAATCACCGATTGTGACAATTGCGTAAGTGCTGGAAGGGTTATAAGCATTTTAATGCTAATATCAATAGATTTTCTGGATATTTTTCTCATGGAACAACGCCTTTGAAGGACATTTTATGCGATCGCGTAGCGGTTCCGAAGGAACATCGCCAAAAACTGTTCCACTGCCTCAAACTGCAATATTGTAACATAAATAAAACCATTCCCATAACTCTATACTCATGAGTTCCCATCCCCTCTTGAAAGTTGACCGAAATGAATGGGATACAAGCCCCGCCCTTGAAGGGCGGCTTTTTATATCTTGATTTTGATGTTATTATAGTATTTGATACTTTATAACCCAGTATCAATAGTGTTTGTCTACTCATACAAAGTCAACCCAAGACCACGACAAATAATCGCCATTAATGAAGCAATTAGGACATCTCAATTTGTCCGTAATAAAGTGCTGCGTTATTGGATGGATAATCGCGGTGTTGGCAAGACTAAAATGTTCAGATACAACACCTTACTGAGAAAACAGTTTAAATTTGTAGAAGATTTAAACTGTCACGCTTGTCAGACTGCTGTTGAACGGGTTTTAAAAGCAGTTAATCGTTTTTACAGCAATTGTAAACAACAGATTCCAGGCAAGAAGGGTTATCCTAAATTTAAGAAAAATACTCGTTCGGTTGAATATAAAATTTCGGGGTGGAAGTTATCACACAACAGAAAGCATATTACCTTTACAGACAAAAAAGGTATAGGCACTCTGAAGCTGATAGGTTCTAGAGACTTGAATTTTTATCAACTAGAACAGATTAAACGAGTCAGAATTGTACGTCGTGCCGATGGTTACTACGTGCAGTTCTCGGTAAAATTAGACCCTAGAGATACAGTTGAACCCTTAACTCCCAGTCAAAACGCGGTAGGTATTGATGTTGGTATCAAGTACTTCTTGGCAGACAGTCAAGGCAATATTGAACCGAACCCACAGTTTTACCGTAAGGGAGAAAGACAGTTAAATCGGTTGAATCGAAACAAGTCTAAAAAGTACTGCAAAGGAAAACCACAGTCTAGAAATTATCACAAAGCTAGAGTCCGATATGCTCGCAAACATTTAAAAGTAAGTAGGCAGCGAGAAGAGTACCTCAAGAGAGTGGCGCTCCGCTTAATCAAGTCTAACGACTTAGTAGCCTATGAAAATTTGAATGTCAAAGGCATGGTGAAAAATCGACATCTAGCAAAGTCGATCACAGATGCAGGATGGTCAGTGTTTCGCCAGTGGTTAGATTATTTTGGTTATAAGTACGGGAAGATAACGATTGCGGTTTCTCCCCACAATACAAGTCAAAATTGTTCTAATTGCGGCGAAAAAGTGCAGAAATCTCTATCTACGAGAACCCATATTTGTATTGAGTGTGGATTTGTTGAAGATAGGGATGTTAACGCGGCGATAAATATCTTGCAGAGGGGACTAAGTACGGTGGGGCACACCGAATCTTATAAGCTTGGGGAGTTCGACCCTCTAGTTTCGTTGGAGAAATCCTGCGGGGTTACGGTTGGACTATGAACCAAGAATCCTCGCCCTTTTAGGGCGGTGGAGTGTCAAATTTCTCAACTCAGCGTTGCAGAACGTATCCAACTTGCTGAAGATTTATGGGACAGTATTTTAGAACAGCAAGAAGAACTGACTTTAAGTCAAGCGCAACAAAAAGAATTAGATCGACGGTTAGAAAATTACCGGAAAAATCCTGCAAATGGTTCTAGTTGGGAAGATGTAAAAAAAAGGTTAGGCTTTTCCCGATGAGCTATAACCTGATTATCCAGCCAGAAGCAGAATATGATATTCAGGATGCTTTTGAGTGGTACGAATCCCAAAATCCAGGTTTGGGTTCTGAATTTGTCCGTGCAGTTGATGTTTGTCTGTCAGGAATTGGACGAAACCCCCTTGCTTATCAAGTGATCTACAAACAGGTAAGAAGAGCACTAACCCGTAGATTCCCGTACATAATTCTTTACCTTTTTGACCAGGATACAGTTTTTGTACTTGCGGCTCTTCCATGCCAAACGCGATCCAAAACAGTGCTTAGATAGAACTGAGTAAAAAACGATCTTTTTCAACCGACCAAATGAAGTAATACTTTTACAGCGAGTATTTGATGCGATGCTCCAGAAGAGCCGCCGAGGGCGCGATAAGCCGGAGGCTTTACGCTCCGCGTATCGCACTCCTTGAATTTCTGATTCTTCTTCTGTTAACTCCTACTCCCTTCCCGGCAGAAGATTACCTATAACGTAGGTTGGGTTGTAGCTTGCTTCCACGAAGTGGTACGAAGTTAAACCCAACTAGATGCTGGGTTTCGTCCCTCAACCCAGCCTACAATTTTTCGGTAATTTTATAGAACCGAAGGGAGTAAATCCTCTTGGGCGCAAGCCGCAGTGCCCCTACGAACTCCTAACTGCCTACAAAAATTACAGATCGGATTTCCACACCTAAAAGTGCGGCTAGCCCCAATCTTTAAATAAGGGAGTTTATCCATATACGTAGCACAATTGTAAAAGAGACAGCCAATTTGATCGGATCTCGATTTGCTCTCCCACGAGAAAAGCACCTACCATCGGTAAATTACCGATGATTTTTATGAAAGGTAAAAGGTAAAATCAACTATTAACAAAATTTAACTTTTGCCTTCTGCCTATCCGCAGCTGCCCAAATTGGCAAAATCAGGTCGGTAATGACACTGGTCAATGATTGTTTTACCAAGGCACTGCTGTTTACTATCCGTACTCTGACTTTTACCTTTCCTATTGCTATATGGCCCGCGACTATTACGAAACTCTGGGTGTCTCTCGTGACGCCGACAAAGACGAACTAAAACGTGCTTACCGCCGGTTGGCAAGAAAGTATCACCCGGATGTAAATAAGGAACCGGGTGCTGATGAGCAATTTAAGGAAATTAACCGCGCCTATGAAGTGCTATCAGAACCCGAAACTCGCGCTCGCTATGACCGGTTTGGGGAAGCTGGAGTTTCTGGTGCAGGTGCTGGCTTCCAGGATATGGGAGATATGGGCGGTTTTGCTGATATCTTTGAAAGCATTTTCAGTGGCTTTGCTGGTAGTGGCATGGGAGGACCAAGCCAAAGAAGGCGTAGTGGACCCGTGCGGGGAGATGACTTACGGTTAGACCTCAAGTTAGATTTCCGGGAAGCTGTTTTTGGCGGTGAAAAGGAAATTCGCATTTCCCATTTAGAAACCTGTGAAGTTTGTACCGGTACTGGTGCGAAGCCAGGAACCCGTCCTCAGACTTGTTCTACCTGTAGCGGTTCTGGTCAAGTCAGGAGGGTAACTAGAACGCCTTTTGGTAGTTTTACTCAAGTATCTACTTGTCCCACCTGTAATGGTACGGGAATGGTAATTGAGGATAAGTGTGATGCTTGTAATGGTAAGGGTGCTAACCAAGTTACCAAGAAGCTAAAAATTACTATTCCTGCTGGAGTAGATAATGGTACTCGTCTGCGAATCTCCTCAGAAGGAGACGCAGGACAGCGCAATGGTCCGGCGGGAGATTTGTATGTTTATTTATTTGTCAATGAGGATAGTGAGTTCCAGCGCGATGGAATTAACATTATCTCAGAAATTACCATTAGCTATCTCCAGGCCGTTTTAGGCTGTCGCTTAGAGGTAAATACGGTGGATGGTCCGGTGGAACTGATTATACCGGCGGGAACTCAACCAAATACGGTGATGAAGCTGGAAAATCGTGGCGTACCGCGCTTGGGTAATCCGGTAAGTCGGGGAGACCACATGATTACGGTATTGATTGATATCCCCACCAAGATAACTCCAGATGAGCGAGAATTGTTAGAGAAATTAGCTAGTATTAAAGGTGAGCGCACTGGTAAAGGCGGTCTAGAAGGTTTTTTGGGTAATTTATTTCACCAAAGATGAGTGTATCTTCCCTTTCACATCCTGATGCTCAATTGGACTTGCGGGGCACTCCGTGTCCCATTAATTTTGTCCGCACAAAACTGCAACTGGAGCGGATGACTCCCGGTACTTTACTGGAAGTTTGGTTAGATCCAGGAGAGCCAATTGAGCAGGTTCCTGATAGCTTGACTATGGCGGGGTATCAGGTGGAAAAAATTGTAGACTGCACTGACTATTTTTCCATGCTAGTTAGATGTTCTGTGACTGACCCATGACAGGGGAGGTATTAAATAGTACTGGGTTAATAGGTACGGTACTAGCCGTGCAAGCTAATTTCTACCGAGTGCAATTAGATGCTGTAGATTTGGGAGAAATTACTTCTCCTCATCCACCCATCTTGCTCTGTACCCGGAGAACGCGGTTAAAAAAGATTGGTCAACAGGTGATGGTTGGCGATCGCGTTTTGATTGAGAAAGCTGATTGGGCTGGGGAGAGAGGGGCGATTGCAGAGGTATTACCCCGGATCAGCGAATTAGATCGTCCAGCGATCGCTAATGTTAATCAAATTTTGTTATTATTTGCCGTTGCAGAACCAACCCTAGAACCATATCAGTTGAGTCGGTTTTTGGTCAAGGCGGAATCTACGGGTTTAGACGTAATTTTATGCTTAAATAAAAGTGATTTAATTAACTCAGTAGAACAAGACAAATTGAGCGATCGCTTATCGAATTGGGGCTATCAACCTTTATTTATTAGTGTATACCAGAACCACAACATTGAACTATTAGACCAATACCTACAACATAAAATCACCGTCATTGCCGGAGCTTCTGGGGTTGGTAAGTCTAGTTTAATTAATCAATTAATTCCTGATGCCCAGTTGCGGGTGGCAGAGGTTTCTGGTAAATTATCTCGCGGCCGTCATACTACCCGCCATGTGGAGTTATTTGAGTTACCCAGTGGTGGTTTATTGGCGGATACCCCCGGCTTTAATCAACCCGATTTAGATTGTACCCCTGAAGAACTAGCCAGTTTTTTCCCAGAAGCAAAGCATAAATTAGCAACTGCCAACTGTCGCTTTAGTAACTGTTTACACCGAGACGAACCTGATTGTGTGGTTAGCGGGGACTGGGAACGCTATCAACATTATCTCGATTTTTTAGAAGTTGCGATCGCTCGTAAAACCCATATTCAACAACAAAGCGATCCGGAATCGAAGTTGAAAGTTAAAACCAAAGTTAAGGGACAAAAGCAATACGAACCCAAGTTAGAAAGCAAAAAATATCGCCGTACCTCCCGCAAAACCCAATTACAGGAATTGCAACAGCTTTATCAAGAGACGGATGAATTTGATGAATAGATTTGAGGATTATTGCCCAGATATGCGTAGATTTTTACAAGCGGTAGAGCAGGAGTGAAGGAGTGAATGCTCTTAACTGATATAGCACTACGCATATACGTTAGGACATTTCTAAATCCGGAAACCCTTTGATAGCTTACTGTTCCCTGTTAAGAGTTCCCTGTTCCCTAGCACGTAGTGCTATAACTGATAACTGTTAGCGTAGCTCCTCCGGAGGAGGCTAACTGATAACTGTAATGTCGCCAATTCACTGTAAGCTGTTTATCTGTGGCGTTTGTAGCAGTGCAATATGGCAACTATTAATGATAACTACCTGAAGCTAAAAGCAGGTTATTTATTCCCGGAAATTGCTCGTCGAGTCAATACCTTTACCCAATCGAACCCCAATGCTCCTATTATTAAACTCGGTATTGGTGATGTCACCGAACCCTTACCAGAAGCTTGTTGCACAGCGATGATTAAAGCTGTGGAAGATATGGGCGATCGCTCAACTTTTAAAGGTTATGGCCCCGAACAGGGTTATAATTGGTTAAGGGAAAAAATTGCCGCCCAGGATTTCCAAGCACGGGGATGTGATGTTGATGCTTCGGAAATTTTCATTTCTGATGGTTCTAAGTGCGACAATGGTAATATTCTTGACATTTTTGGCAAAAATAATACTATTGCCGTCACCGATCCAGTTTATCCCGTGTATGTGGACACAAACGTCATGGCAGGACATACGGGTGCTGGTAATGATGATGGTAAGTATGAAGGCTTAGTATATATACCAATTACCGCAGAGAATAATTTTACTGCCGCTATTCCTACCCAGAAAGTTGACTTAATTTACCTGTGCTTCCCCAACAACCCCACAGGAGCAGTTGCAACCAAAGAACATCTCCAGGCTTGGGTGGACTATGCCAAAGCCAATGGCTCGATAATTTTCTTTGATGCAGCTTACGAAGCGTTTATCACCGACCCTAGCATACCCCATTCTATCTATGAAATTGAAGGAGCGAGAGATTGTGCGATCGAATTTCGTTCTTTCTCTAAGAATGCAGGGTTTACAGGTACTCGTTGCGCGTTAACGGTTGTACCCAAAACTCTCACAGCTAAGGCTGCTGATGGTTCTGATGTGGAGCTGTGGAAACTGTGGAATCGTCGTCAGTCTACCAAGTTTAACGGTGTTTCTTACATTGTGCAACGGGGCGCGGAAGCGGTTTATTCTGAATCAGGGAAGGCGCAAATTAAAAAATTGGTGAGCTTTTACTTAGAAAACGCCAAGATTATCCGGGAGAAACTCACCGCAGCGGGATTGCAGGTATACGGAGGTGTAAATGCACCTTATGTCTGGGTGAAAACCCCTAATGGTTTATCGAGTTGGGATTTCTTTGATAAATTGCTGCAAACTTGTAACGTAGTGGGAACACCTGGTTCTGGTTTTGGTGCTGCGGGTGAAGGTTATTTCCGTATCTCCGCGTTTAACAGTCGGGAGAATGTGGAAGAAGCAATGAAGCGGATTACTGAGAAGTTTAAAGAAGAATTTTCGGTGAGGAGTTGACCGAAAAATAAACTGGATAAGCTGTTGTGCATTAAAAATGCACAACAGCAAGTCAGAATGTCTTTGTAGAATATTGTTGTCAGATCAAAATATTCAAATCCAAGAGGCAAAAGGTAAATAATGCGCTTACTACACACAATGCTACGAGTTGGCAATCTTGAAGAATCTTTACAGTTTTACTGTGATGTTCTGGGAATGAAGTTGCTGCGAAGAAAAGATTATCCGGGGGGTGAGTTTACCCTCGCCTTTGTTGGTTATGGTGACGAAGCGGACAATACAGTTCTAGAACTGACTTACAACTGGGGTGTAGACAATTACAACTTAGGTGATGCTTACGGACACATTGCCATTGGAGTTGATGATATTTACACCACCTGTGAGGAAATCAAAAAGCGCGGTGGAAAAGTAGTGCGAGAACCGGGTCCCATGAAACATGGTTCTACGGTTATTGCCTTTGTGGAAGATCCTAGCGGGTATAAAGTCGAACTCATCCAAACCAAGACTCAAGACTCTGCTAACCGGGAACAAACTCAACAGCAGCTTGTGTCTCAGTAATATGGAACGAGAATGCAGGTGATAGAGTTGAGTGTCAAAAAAAGTTTTGAGCAGAAAATTAACTCTCATAAGTTTTTGGCAGGTGGTTTAGTCGGTTGCACTATATTGAGTCCAATGTGCTGCTTATCTGTTGCTTATTCAGTGCCAACTGCCATCCCAGCTAAAACTTCAGACACTAAACAAACCTACATTCCCCGAAAAATTACTGGTAAAAATACTGTATCGACTAAAGGCATAATTAATACCAATTTGCAATGCTCCCAAAGGGAGATGCACAAGGGAAAATGTTCCTTTGGCAGGCATACTTTACAAGTATCACCACCAAAAACCCAGAGCAGTTTCTCCATCGCAGAATTTTCACCTAGCGGAGAGTCCAGTAACTCTCCGCTTTCTTTAGAAACCCAACTAATTGATAATAATGAAGTTCCCAAGTTTGAACCTGTAGCCCCACAGCCATCTGTTGACCAACTTTTGGATGTTCAACCTACTGATTGGGCTTATCAGGCTTTGAAGGCTCTGGTGGAACGTTATGGTGTAATATCTGGCTATACAGATAATACCTTTCGTGGGGCTCGCTCGGTTACCCGTTACGAGTTTGCGAGTGCTTTATTAGCTACCCTGGATAATTTAGATCGGTTGACGGGGGATATCAGTGAAGAATTTCTCAAAAGTGATGCGGTTGTTGTCAGACGGCTACAAAGGGAATTTGCCCAGGATTTGCAGGAATTACGCTTGCGTAAGTATTTGATGGAACAACGAGCCAATCGTCTGCAAGCACAACAATTTTCTCCTACCACTAAACTCCAAGGACAATCCATTTTCGCCCTTACTGATGGAAGTCAAGCCAGTAGTACGGTAATTAGTCGCACCCGGTTGAATCTGAATACGAGTTTCCAAGGTAAGGATTTACTGGTGACTCAGTTAGAGTTTGGTAATAATGGAACTGATGCCATTGCTAAATCCCAGCAAGAAAATTTGAATTTATTGGGAACTGATGGTTTGATTGCTAATGGTGGGGGACTTGATATTGTTGGGGTAGAATCGGGGGTACGGTTGCGGCGATTGTACTATAGTTTTCGCCCTGCCCGTGATGTGGAGATGGTGGTGGGAGCCAAGATGTCACCACGAGACTTTATAGATCGCAATTCCTATGCCAATAATGAAGGGGTGGATTTTAGTTCCAGTTTTTTTCTCAACAATCCCCTCATAGTGCAAAACCAAATCGATGGTGCTGGTGGTGCGGGGGTGGCCATTGTCTGGCATCCTGATAATAGTAAATTATTTTGGCGATCGCTCTACATTGCTGCGGATGCTGATAAAACTAATGGAAATAATAATGGTGGTTTATTTGGTGACAGATATCAAGCCAGTATGGAGGTGGAATATTTAGTTAGTAATAACTTTTCCCTGAAATTGCAATATACCAATGCTCTAATTAATAATACTGATATTAATGCCTTTGGTGTTAATGCTGAGTACGCTTTGAATCAAAATACGGGAATTTTCACCCGTTTAGGATTTGGTAGCTACCAAGGATTTAACACCGCCATCGGTGAAGATTTAGATTTACATCCTGTAACCTGGGCCGTAGGTGTGGGATTTCGCAATCTCTTCATTCCTGGTAGTGTGGCTGGTATGGCTGTGGGACAGCCGTTTGTCACCAATGGATTGGGAAACGGGACTCAAACCAATTTTGAGGTTTTCTACAATTTATCACTGAAGGAAAATTTCAGTATTACCCCCACATTTTCCTTGGTGACTAACCCAGATAACGATCGCACCCAGGATACAATTTGGCAAACTACCCTGAGAACCGTGATTTCATTTTAGATTAGAAGTAGGGCTTAAATGAAAACTTGCACTAATGTCATTTAGACCAATCAACCCCTTGGAAATAAATTTCCCAGCTCATAAACCAAGTACGTTAAAAGTAATAACTTGCACCAACTCCGATAACAGGAGGCGGAGCCTCCAAAACCTAGTTACCAGGCTCAGCCTGGTAACTAGAATATAGAGCCTCTGGCTCTTGCCCTTGAATAGTGCAAGTTATGAGTTAAAACGCACTGAAAATATTACCCAGTCTGATTTATCAGACTTTGCCTGTGAGCCTGGGAATTTATTCCTAGGCGGTATAGAATGCTAATTGAAAATTATGCAAAATTATCAGCACAACCCACTAGCAGCAGAAAACAGACATCTCAGTCCGTCACCCCTTCCCCTTTCACCTTTACCCTATTTTCTAGTCTAAAATCTAAAATCCTAAATCCGAAACAGTAAATATGCAACCTACAGATCCAGATAAATTTACAGATAAAGCTTGGGAAGGTATAGTTAAGTCTCAGGATATAGTACGTGCTTATCAACAACAACAACTTGATGTTGAACATTTACTTATTGCTCTGTTGCAACAGGAAAATGGTTTAGCCTCTAGATTAATTAACCGCACTGGTATAGATGCTAGTCGCATACAACAACAATTAGAAGAGTTTATCCGTCGCCAACCCAAGGTTGGTAAAAGTGACCAACTTTACCTCGGTCGAGCATTGGATGAGATGCTCGATGTAGCCGAGAATGCTAGGGTGCGGATGCAAGATTCCTATATTTCCATAGAACACATCCTCCTGGGATTTCTGGAGGATGAACGGGTTGGCAGAAGAATTTGTAAGGGTTTGAATTTAGATACCGCCAAGTTAGAAACTACTATTAAAGCTGTGCGCGGTAGTCAAAAGGTGACAGACCAAAATCCCGAATCCCGCTATGAAGCTCTACAAAAGTTTGGCAGGGATGTAACCGAGCAAGCAAAATCGGGGAAATTAGACCCAGTAATTGGACGGGATGATGAAATTCGCCGGCTAATCCAAGTTCTATCCCGTCGTAGCAAAAATAACCCCGTTTTAATTGGTGAACCGGGAGTGGGTAAAACTGCGATCGCCGAAGCTTTGGCACAAAGAATTGTCAAGGGCGATGTACCGGAGTCTTTGAAGAATCGCCAGTTAATTGCCTTGGATATTGGTAGTTTGATTGCCGGAGCCAAGTACCGGGGTGAGTTTGAAGACAGACTAAAATCTGTTTTACGGGAAGTTACGGAATCCAACGGTCAAATAGTCCTATTTATTGATGAACTACACACCGTTGTCGGTGCAGGTTCGGGACAACAGGGTTCTATGGATGCGGGGAACTTGCTCAAACCCATGTTGGCACGGGGAGAATTGCGCTGTATTGGCGCGAGTACCTTGGATGAGTATCGTAAATACATTGAGAAGGATGCAGCCTTAGAACGGCGTTTCCAACAGGTATTTGTGGATCAACCAACCGTGGAAAATACCATCTCCATATTGCGGGGTTTGAAGGAACGCTACGAAGTCCACCACAATGTGAAAATTTCCGATTCAGCGTTGGTAGCAGCCGCTACCTTGTCTGCTAGGTATATTAGCGATCGCTTTTTGCCAGATAAGGCCATTGATTTAGTTGACGAAGCCGCAGCCCAGTTGAAAATGGAAATCACCTCCAAGCCTGCGGAATTAGAAAACATCGATCGCCGTTTGATGCAGTTGGAGATGGAAAAGCTATCCTTAGCGGGGGAAGAAAAGGCTACTTTCCAAACCCAGCAACGGATGAGCTTAATTGAGGGGGAAATCGCCCAATTAACGGCAAAACAAAATGAGTTGAATGGACAATGGCAAGGGGAAAAGCAGCTATTGGAAGCCATTAGTGCCCTCAAGCAAGAGGAAGAAAATCTGCGGGTACAAATAGAGCAAGCAGAACGCGCCTACGACCTCAACAAAGCCGCCCAATTAAAGTATGGTAAGTTGGAAGGAGTTCAGCACGACCGAGAGGCGAAAGAAACGGAACTGCTGAAAATCCAAAGCGAAGGTACTACCCTGCTGCGAGAACAAGTCACCGAAGCAGACATCGCCGAAATTGTGGCCAAATGGACGGGTATCCCGGTAAATCGCCTCTTGGAATCAGAAAGACAGAAATTATTAAAATTAGAAAACCACCTACATAAACGGGTAGTAGGGCAACAGGAAGCCGTAGAAGCCGTTTCTGCGGCAATTCGTCGCGCCCGTGCGGGGATGAAAGATCCCGGCCGCCCCATTGGTTCGTTTTTATTCATGGGACCTACTGGCGTGGGTAAAACAGAACTGGCCCGTGCCTTGGCTCAATTCCTCTTCGACTCCGATGATGCCTTAGTGCGGTTAGATATGTCCGAGTACATGGAAAAGCACTCCGTATCTCGCCTAGTGGGCGCACCTCCCGGATATGTGGGTTATGAAGAAGGAGGACAACTCTCCGAAGCCATCCGCCGTCGCCCCTATTCCGTGGTGCTATTGGATGAAGTGGAAAAAGCCCACCCAGATGTATTTAATATATTGTTGCAAGTCTTAGATGACGGTAGAATTACTGATTCCCAAGGGCGCAACGTCGATTTTCGCAATACCGTAATTGTGATGACAAGTAACATAGGTAGCGAACACATCCTCGATATATCTGGAGATGACTCCCAATATGAGAAAATGAGGAATCGGGTAATGGATGCCTTGCGATCGCACTTTAGACCCGAATTCCTCAACCGGATAGATGATTTAATTATCTTCCATCCCCTCAGCCGCAGTGAAATGGGAAGGATTATCCGCATTCAACTCAAGCGGGTGGAAAACCTCCTCGCCGATCAAAAAATCTCCTTAGAAATAACCAACGCAGCCTGTGATTACCTAGTAGAAGTCGGATATGACCCAGTTTACGGCGCACGTCCCATCAAACGGGCAATTCAGCGAGAAGTAGAAAATGCACTGGCCACCAAAATATTAGAAAATACCTTTATTGCTGGGGATACAATTGCGATCAATAAAGGTAAAAATGGGTTGACATTTGAGAAAAAAAAGTCCCCCCAAATGTCAGTATCTCCCAATAATAACGACCTATTAGAAGCATCCCATGAATCTTAACTAGGGCTTGCTGTTCGCGTAGCGCAGCGTTAGCTGTAAAAGTCATGATTGTGGGGGTAGGGAACTCTTAACAGGGAACAGCGCAGCGCAACGCACTAGAGTCGAGATAAATGGTGCGTTACGCGCTTACCCTTTAGCGTAGCCATGCCCGGAGGGCTATACGCACCCTACAAACACCTAATTTCGTTCAATAATCAAACCGGATTCCTATACAATCTATTGAGCTAACTCAAAATCCACCCCTTTATACATATCCTTAATAACCAAAGAAACTCCCACAGACTCCAAAGCAATTTCTCCTTCATCTCCTCGGTATTCCTGTAATAACCATTGTCCTTCCCCAGTCTTCCGATAATGTTCAATAAAATATTCCGACTGGCTAACGAGCAAATATTCTTTAAACTCAGGAATAGAACGATAATAGAGGAACTTATCACCCCTATCATATCCTTCTGTTGATTTTGAAAGCACTTCCATAATCAAACAAGGGTTAAGTACTTCATCGGTACGATTGTCGTTGAAGACTGGTTTATCAGCAATAACCATAACATCAGGATAAGTTCCTTTTAGATACCTCTGAATCCACAAACGCAAGTCGCTAGTAAATACTTCGTAAGATTTTTGTCTAGAAGCAGTATCTAAAATACTTACAAGATTACGAACTATACGATTATGATTTATTGTTCCTCCACTCATTGGTATAATTCTTCCATCGTGATATTCACTGCGAAAGTCTGCCTTTTCTTCTAGTGTGCGGTATTCTTCGAGGGTATAAGTTCTAGATTGAGTTTGAGCAACCATGTTTTTTCCTCTTCACGGCAGTTACAAAAATCGTTTAGGACAAAATAAATAGCTGATCTTAAATTTAAGTAAATTCAGACGAGCAACGATGGCTCGTACCACAATAGTTACAATACAACCTCATTATCATGACAACCAAGGATCTGAAAATGCTTTGTGACTAACTCCTCAAGGGCGCACGCAATGCGTCCCTACAAACTCCGCGCCTCCTAATTATTTTCAAGCTAGTACTTCACGGTCAAATCCCACAACCAAGGATGAAAATATCTCGACTGCGGTTCCCACACCTAAGCTGTCAACTAACAACTAACAACTAACAACTAACAACCATTTTCAAGCTAGATACAATAAAAATGCGCCAGATACTAAGGTCATCCAGTGCATCACGCATTATGGTGCATCATTATCCTATATAGCAGCACCATTTTAACTTAAACCGCGAAATTCCCCATCCGTCTATACGGTGGGGATGAATAGCGGGGAGAAATTAGGGGTTCGATGCCCCTAATTTCTCCAATCTACCGCCTGATTGATTGCGAATATAATCTTTGACTATTGCCAAAGG
>JASJDS010000144.1 GCA_030065055.1 Calothrix sp. MO_192.B10
CTCAGGGCACGGTGTGTTTAATATTGTTGGCAATCCGGTTATGTTATCCCTCAGGGCACGGTGTGTTTAATATTGTTGGCAATCCGGTTATGTTATCCCTCAGGGCACGGCGTGTTTAATATTGTTGGCAATCCGGTTATGTTATCGATGCCGTGCCCCTACCCAGCTTAACCTTATTCCTTCTGCTCACTGGGTGGTTTTTCTTCCGTTGGTGGTTCCCCAGGAGGAGTCGATTCCGTATCAGAAACAACCTCTTCCGTTGCTGCTGGAGTTGGTGACTCAGTTTCAGTTTGTGCAGCTTCTAGTTCCCCAGATGGGGGAGTAGATGGAATTGCTTCCGTCTGGATTTCTGTCGTTTCTTCTGCTGCTGCTTCTGGAGGCTGTTCTGGTGTTGGAGTTTCCACTTCCGTCTCCGCAACAGGTATTGCCTCAGCAGTTGCTTCTACAGCAGCTTCAGCCGTTACTTCGGTTTCTGTAGTTGTCACTTCCTCAGTTGTAACTTCCTCAGTTGCTGCCGGTATTGTGGTAGATTCATCAGCAGTAGCGATCGCATCAATGGCAGCTTTATCTAAAGTAGTAGACTCAGTTACCCCAGTCTCAGCAGTTGCAGGCTTTTTCCTCATACCTGCAAAAATTCCACTTACACCACTTACTAACCCCCCAACCTTGTCAAGCAGAGAAACTTTTGTTACCTGTTCTTCAACATTCGTCTGTACTTCTTCTGAGCTAGGAGTGGGAGTTGGTTGTGCCTGTGGTACGACTTGACGACGTAGTGACATAGTTTGCCAGCCAAACCAAAACAACAGGGATACACTAGCTACATGACCCAACAATAGCCCCCCAGTAATACGCCGTGCAAATACCCATAAAACTAATCCATAGAAAAGTCCCACACCACTCCAGATAAAATCATTCTTCCGGTGGATTTCTGGGAAAAAGAAAGCAGCTAAGTATATTGCTATACTACCAATGGCAACTGCCAATGCCAGGACATGTGCCAGCATATTGTAGTTACTCCTTACAGTGTCATTTGATTGGATATTGTAATTCTGCCAATTTTGCAAGGAAATTGTGAATTTAGATACAAATTACAATTAATTATCTGTATAAGTTGGGTATTTTTTGTAATGTACATGAACTCTTAATGTCTTCTTTAGGAGAGAAGAGAAATTCTCGGACTACCCTAAAAATAATAAGGAACCGCAAGAGTTAGCCAACAAAATTGTTATGACACTACAAAGCTTTGGTGTGATTGGTTTAGCCGTAATGGGTGAGAATATTGCCCTCAATGTGGAGCGTAATGGCTTCCCAATTGCGGTTTATAATCGTTCTCGTGAGAAAACAGATAGATTCATGGGGGAGCGCGCCCAGGGTAGAAATGCAAAAGCTTCATTCACCCTGGAAGACTTCGTTGCTTCCCTAGAACGTCCCCGGAAAATTTTGGTAATGGTGCAAGCTGGTAAGCCAGTGGATGCCGTAATTGGCCAGCTCAAGCCCTTGCTGGATGAAGGTGATATCATTATTGATGGTGGTAACTCTTGGTTTGAAGATACCGAACGCCGTACCCAAGAATTAGAACCCACCGGACTGCGTTACCTTGGCATGGGGGTTAGTGGTGGTGAAGAAGGTGCCCTGAATGGTCCCTCCTTGATGCCAGGAGGCACAGAAAGCTCCTACCAGTACCTTTCACCCATTTTCAACAAAATTGCCGCTCAAGTAGATGATGGTCCTTGTGTAACCTATATCGGACCAGGTGGTTCCGGGCACTATGTGAAAATGGTACACAATGGCATTGAGTATGGCGATATGCAGCTAATTGCTGAAGCATACGATTTGCTGAAAAATGTGGCTGGATTGGACAGTAAGCAACTCCACGAAGTATTTGCTGAGTGGAATACCACCGACGAGCTTAATTCTTTCCTGATTGAAATTACCGCCAATATTTTCCCCTACATCGATCCAGATACCAAAAAGCCCTTGGTAGAATTAGTTCTGGATGCAGCAGGGCAAAAGGGAACTGGACGCTGGACGGTACAAACTGCTTTAGATTTAGGCGTACCCGTACCCACCATTGTGGCAGCGGTTAATTCCCGGATTATTTCCTCCTACAAAGAAGAGCGCTTAGCAGCATCTAAGCAACTTACTGGCCCTAGTGGTAAGTTAGATGGAGATGTGAAGAGCTTTATTAACATGGTGCGCGATGCCCTTTATTGCTCCAAAATCTGTTCTTATGCTCAGGGTATGGCACTGCTATACAAAGCTTCTAATACCTATACTTGGAATTTGAAGTTGGGCGAAATGGCACGCATTTGGAAAGGCGGGTGTATTATTCGTGCTGGCTTCTTGAACAAAATTAAGAATGCTTACGCAGAAAATGCTTCCTTGGCAAACCTGTTATTAGCTCCTGAATTTAAGCAGACAATTCTGGATAGACAAGGTGCTTGGCGTTCAGTAATTATGACTGCGGCGAAACTGGGTATTCCCGTACCTGCATTTAGTGCTTCTTTGGATTACTTCGATAGCTATCGCCGAGAACGCTTACCCCAAAACCTCACCCAAGCACAGCGGGATTACTTCGGTGCCCATACTTACAAGCGCATTGATAAGGAAGGCGTATTCCACACCGAATGGGTTCCAGTTGAGGAATCTAAACAGTAAGTGATCTGAGTATGAAATTGTAAACATTGCAACACTGATAATTTGATAGTGATCCTGAATCTCAGGGTCACTTTTTTTATCAACTCCCTTCGGGAGAGGGAACAGGCAACAGGGAACAGGCAACAGGCAACAGTGTTCTTTGTGCCTGGAGCGGTTTTTTTATCACTAAGAACCTTCTAACTTGAAAATAGGGAGTTCGGAATTCGGAATTCGGAGTTCGGAGTTCAGGAGTAGGGGCGCATTGCGTGCGCCCTTGAGAAGTTAGTCACAAAGCCTTTTCAGATCCGCAGGTTGTGGGATTTGACCATGAGGGGCTAGCTTGAAAATAGTTAATCAGCGCTCTTGTAGGGGCGCATTGCGTGCGCCCTTGAGGAGTTAGTCACAAAGCATTTTCAGATCCGCAGGTTGTGGGATTTTCCCGTGGGGGACTAACTTGAAAATAGGGAGTTCGGAGTGAAGGAGTGAAGGAGTAGGGGCGGGGTTTCCCCGCCCAGAGTGAGGGAATTATTTTCATCCTTGGTTGTGGACAAAATATTGTCCATGAGGGACTAACGTATATACGTAGTGCTATATTTTCATCGGGACTGCCTCCTGCCTGATTCAATAAACATAGAAAAGATACAGCTAGCCTAGAAACTTGCCCCTGGGAGGATGTCAATCTAGAATCAACATCAGTATCTAAAGCTATCAAGTTCAAATGCTGCTTTTTATTCAAGTAATTATTTGTTTGGGGTTAGTAATTGTTGTCGGTTCACAGCTTTCCCAGAGCGCGGATGTGCTAGCAGAGAAAACGGGACTCGGACGTACCTGGGTGGGTGCAACTTTGCTCGCCGGGGCAACTTCTTTACCAGAGTTAGCAACTGGGATCAGTGCTGTGACTGCAATCAATGCTCCTGACTTGGCAGCAGGGGGTATATTTGGTAGCTGTCTGTTTAATTTGTTGATTCTAGGACTATTGGATATTTTTAGTGGACGGGAACCATTACTCAAACGAGCCCAAGTCAGTCATGGATTGGCAGCAAGTTTGGGTTGTGTAATGCTTGGTATTGCCTCCGTAGGTATGCTACTGGGGAATACAAATAATGATGCGAATACTACTGTGGGATGGGTAGGATTTCCCAGTATTCTATTGATTTGTTTATACGCTATTAGTGCCTTTATGATTGCCCAATTTGAGATGAGAAGGCGGGCTGAGGTACTGGAAGAAGAAGCGGAGGTATTTCACTATGAACATATTAGTCCTAAACAAGCTTATCTCAAATTTGCTGTTTTAGCGATCGCAATTGTTGTAATTGGTGTTTGGTTAGCATTTCTGGGAGAAGAAGTTGCTGTGCAAACGGGAATCGGGGAGAGTTTTGTGGGTGCCCTGCTCTTGGCTGCGGCTACTTCTTTACCGGAGGTGGTATCTTCCTTAGCTGCAATTAAGCTTGATGCGGTAGATTTGGCAGTTTCTAATGTGTTTGGTTCTAACCTATTTAATTTGGCAATTCTAGGAACCTATGACTTCTTTTATGTCCAAGGAAATCTATTAACACAGGTTAGTCAAATTCATATTTTTACCAGCGTTTTAGCAATGGTGATGACTTCTGTAGCAATTACCGGACTAATTTATAATGCTGCACGTCGCACCAAGCTTTACATCACATGGGATGGCATTACTTTAATTGTTTTATATATTGGAGCCATGTATGTCATTTACCGCAGTTAAATTTAAATAATAAGTAATAAGTAATAAGTTGATTTCAGGACTTAAACCTCACCCGATTGAATATTCGTAACCAAAAACTATGGGTTTCAAAGTGGATGCGGTTTAACTTACGCAACTGGCATATTTTTTCTTTAGGGTGCGTGACGCTGCGAGAATATTTGAAGGTAGCAATCAGACTTGTAACGTCACGCACGAATCACCAATTGTGACAATTGCGTAAGCGCGTCACGCACCATTCATCTCAACTTTGGTGCGTTGCGCTGCGCGACAACACAACGCCAGTCGCCTTATGTCGGGAAACCCGCCAACAGCGCTGGCTCCCCTACGTATTTTTTCAAAAATCAAATAGGAGTCCTATAGGTTGGGTTAAGGAATACAACCTAATGCTATCAACGGTTGGTTGGATTTCCCTATCCCTTAACTGAACCGTGTTGTTATAAAACTGACAACTAACAACTAACAACTGTTAAAAAAACAAAGGAGGGAAATACTCCCTCCTTAATCTCATGATTGTTCACCATTAAATTTTGAAATTAGAGCCGTGCTGGTAGAAGAGCAATGGGGTTAACCGCTCCTTTACCAGCAGGACGAATTTCAAAGTGGGTGTGTGGTCCAGTACTAAAGCCAGTACTACCCATCAAAGCAATGGTTTTACCCTGCTTGACTTGCTGGCCTACTTTCACAAGAATCTTACTATTGTGAGCATAGCGAGTCACAGTACCGTTTTGATGGCGAATTTCCACTAATTTGCCATAACCACCCCGATTCCAACTCGCCTTAGTCACTACACCATCAGCCGCCGCATAAATTGGCGTACCTGTAGAGTTGGCGATGTCAATTCCTCTGTGCATTCTTCCCCAACGCCAGCCGTAACCAGAGGTAAGTACCCCTTTCGCAGGCCAAATGAAAGTCGAAGAAGATTTAGGAGTATTTTCAATCGGTCTGGGCAGATATCTATCTACTGCCGCCAGAGGTGGTAACTTGGTATTATTGGGCGAAACCCTAGCTCCTCTGAATCTTCCCAGAGAATCAGTATCGCTCCTTCCTCTGTTAGGTGTGGCGACTGGATTTCTGAAGCGATTGGGGAAAAACTGGGGACGAACCGATCCTCTGCTATTAGAACCAGATGTCATCGGTTTAGGCACAGGAATTGGTACAGCAGCATTGTTATTACGGGAATTAGAAGACCTGACAACAACTCCATTGTTTCTTGTCTGTGGTGTAACTTGTTTCCCGGACTGCTGGGCGCGATATTTTTCTCTTAATCTTTCAATCTCTTTTCTGAGACTGTTGAGACGAGGATTTTTGGAATTTTTGCCCTGATTAACAGTTCTGTTGGCCACCCGCATTTCTACGAATGCTGTGGGTACTGGAGTATCACCACCTATACCAGTATGGTTAGCTTGCTGGGATACCTGGTTATTAGTATTGGCAGTGTTAGTAACCTTTCGGGATTTAGGTATATTTAATGTTTGACTAATCCGTAGTTGGTATGGATTTGTCAGTTTATTTGCCCTGATTATTTCTGATACAGATACACCATGCATTCGAGCGATCGCTGCTAATGTATCACCAGATTTAACTTGGTAGGTGACAACATTAGATTTTGCGATCGCTCCAGGCTTGACAGATTCAGGTGTTGCCATTGATGGCAACTTATCATTGGGCTTTTGAGTTTGCCTTAATTTGTTTACTAAACTAGCTTTAGTAGCTGGTGTGGTAATACCTTTTGAATTGGTTGAAACTGCAACAGAATTATTCGATGCAGCATTGGTCTCCTCAGACCGCAACTCCGCCAGACCTGTTTTTAAACGGTTCGATTTTTCTTGTAAACGGTTAAGCGCGAATTCTTGTTGCGCTTTTAACTGTTCATTAGCATCAGGTAAGTTCGTGGTTTTAACAACCAAGTCATTGGACTTGGTATTTTCTTGCTGCTCAACTGTTGCTAATTTTGCTGGTTGGCGAGCATCAGAAGTTGAATTGCTGGAGTTGGCAATACTACTAGTATTTGCCACAGTATTTTCGCCTGCTGCGGCTTGTAACTTAGCTCCAAGCCCAGGCACCTGTGAAATTACTGTGGGTTCCACTATGGCAGGATTTCCAGGCAAGCTCGTTGATGAAACGGCTTGTGGTTCCAGCGACTTTGTAGTGGCAAAATTCACTTTGGTGTCACCAGCAGCAGGTTTGATGGAAGCTTTGTGGCTACCCACGGGTTTTGCTGCGAGGGCTTGGTCGCTTTGTCGAGTCACCAAAAGGCTGGTTGCTCCCATTGAGATTGCCAAGGCAATCATCGCTGCTTTGCTTGGCATTCGGTGGTTACTTGAATAATCCACTGTTTTGTTTAAATGCTCCACCGATCCATCATCAGAATTTTCAATGACAGCCTCTGTTTTTTTCTTAAATGCTCGTTTCAAAGACGACCTCCTATGAACTCTAGCGCCTATCTGACTTCGATTTTTTAGCCGGATATTAGTCAATGATTTGGATCACAACGAAAAACGATCGATATCACTATCGCCACATACACATTAAGCAAGATTAACTTGCTTCTCTGATTTAGACAAGTTCACAGCGTTTAGCAAAAATTAAATTTTTTTTCGCTTTGGCTTGTCTTTTGCACTCTTCACACCTCAAGATGTGCGGTTGGTTACAAGTTGCGATAGCTGATATGACTTGGCTCAGTTGGAATTAAAACAAAATTTTAGATTTGCATTAATTACAGCTTGCCAGGACTTCAGATGTCACACCCTGTAAGGGAAATAAGCTTCCCTTTTTTATATATTTCAGGGTTTGAGTAACTCATCCGCCTACTAAATACGAGACTTTACGCTGATTATTCCCAAAAAAACAACCGTGTAAACTCTCAGCTATTTCTTTCGCTTTGAGATTGTTTTTGAGAAATTAAATGACTTAAATAACTGTTATGACTAGCATTTAGGCGTTTTGTTCCCCTGAGAACACAGAAATATAATTCATGAAAATCTATCATTTAAATTTCTCTGCTGTTGAGTTTTTATATACATTTTTCTTATATAAAACCCGTTGCAAATATCAGTGTTTTCCCCATTGCCATGTCTCAGCAACAGCAAATCATCATCTTTTTTGCTGAGAGATGCTGGGTATTTGAAGTAAAAATCTTTAAAGTAAGTTTATTCTTCTACATATAATAAGTACTATTACTTATGTAAGCTCCAATTGACGACGGGCTTCAAATAATGCAACTGCAACACTGACGGAAAGATTTAAGCTACGAACCTTGGATCTATCTATAGGAATGCTGATAGTAGCATCACAGTTAGTGAGAAAATTTGACGGTAAGCCGGTAGTTTCACTACCAAACACCAGCCAGTCAGAAGCTTGATATGTAAATTTGCTGTAAGTAAAACTACCCCTAACGCTAAACCCTAAGCATCTACCACCACGTTGTACGTGTAAGCTTTGAAACTTTTCTAAAGATTCATAATAGTGTAATTTTACGTATGGCCAATAGTCTAAACCGGCTCTTTTGAGGTAGCGATCGCTCAATTCAAAGCCCAAAGGTCCCACTAGATGAAGCTCTGTACCTGTTGCTGCACAAGTACGGGCGATATTGCCAGTATTTGGAGGGATTAAGGGATTAACTAAAACAACTTGCGGCATTTACTGTCAGACTTTACGTATATATTCGTTCAAATATGTCTAGAGGTAGAGGTCAATAATAGTTTTTATTAATATATCTTTACTCTCTGAGACTAATTAGAAATTTTAAACATTAAATCAGCCCCCAAAACAAATTTTTGTGGCTGATTAGAATTTGGAGTATGCGATCGATATACCCATGACCGTAATTTATCAGCAGGCAGGAGGCAAATAAGAAGTAATAAGTAATAAGTAATAAGTAATAAGTAATAATTGGAGTTTAGACTATTTTTACCAATCAAACCGCCAAACCCTTATCCAGAAAGGCTTTGATGATTTATCGGTTGTTTTGGAGTCTGAAATCTAAAATGCTTGCTACACAAGGGTTATAGCCTGCAAAAAAGAATTTAGTCTAAACTCCAGTAATAAGTAATAAGTATTTTGGCTCTCCCACACATTTTTTCGTTCACCCGGCAGAAGCCAAGAGACAGTCCCGATGAAAAATTTTTCATCATCAAGTGATGTAAGTAGCCTTATTCCTTTCCCCTTTACCCTTTCCACTAGTTACAAGTCAGCTTCCCACGAGAAAATTTCACAACCAACCATGAAAATAATTCCCTCACTCCCTCACTCCCTCACTCCTTCACTCCTTCACTCCCTATCCCCCTGCACCCTACTGCCAAAGAGGGTGATACCCCTGATTTGGGTACCAATCCCCCACGAATCGTCTACACCATAGATGCCCTATAACTTCTGACTTTTTCAAAAGTTTTCGCCACAGACATTTTCGTCAAATAACTAATGGCTTATCAGTTGTGATGTTAAACAGCCAATTGAGGACATAATTTGTCTTCTAATTCAATTTCCCGTTCTCGGGCGGTATTAATTGCCTGGACGATCGCACAACGACTACTGATGCCGATTGCGTGCAATTGTAACCATTGTTGTGCCTCGTTACCTTTTTGCAGGATTTTTGGTAAGGGAGACAGGAAACAACTAAAGCCGTATTGTTTGGCTATGGGCAAAGCTTGCTCATAAAGTTCAGCAATCCAATCTCTAGCACGGATACTGGTACCATCCTGCCAATGTAACAGCTGGGCATCCAAACTAGAGGTTGCTGCTGCAATTTCATTCTTTGTGGTTATGGAAATAAGTTCTGTTGGAGTAAAGCTACTTTGAGTTAATGGATCGAGATTGGGGTTATCGATTAACTGCAAGATTCGCGCTTCCAATAAAGCAGTAATTGCCAGTAAGGCGATGGGATCTGTAACTAAATCGCAAATTCTTAATTCTAGGCGATTAAGATCGTAGGGACGGCGATCGCCATTTGGTCTTACTGATGTCCACAAATGGCGCACATTTTGCATTGCCCCTGTTGCTAATTGTGCTTCTACCCACTGAATGTGATGGTCATGGCTAGTGAATAAAGGTACTTCAGCAGGTGTATGGGGGAAAGTACGCCAACGGGTGGAGTGATAACCAGTGGCTCTGCCATCTAGAAAAGGAGAAGAAGCACTCAGAGCAAGAAATAAAGGGGCTTCCATGCGGATCAGGCGACAAGCCCGCATTAATAATTCTGGATCGTCGATGCCAATATTAATATGTACGCTAGCGGTGACTACTTTGGTGCCGTAGGTTTGTTCAATGTAGTCATGGTAATCCTTGGTAGGGTCAGAACGAAAAAAGCGATCGCTTCCACCGAGGGATAAAGTGCTACCTGGAATCAGGGTGTAATCCCCTAACTGTGATAAGTATTGGCGCAACCTCAGCCTGGGGCGCACCAGTCCACATAACAATTGCTCGTAACTGTGGGATGGTACGGTGATGTATTCCACATTACGGCTATCCGGTTCCCGCATGAATCCATCCAAAGCTGCGGTAATTTTGTCAGAGAGTCCGACTATATCCCCACTGGGCGTGCCAGTGTACATTTCTATTTCAAAGCCTTTAGATAGCACCATCTCGTTCTCCCCGGCTCTCCTTTCTTTATAAATTGTATCTAGTTTGACGAATTTATGACGGGATATTGGTTAACTAAATGTTAAGAATCCAAAAAACGCCCACAAACTCCTATTTTAACTTGTTATTCTGGAAATCTTTATATTTATCATATTTGTGGGTTGATGGCTGCAATCAGGTTTTTGATTGTGGAGTATCAGCATGGGAACCTGTATCTGAATTAATCAGGACTTACGATATTGTCACAATCGGTGGTTAGTGCGTGACGCTACAATTCTTATTATTGCGTACAATATTTATCCAAGCATGAGACACCCTACGGTTATTAATGTGCCAGTTGCGTAAGTCCTATTAATTATGAATTATGAATTATAAATTATGAATTATTTAGTCATCATTGCTTTTGTCTGAGATTCTCCTGCTTTGTGTAAGTTTTTCAGAAATTTGCTCCTCAAGAATCCAGCGATCGCTAAATGACATACAATTGCTAATAATCCTTCTGCTACAACTCTAGAGTGATTCATTGATAAAGGAAATAGGGGAGCCAAGGAGGAAGTTAGCCACAAAAAAGTATACTTCTCAGGATTGTGGAATAATACAGCCACAACTATGAGGGGTAGTATCATCACCGCACCGAGTATAAAGATAGAGGCGATAACTCGATGTTTAGTTTTCATGAATAATGATATCTGAACTATGACTACATAAAGTAGTGCCAAGCTGAAGGCTAAACCTAAAGCAATGAAGCCATTCCCCTTATCTCTCAAACTGGCGTTCGTAACAATCACTACAGAACTGATGCAAGCGATCGCAATAATGGCATTAATAGCTAAAGTTAGTATGGCAGGACTTTTATCCCTACTAACTGAATCTTTAGTTAAATCATCATTTCCATCGCGCCAATTCTTTTTGAAATTAATATGGCGATAACGCGCCCAATCTATCAAGGATTGGCGGTGGGGAGTAATTGCAGCTACCAAATATAAGAAAGCACAAAAATTTAAAAAGAGTAAGTAGAAAACATTTTCTGTCATTCTATTTGTATAACTACATCCCACAGTAACTATGGCAAAGTAGGACATGAATAGATAGCTTTTTTCCTTGCCAAGCATAGTATTGTTGGGGTCACGAAAACACCTCTGTAGACCCTGCCAGATAAAATAATTTAAAACTGCAAAATTGATGATTGCAAATATAACTAAAGCTAGATTATTCGCCCCTAAATTTATAGAGAACCAATGGAAATTTTGCCATGTTTTCCCATATTGATAGATGGGGATATTATCTAAATATGGTATGAAAAAACAAGGGTTAAAAAATCTGATAAATGATGCAGAGAATTCACTACCTACACGGGGTAAAGCATTAAGGGACAATAAAAGAAAACCCAGAACTGCGCCACTAGCTAGCCATGATTGAAATCCACCTAACCAAGAACCAATTAAAGCAAAGAGTAATCCCGCACTGTAATAGCAAATACAACCAGCTAATAAAACTCCATAGAAACTCAAAATGAGATGGAAAGGAATATTTCCCCCAAAACCCGACCATAAATGTAGGGGTATGGCTAGGGCTACAGAAAGATAAAGTAAAATTGGTACTCCCATCATTTTCCCCGTAAAAATAGCTTTGTGGGTTTGGGGAGTCAAGCGTAAAAAATTAAGAGTGTCGCGACGTTCTTCGTTTGCTAAATCATTAATTAGTAGATAAGTTCCCATTACTAAAAGGGCAAAAACAAAGATAATACTCACCCAAACAAATAAATCTACAGACCAAGCTTGCCAGTTAATAATGACATTCCCAGAGTTATCTAGCAAACATTCTGGATAGCTATATTTGAAATTATTTCCCGTACAGTATCTATTGGAAACATTAAAAATAGGATCACCAGGTTCTGGAGAACTTGGCAACTGAGCCAAGAAACCCATCAATAAAATAAATTGACTAACCAGAGAAATGGTAACTGTTAACAGTAAATTTCTGGGCTTAATTCGTCCTTTAATCTCACGAAATAATTGGGGATTATAGTCGCCCACTTTATCCATCAAATTATGCATCATAGTTAAAAATCATCCATTCAATTTTTTACTTATCCTTGACTAGTCCTTTGACATCAAAGCTTTACTAGCAGATTCACCTGCTAATTTAATCTGGTGATGTAGATTAAAATTTAACAATACCAAAACACCAAATTCAAATATCAAAGCTGAAAATACTGAAACTAGCACTAAATCTTCTAAACCAGCCCAAGGGAATGTTGAAAATAACCAAACAGTGGGGTATTTTTCAGGATAAATCCGTAACAATCCCAAAACGATGGGAGGTAAAAGCATCAGCGCACCAATAGTACTTACTGCCCATAGAGAACGCTTATTACTTTTCATCATTAGCATTCTTTGAGCTATGGTACTGTAAATCATCATTAAGTTAATCAAGAACATTAAACTTAATATAGCTCTAAGTCTACCTGTATTTTCTATCCACCAATTAGTTGGACTAACTCCATTAAAATTCAATGCCGGTGCAATAATAATCCAAGTAAACATTGGTATTGTCACAAGCAATAAATTAATTAACATTGCTATGTGGGCTGGACTTTTTTCTGCCCAGATAACATCTTGCAATAAAGAATTGAAACGTTCATATCTATATCTTGCCCAATCTTGTATTGCTTGACGATGAGGAGAAATAATTGCAAGCAATACAAACAGTAATAAAACATTGAATAAAATAATCAGTGGAAAGTTATTTGATACTTGAGTATTTAGTTCATAATAAGATTTATATTGACATTTGTATGGAGTATCACAATACTTATCAACATGAGGTTGCAGAGTAAATCCCCACAGGATTATCTGACATCCAGCTACGAAAAGATAGCTATTTTTTTTGCTTAAAAGAGTCGCGTTTGGATTATGGAAACGTCTCTTGATTCCTTGCCAAACCCAATAATTCCAAAATCCATAGTTAAGTAAGTGAGTTGCCGCTAAACCAAATAAAGTTTTACCAATTGGTAGGTAAAAAAATGTTAATGTACCTAAATTGGATTGACCCTTGTATGAACTGAATAAATTTTTGAACAAATATTTAGTCATATCAAAAGGGCTTAACAGCCTGAGCCACACAGCAGCATTATTGTAATGGTTGACATCTGATGCTAGTTGCATTGTGATGAATAAGAAAAATAGCATGACTCCAGCTCCCAACCAGGGCTGAAAACTGCTTAAATAGCTACTAAATAAGCCAAATAACAGAGCAAGGCTATAGAAGAAAATACAACAAGCAACCAGAATTGTGTAAAAAATGAGAATATAACTTGTGGCGATATTAGCCAAGTGTCCAGCTAAAAAATGTAGAGGTATAGCTATAAGGAAAGCAGTATAAACTAAAATTGGTACACCTAGGATTTTGCCAATTAAAATACTGTTTTCTGATTGGGGACTCAGGCGAATGAAGTTTAGTGTACCTCGTTTCTCTTCTTGAGCCAGATTGTTAATTAATAAATAAGTGCCACCAACTAATAATATGAATATAAAAGCCACACTTAAGGAGAGAAATATATTCTCAAAATAGTCACGCAACCACATTTGCATATTAATTTGATCAGTGGGGCAATAATTAGATCTTAAAAAGTTAGATAAAGACTGTCTTTGTGTATCTAAATTTTGCAGCTTTGTTTGTAAATCTGAAATTAATTCTGGATTGGGTGATTTAGTGCTTGGAGCATTTGTTAGTTGCTGTCTTAGGGAATTAATTTGTGAATTAATTACATTTCTCTGATTGATATAAGACTGGCTAAGATGGCAATATTTACCTGTGAGTGAATAATTATCACCAGGAAGATATTGTAACTGATAGAGAAAAAGGATAACTTGACCAACTAGGGATATGATAACAGCGATCGCAACATAAAAAATTTTCAGCCGCCCTTTTAGTTCCCGCATTAATTGCGGGTTCCAGTCCCCCACTTTATCTAGTAAATTTTGTATCATAACTATATTTTTTCAATAGTGGAAATTGTGCATGGATCATAAATCTAAAATCTAAAATCTAAAATCTAAAATCTAAAATTGACTTAAGATGCTTGTTTATGTCCTAATTTGAGGAAAATGGTTTCTAAATCTTCCTGGGTACAATGAAATTCTGTGATGGGGATTTGGGCTTGAATGAGCGATCGCAATAAATTAGCACAATCTTCTTCGTTACCGGAAAAGTTCACCCGCAGGCTATTTTGACCCAACATTACTTCCCATTCTTCTACCAAGGGATTGTTCTTTAATTCCCCAATTAATTCTTCCTTTTTACCTAGGCTAGAAATAATAATTTGTTGGTGAGAAAGGCGTTGATAAAGTTGTTTGAGTGAGGAACTTTCTACCAGGTAGCCGAGTTCCATAATTCCCACGGAAGTACATAATTCAGCTAAGTCGCTGAGGACATGGGAAGAAATCAAAATTGTCATTCCCGCTTCCTGGAGGACTTTAATGATTTCCCGAAACTGCATCCTGGCAATGGGGTCGAGTCCAGAAACCGGCTCATCTAACAGCAGTAAGATGGGTTCGTGGATAATTGTCCGGGCTAAACTCAAACGCTGCTTCATCCCCCGCGACAGGGTAGCAATTAAACTATTGCGCTTGTTTTCTAATTGGATGAGTTCGATAACCTCATGCAAACGCTTGGTACGCCGTGGTTCCCGCAAACGATAGAGACGGGCAAAATAATCTAAGTAATCCCAAACCGTCAACTCTTCATATAAAGGATAATCATCCGGTAAATAACCCAAGCGACGCTTGAGGGTAGGATTACTATGATCGCGCAATAAGCGTGAGCCATTAATATAAATCTCGCCAGTAGTCGGTTCTTCCGCCGCCGCTAGCATCCGAATGAGGGTAGTTTTCCCCGCACCATTCGGACCAATTAATCCGTAAACTTCACCTGCTTGGATTTCTAAATCAATATTATTAACCGCAATGTGGCGATCGAATTGCTTAGTCACTCCAGAGGTCTGAATCGCTAATTCTTTTACCATAATTGTTGAGGATGGTGCTGGATATTAATCAATAAGCTAACTTCTCCCTACGGCCTTTGTCAGGCTCGTTTCGGAAAATGAAACTGGCTTCACTGAAACTTGATATTCATGCGTGAATTACTGGTTTAAATAGCTGTAAAAGGTTGTATTTAATACTTGTCTTTAATATTATTTCTGGGAATTATAAATTGTATAGACCTCTAAATTTTTGCAATTAAACGGGAATAAAACCAATGAATACAGCGACACCACCAGATAATCCAGATGATTTCGGTCTAATGAAAATGCCTGTGATTGGACAAGCAATTGGTGCAGCAATAAATGATGGTAAAAAATGGGGACAAAAATTTCTCAATGAGCAACGTTGGTCTAATAATTGGGATAAGATGGCAAACCATGCGATCTATGAATCAACCCTATGGTCAGTTGGTAGTGGTATTGGACATGGATTTGTAGGAATAGCAGGAATCCCAAGTGATGTTAGTTTTACACTTTACAGTCAAGTTAAACTCGCATCAACTTTGTTCACAATTTATGGCATAGATACCACATCTGAATCTGCTAAACCCCTTATTTTAGCTGCTGCGGCTGGAGTTACAGTGTCCGAGCTAGCAAGTCAATTAGGAACTAGGGTTGCTTCGCAAGCTATTCATAAAGCTTTGATGTCTGTATCTAGTAAAACTTTTAACCAGATTAACAAGACTTTGGGTATAAAATTAATTTCCAAAGCTGGGGAAAAAACTATATTAAACGTAGCAAAAATCGTGCCTATCGTTGGTTCAGCTGTGGGTGGTACGGTTAATGGGGTGATGATGAATGCTTGTGGTCATTCTGTCATTCAATTTATAAAAGTCTGGCAAAAATTTTAGGAGCCATATCCATTTTCAAGATAGCCCCCCAGGGGAAAATCCCACACCTAAGCTGTCAACCATCAACTAACAACTAACAACTAACAACTAACAACTAACAACTAACAACCATTTTCAAGCTAGTCCCCAGGTACACTTAGTGGGTATGATAATTAATCTGCAAGCAAAGCTTGTGCAATTGGCAATTCAGTATTTAATTTACTCCAACAACAACGAACTATGACTCAGAAGTACCGCATTACCCTACTCCCAGGCGATGGCATTGGACCCGAAATTATGGCGGTGGCGGTGGATGTGCTGCAAGTTGTAGGGAAAAAATTCGATCTTCAGTTTGATTTTACAGAGGCTTTGATTGGTGGTGCGGCCATTGATGGGGCGGGGGAACCTTTACCTGGTGCCACCCTCGATACTTGCCGCCAGAGTGATGCGGTATTATTAGCAGCAATTGGCGGTTATAAATGGGATTCCCTACCATCAAATATGCGCCCAGAGGCTGGTTTATTAGGGTTAAGAGCAGGGTTGGACTTATTTGCTAACCTGCGTCCCGCCCAAATATTACCCCAGCTAATTGACTCTTCTACCCTGAAACGGGAGGTAGTAGAAGGGGTCGATATTATGGTGGTGCGGGAACTCACCGGGGGAATTTACTTTGGTAAACCCAAGGGTATATTTGCTACAGAAACGGGTGAGAAACGGGGTGTAAATACTATGGCTTACACCGAAGCAGAAATTGACAGAATTGGTAGAGTTGCCTTTGAAACAGCTCAAAAACGCGGTGGAAAACTATGTTCCGTGGATAAAGCCAATGTATTAGAAGTATCTCAATTATGGCGCGATCGCATGACCCAGTTAGCTGCTGAATATCCGGATGTGGAATTATCCCATTTGTATGTAGATAATGCAGCCATGCAGTTAGTACGGGCACCGAAACAATTCGACACAATTGTTACTGGTAATTTATTTGGTGATATTCTTTCTGATGCTGCTGCCATGTTGACAGGCAGTATTGGTATGTTACCATCTGCTAGTTTAGGTGCTTCTGGTCCAGGAGTATACGAACCCGTCCACGGTTCAGCCCCAGATATTGCTGGACAAGATAAAGCCAACCCCCTAGCACAGGTTTTGAGTGCAGCCATGATGTTACGTTATGGTTTAAACCAACCTGGAGCAGCAGAACATATAGAAAAAGGAGTATTACAAGTTTTAGAGCAGGGCTACCGAACTGGAGATATAATATCTGCTGATATGAATCTTTTGGGCTGTAAAGCTATGGGAGAGGTGTTGATTCAGACTTTAGAAGGAATATAATGAACAGGTTTTTTGTATAAAAGACTGACAACTATCCTTGGTCTGATGAAAAACCAAATGCCATAAGCTCAATTACTCCCTCCAGATGATAGACGTTTTTGATTATTGTACATAAACTGAAGAACAAAATAAAAAATAAGGGGTTTACAAGACAGTGTACGCTTTAAGACAAGACCAGAATAGGTATGCTAATGCCCCCCAACCTCCCTTGGTTGACTCTAATTTGATTAGGGCTGCGGGTCAAATTTATTACACTTACTGTGAAGTTCATCCAGAAATAGAAGGACACGCTGCTGGGGTGGCAATTAATCGGGTTAACTACCGGGGTAAAGTTATATTTACCAGCCATCCTGCTTTATTGCCAGAAGAATGTTTTGTACCCTTGAGTCAAATTGAATCTTGTATGTATTAGTCATTCAATTTTGGATTTTAGATTTTAGATTTTGGATTTATGCCCCGGATAAATTACTAGGAGCCTATTCTATGAAGAAATGATTGGTCATTGGTTATTAGCTCAGGTTATAACTGTGGAGCAATAGACCAATTAAAAATACAATCAATTAATAACTTCATGGACATTTTGATGGCGTTCCCGGCGAGTATAATTGTCTTTGCCTTGGGTGCAGCTGTTGGCAGTTTTATCAACGTTGTTGTTTACCGGCTACCGGCGGGATTATCTATTTTATGGCCCCCTTCTCGCTGTCCCCATTGTTTAAACCAACTTAAGGCATACGATAATGTGCCGGTGTTTGGTTGGCTATGGTTAAGAGGGCGTTGTCGTTTTTGTAAAAGTAAAATTTCTCCCCGCTATCCTGTGGTAGAAGCAATCGCAGGTTTGATATTTTTGTTATTATTTTTTACATTTAAATTTTCCCTGTTAACCATTGGATATTGGGCTTTTTGTAGCTGGTTATTGGCATTATCCATGATTGACTGGGATACCATGACCCTTCCTAACCCTTTAACTCAGTCAGGTTTAGTATTGGGGATCGGATTTCAAATGGTTTGGGGTTTTGTATCAATGGGCAATTGGCAAGGAGCGATCAATTATGGGATGATGGCGATCGCTGCTGCTGTTTTAGGAATATGGTTATTTGATGCGATCGCTATTCTGGGTGAAATTGGCTTTGGTAAGGCTGCTATGGGTGCAGGAGATGGTAAATTAGCAGCGATGATGGGTGCTTGGCTCGGTTGGAAATATTTATTGCTGGCTAGTTTTATTGCTTGTGCGGTGGGAGCATTATTTGGCATTGTCTTCCGCAAACAATGGGGTCAAAAAATGCCCTTTGGACCTTTTCTCGCCATCGGCTCTGCAATTACTTTATTTAGCGGAGAGGCTGTTTTATCCACATACCTGCGTTTATTTTTTGCCAATTATTAAAATCAATGGCGGTTCACAATCCAAAATCCACAACGGATTGATTATCCATTGTCAAAATCTAAATTCGCTCATTCCCCTTGACCAAAAAATAGACTGTATACAAGCCTTGTGGATTCATCAGTGGAGAGTCACGACTCGCGCTACCCAGAGCGACTTCCGTCGTCGCGGGGTCGCTCGTCAAAAATGAATCTATCGTTTCATTAGCCCTTCGATTCATCGATGGGGTAATAATTCTAAATTCTTCATTCCCCTTGACTGTAATCTCTATTACCCCAGGAGTATTTTTACTTCTGCTAAGATGAACTTACTAATGTAACTCGATAAATATTAGCAACAGATAAATTTTTTTCACTATCAATGTATAAGTATCCGCCCTAGTTGTGGGTACACTAGGAACAGATACAATTTCTAACTTTTTCACATCTCAAGCTGCATAAATTATCATCCTGCCTCTAAATGACCAATAATTTTTGGTGGTTAGAACACATAGAACCTATATTATTGACTCTTCAGAGAATACCAACCAATGGTATGGATTTAGAGGTAGAGGACAATTTTAGTATTGTAAATCAGTCTATCGAGGGAAAAGCCCACCACCAAATATGGAAATTATCCCTTTTTTCTCTAGTAACTGGCAAGTTACAAAAATCCTGGACTCAAAAAGAAGGTTTACCACCAAGGTATTCCCGTAACTCGCGAAATCTTGTAAATCCCATTGATCTAATGAATACAAAAATACCAATAGAGGGAATCACTACCATGAAAATCCATACTATTGACATACTCCCACGAATAAAATCCGTGGGATTCTGGGATACTGGCGTAGACCGCAGGAGAACCCGTCTTACATCTACTCTCCCACCAGACAATGCCCTGCCTAGTTGGATTTCTCCAAACAACC
>JASJDS010000145.1 GCA_030065055.1 Calothrix sp. MO_192.B10
GATATTTAACCGATCGCATATGGGAAAATATGGTAGATGCCGTGCCCTGCCAAGAATATTTATACTCATTCAGGGAAAATAATCGGTTGCTGGGCACGGCGATATTTAACCGATCGCATATGAAAAAATATGGTAGATGCCGTGTCCTGCCAAGAATATTTATACTCATTCAGGGAAAATAATTGGTTGCTGGGCACGGCGAGATTTAACTGATCGCATATGGGAAAATATGGTAGATGCCGTGCCCCTACAATGGATATTTATACTCATTCAGGGAAAATAATCGGTTGCTGGGCACGGCGATATTTAACCGATCGCATATGAAAAAATATGGTAGATGCCGTGCCCCTACAATGGATATTTATGTATGGTAACGGGTGATGCGAACAGGAAAAAGGTTGTTGGAAAATATTAAACTGAAGACATATACCTCCCAATTACCCCCATGGAACTCTATAAAATTGAAGAAAATTTAAAGAATCCAGATTTTCAGTATCGACTCAAGGCTGTTTCTGCTCTCAAAGATTATGAATCAGATGTTGCTGTACCATTATTAACCAGTAAATTACGCGATCGCGAATTTTTGGTACGCTCTTTTGTGGCGATGGGTTTAGGTAAGCAACAAACCGCAGAATCTTTTGCTGCTTTGATGCAAATGATGAAATTTGATGATAATCCCAATGTCAGGGCTGAAGCTTCTAATTCTCTCTCATTATTTGGCAGAGTTGCAGCTTCCCATCTCGTCTTAACCTTTTACAAGGACGAGCATTGGCTAGTTCGTCGCAGTATTTTGGGAGCATTAGCAGATTTGCAATGTTATGAGGAACTGTTCGATGTGTGTCTAGAAGCTCTCAAAGGAGAAGATGTAACGGTAAAGGAGGCAGCAGTTGATGCTTTCGGGATGTTAAGTGGTACCACCCAGCACGTACTAGCATTATCTCAACTTCTCTTACTTACTGAACATGAATCCGAGCGGATACGAATCCATGTTGCTTCTGCACTGAAACAATTTAATGAACCACCAGCAAAAGAGGCTTTAAAGCAACTCCGACAAGATACAAATCATCGCGTTGTGGCAGCTGCATTGGAGGAGCTTTTGGAGGAGCTTTTGGAGGAGTGAGGGAGTGATGGAGGGAAGGAGTGAGGGAGTAATAAAATAACTTTACTCCTGGGAAATGGAGTTTTGTTCGTCGTTGTCAGTTGCTTGTGGTTCTGATGTGTCTTCTACGGATTCAATATACTCACTATCCAGGAGAAAAGATCCGTTGGCAAAGCGAATACCCCAATATCCACCGGGACGACGGTCTAATACAATACCCTCCTCCCCCACATGAATTAAATCGGGAGGACGAAGCATGGGCATGGGTTCAGCAGTTTTAATGTAGCTCGGTAAAGCTACTACGCGGACTTTACTACCAATGGCAAACTCTTTAGACATTTTCAAAGAATCATGAATTATGAATTATGAATGCTGAATTCTGAATTCTACTCCCTCACTCCTTCCCTCTTTCTCTCCTTCACTCCTCTTACGGTGCTTGCCAAATCCGTTGATGGTATTGTTCTATATCTGCATAGGGGTCTACAGGAGGATGGGAATGGTCATGTCCGTGATGATGGTCATGTCCATGATGATGATGGTGATGGGGGTTATCTCCCTGTGCAGCCAGACGGAATTTACACATTTCGCAGTTCATTTGTACTTGTCCTAGCTGGGTTTCAATTTCCCGCGATCGCAATACAGAAAATAGCTGGGGATGTAAACCCATTTCTGGCAAGCAGGTAATGGAAATATCGGGGTGTGCTTCCTGTTGTTGGGCTGTGATATTAAAGATTTTTTTCACTAATGCACCAGTAAACAGAAAATATGGTAGTACAATAATCCGTTTGGGTTGATAAAGTCTGGCACGACGGAAACCTTCTTCTAGTCTGGGATGGGTAATACCAATAAAGCAGGTTTCTACGGTGGAGTAGCCACTACCCTCCCAAATGATGCGAGCCAATTTATAAACATCGCTGTTGGCATCAGGATCGCTGGAACCCCGACCAACAAATAATAGTACTGTATCTGCGCGGGAGATTCCTTGGGGATTGTATTCTGGTTTATCCAGTTCGGCTAATCGCTGTTGCCATAGTTCGATAATGCTGGGGGTGATACCAAAATGCCGCCCATAGTGCAACTTGAGTTGGGGATATCTAGCTCTGGCACGGTCTAATTCATTGGTAACATCAAACTTATTGTGGCGGGCTGCAAATAGGAGGATGGGTAATACGGAAAGTTCGGTGTAGCCGTTGTTGATACACTCATCCACCCCTTCTTGAATTGTGGGTCCAGTTAGTTCCAAAAAACAAGGTAGGACGGGACGGGATTGATCTAAACTTTGATAAGCGATCGCAAAATCCAATAAAGCTTGTCTTCCTTCTGTGTCCCTGGTACCATGCCCAATCATCAACAAGGGGCGTTTAATTGGCAAGGGGGGTAGTTCTGGAAGTTGGCTACTGGTAGATTCCAAGTGGGTAATAATTCCGCTATCAATAATAGACATTCTCACTCAAGGCTCTTTTCCCGTGCAACGCAGGAAAGAGAGGATATAGTGAACAGATAGGCGTTCTGGCTTAGAAATACTCAGAGTGAGAGTTATAAATCATCACTTATAATTCCTTCACAGCTGCGGCACAGCCCCGGAATTACACCGGTGTTTCCCCATTCTGTTCGGTTCACAGTTGCTTAGTTATCTTAGCCGATCTGACTCGTTTTCTGAATATTAGCTTGACAATAGTTATGAGTTGACAACTGTGGGAAGAGGTATTTTCATCCTTGGTTGGGAAAAAAATTATAAGGGCGCACGCAATGCGCCCCTACTGCGGCTCCCACACCTAAGCTGTCAACCATCAACTAACAACTAACAACTAACAACAATTTTCAAGTTAAACCAAGGGAATTTTTTGCTGAGGGGTATATTTAGGAAATACAGTACCGATTTGTTGCTGTGTTAAACCCATCTGCTTGTCTAATACGGAAGCGATCGCATCTCGAAAGTCTGTAGTTACTGCTAAATCCCGTCCTTGATAAAGCTGGGATTTTTCTAGTCCTGACCATTTACCGTATACTTGACTACCACGAATAGCACCACCCAAAACCCACATGACATTACCGTGTCCGTGGTCAGTACCGCGATTGCCATTTTCTCTAACTGTCCGTCCAAACTCTGATATCACTAAAATAGTGGTCTGTTTGTATACAGAACCTAAGCCTTTTTGGAGTGCAACTAAACCATTGCCTAAATGCTGTAATTTCCTAGCTAGGTTGCCTTTAGTGGCTCCTTGGTTAACATGGGTATCCCAACCACCCAGGGCAAAAAAAGCCATTTGTATTTTCGGGTCACGTGCCATCAGCCTTCCTAAGCGTTGAGTGTCTAAAGAAAAGCCTTTGGGTAAGGGGGCACCATTGTTTGCCATTTCCATTTCGGCTGCTAAGTTTTTCATTAACTCTGCCCTTGCTATTTTACCTTCACGGTATGCTTGACTGAGAGGATCGTTACCGCTGTAAAGGCGATCGAATGCTGCTCCTACCTTTGGTCTATCTGTTGGTAAGCGTCTCATGGGATTTCTGCCTTTTCCTAGGGATGCTACGGGTATGGAACCGGATAAAATTTGAGGGGTCGTACCACCAATATTCACTGCTTGGATGGGATTGCGCTCAGACATAACGGCTAATAGTCTATTCATCCAACCATCTTGTGTAGTTGTTGCCCCTGGTATGCCAATTTCCATATAATGTTGGGCTTCAAAATGCGATCGCGTGGGGTCTGGAGAGCCACAATTATGGATGAATGCGAGGCTGCGTTGCTGCCATAAGGGCATTAAGGGAGCTAAGGCAGGATGGAGTCCAAATTGACCATCTAAGTCTAATACACCCCCCTTTTCTCCTGGCTGAGGGATAGAAATTTTTGGTCTAGCTTGATAGTAAGCAGGTTCTCTGTAAGGAACTACCACATTCAATCCATCGACTCCACCACGCAGAAAAATAACTATGAGCCGTTTGGGGTTAACTTTAGCTGCAGGGGTTCTACTTATCCAGCCATGACTGCCTAAAGCTACTAAGGAGGAGGCAGAAAAGAGTCCGGTAGTGATCAGGAATTGGCGACGATTCATAAGCAATAAAGTGATGGAGGAAACAAGGAAGTTAGTAAATTCACCCTTTGCTAATCTGCTGCAATTATTTATACATAAATTCTTGACTACTAAGAATTATTGCTGCCCGTAGTTTGGGGGGAGCCATATCCATTGCTTGTTTTGTATTTTGAGAAAAACGATTACCTATGGTATTGGTTAAGGCTATGGTATTTACAGGTTGACGACGGGGTTTTTGGGGATTATCTGTAACAATTTTTTTACGGAAACGTCCTGCTGCAAGGGCTGTAGCAAAACTCAAACGCTTGTTAATTGCTTCTGGATTCAACCAAGCCTCTTGGGTATTTTTATAACCATCAGGAGTAAAACATCCATAAACGGGCATTCCTTGCCGTCTTAGTGTTCGAGATATAGACTGCCAATTATTTACAGATGTATCCGTTGCTCGAATACTAGAAACAACGTACTGGTAAGGGGTTTTAAATTTGGTATGGAAATATTTCTTCTGCCAAAACTCTCGACTGTTAAATAAGGTTTTTAATACTGCCCTAATATTGCCATTGGTATCTAAAAAATCCTTAGTTAACTTTTTAGTTAAACGTTTGGGAGGATCGTCAGCGACAAAGTACTGTGCTAGTTTGTAACTAATATGACGGGCAGTGGCAGGATTTTTTGCCAGCATATCTAAGGCTTTTTCCCCTTCTTGTATGCCAGTTCCGAGGATTTTTCGGTTTAAAAATACCTTGTCATTAAAATCATGTCGTTGGGGATTAAAGTAAAAACTGTAGCCAGAAATTGCTTGTCGGGGACGACGAGGAAAACCCCAGCCGGTGAAAATTTTAGCTAGGCTAATCACATCTGCTTGGGTATAACCGCCATTAACACCCAGGGTATGTAATTCCATCAATTCCCGGGCATAGTTTTCATTTAAACCTAGAACTTTACGAACTTTACCACCCCTGCCTTTTCTTTTGGCAGCCCGATTTCGCCAATTATCTAGGTAAAATAACATTGCTGGGTGACGGGCGGTAGCTCCCAATAAATCGCGGAAATTACCCAGCACATAGGGTCTAATCGCCTGTTGTTCGTAAGTACCTACCCAGAGGCGAGTTAAACCTTTATTCCCATAAACATTGAAATGGTTGTACCAAAAATCCACCATTACTTCTTGAAGTTGGCGATTGCTTTGGGTGGCTCGAAGTAAACGAGCTGCAACTGCTTCCCGTTTGACTTGGCGGATATATTTCTTCCTAGCCTCTACCATCTCTGGAGGGAGATTTTTGCTGACTAATTTACTGTATCTGAAAATTTCTGCGGGGGTTTGCTGGAGGGTTTTCCATTGAGATATTTGCTTAACTAAGCCAGGGGATTCGGGAATGGATTTGGGTGTTAGCTGTTGCTGAATATATTTTTTCACACCCATCGCCTGCACTTTTGCCACATCATCGCCACGGGGACCAAAACTCAAACGATTAATGACATGTAACACTTTGGGATCGGCAGGCTTGGCTCCATAGCTAGGATAAATCGTTCCTAACCACACAATTAAGGAAATAGTCCAACCGATGTTTTTTTTGTTCATGCGATCGCAAATTTAGCTTGAACCTATTTTAATCATAGATGCCACAGTAACTCTGGTTCCCAAATATCCGGATCGAAACAAGAATTATCCCCCTTTGATAAGCTTGCCAAAGCCTCTGATGGGTATGTACGGATATATGTAAGTGTTTATTAATTAAGTACTCAGGTTGGCTGGTTTGCCAACCTGTCTTCACTTCTAGAAAATTACTTTTTTTGCTGCTGTTGTAATTGTTGCTGGCGCACCTTTTTGCGGTATTCTGCTAATTTTTGTTTTTGCGAATCCGTCAGCACATTTTCTTTTTCTTGTTGAGAAGTAACGAAAATTCTCTGTAAACGCAACTGTTGTTGAGTGGAAAGCTTGATGCTGGCATAAACTTGTCTTGGAGGCTTACCTGACTCGATGGCAGTCTTGATTTCTCGTTTTTGTTTATCTGTTAAGACATTTTGCATCTCAGCACGAGCTTTTTGATTAATTTTTTGGATTTGCTCTATTTGTTGGGGCGTTAACTTTAATAGGGGTGGTTCTGGAGACTTGGACTGTGGTTTTGCTTGGGCAATGTGCAGGGAATTTGGAGATGTAGTTTCTGCCCGGACAGAGCTAAGGGGGATGATAAAAGAAGTGAAGGCAAGAATGGTCAGGGTATACTTAGCGTAATTAGCGATCGCTCCAGTTGTCTGTGATAATGTTTTGCAGTTCATTACGATGATTAGCCTCGTGGATTTATCCCGTGTAATTCCCCAATTATAGAAATTCCTCACCCTGTTATGCCCTTGCAAATAAATTTAAGGATTTTATGGGTTTGGGTGAGGATAAATCAAAAGGCATCAATTATTACTTTAAGTAATATGAAAATAGCGATAAATTACTGATGGCGATCGACTTGATAAACTCCATTGGGAGTCTTAATGTATGTTTCTCCATTACGTGTTTTTACGGCATTACCACGGACACCCCTATACACAGCAGCACCGTTGGGTCCTCGGACAGCACCACGACGAGGTCCTTTGTATCCAGCAGCACCGTTGGGTCCTCGACAAGCAGTTCTGACAGCACCATTGATGCAACTACCTCCGTTTGCTCCTTCATAAACTGTTGGCTCTGCATTGGCAGCAGTCGCAAAGGTTGTTCCCAAGGTAAGGGTAGTAGCCAAAATTAAAGATGTACGTTTGAGATTCAACATGATATTTTTTCCTTACTCGTAATAATGGTGAAAAAGGTAAATCGATCAAATCAAAAATTAACGACTGAAACGATTGAAAAATGGACGGCGATTGAGCCAATTTTGTCTTAATGTTTGTATTTTTTGTCTTTGTTCCGGGGTGAGTATTGCTTGTATTTGAGATTTTTTAGACTGGAGGATATTCCATACTTGGCTTTTTTGAGATTCACTTAGATTTAGGGTGCGAAAAGCTTTTATACGGCGATCCATATTGGCTGTAATTGTTTGAAATTTTTCCTGTTGTTGGGGGGTCAAAATATTTTGAATTTCAGCACGGGTATTTTGACGAATTTCTGCAATTTGAGTTTTTTGTGCTTCTGTTAGTTCCAAACTTTCTAGAAAAGGTATTTGTGCAACTTGTGCCACTATCTGGGGAGATGGGAAGTTAGTTTCTGCCTTTACAGTGAAAGGTGTAATGATTAAACTCAGGGCAATTGTCCCAGCTATAAATGTAATTTTTTGGAGTCGCATTTATTCAAACCTCATTTGTTCTTTTCTGTGTCTTCATCTTATAAATTTAGAGCTAGTCAATACATGAGGAAAAAGTCATGAGTAGGGATGATTATTATCTATCTAAAGTCATGGATGAATACATGACTTTAGTCATATGGCAAATTTAACTAATAGATATATGGTGGGAAAGAAGTAGAGACATAGCAAGGTTACGTCTCTATAAGGGTTCCGGGTAACTGATAACTTGCACCAATGTCGTTTAGCCCGATAACCCACCTTGAAATTTATTTCAAGGCTAACAAACTAACACATTAAAATACACTCTCATACCTTGCCCAGTCTGATTTATCAGACTTTATATTTGAGCCTGGTAATTCATTCCCAGGCGGAAATCTGGGCTAATTGAGAATACTAAAAGTTATGAAGGTAACGCATAATTAATTTTCACGCCTATGTCTAATGCGACTGGCGATTTAGATAATAATGATTAAAATAAATTGAAATGTAGTTAAACAATAGGTATATTCCTGTGAACCGTCCGATTCAATTCAATAATTATCCATTTAAATTTTTACTTTATTTAGAATGGGTGCTGTTGACACTAGCAATTGTGTCAACTATATCACCATTCAGATTACGTTTATTTTTTAACCAGTTTCCCGAACTGACTATTTGTAGTTTAATTATATTTGGGCTGATGGGTTTGCGATTACCAACTCATCAGCATAAGCATAAAATTATCTATACAATTGTGCAAATAATTTTAATTTTAGTTACAAACTTTTTGGGAATTAAAACAGCACGTATGTTTCCCTTTTTGTATCTAATTTTAGTCATCAGAAGCTGCCTGATTTTTCAGATGCAGGGTCGTTTAGTAATTGCTGTATTATCATTTTTTCTATTTGTAGCCACACTCTTCTGGCGTGTATCTCAAATAAATTTACCACCCATAATGCAAGAACGCCTGGGATTTATTATTTTTAGTTTTGCACTCTTTTTTGGATTAACACTATTATTTTTTTTATTAATGATGAACACTTTAATTGCAGAACGCCAAAGCCGTGAAAAGCTAGCATCTGCTAATCAAAAATTGCGGGAATATGCACTGAGAATAGAAAATCAAGCCACATTAGAAGAACGCAATCGTATTGCGAGGGAAATTCATGATTCATTAGGACATTCTTTGACAGCTTTAAATCTACAATTAGAAACTGCTGTGAAATTGTGGCACTCTCAACCGAAAAAAGCACAATCATTTTTGCAAAATGCTAAACAGTTAGGCTCCCAGGCATTACAAGATGTGCGTCATTCTGTTTCTACTATGGGTTCTCTGCCTCTACAACATCAATCTTTAGCAGCGGCGGTTACGGATTTAGCAGATAATGTTTACCAAACAACAGGAATTAAACCTAACTTAAATATGGCTTTATCTACTCCTATTTCCCAAGAAATTGCCACAGCAATCTACCGTATTATCCAAGAATCATTGACAAACATTTGTAAATATGCCAAATCTACACAAATAGACTTAATAATTACAAGTAAAAAACATAATTTACTCCTGCAAATAGAAGATAATGGTATTGGTTTTAATGTAGAACAAAATACTACTGGTTTTGGAATTCAAAGTATGCGCGATCGCACCTTGGCATTGGGAGGTAATTTCCAAATAAATAGTCATCCCAATTGTGGTTGCCAAATTATAGTTAATATCCCTTTAATTGAATAAAGTAAAAGAGATATTGTACCTAGAATAAATCATAACAATGATTAAAGTATTATTAGTAGATGACCAGAGTTTAATTCGTCAGGGTTTAGCAGCTTTATTAGGACTAGAACCAGATTTAGAAATAGTTGGAGAGGCAGAAAATGGGGCGATGGCTTTAACAATTATGACAGAGCTAAATCCAGATGTGGTATTAATGGATGTGAGAATGCCAATTATGGATGGAGTGGCAGCCACAAGGGAGATTAAAATCAAATTTCCCCAGGTTAAGGTGCTAGTGCTGACGACTTTTGATGATGATGAGTACGTACAAGCCGCATTAGAAAATGGTGCAATGGGTTACTTGCTCAAAGATACACCCTCAGAAGAGTTAGCAATTGCTATTCGTGCTGTGAATAAGGGATATACTCAGTTAGGACCGGGAATAATTAAAAAACTGATGACTCAATTTGCAAATAGTCAGAATCATCAGTCTTCTCCCCCTCCCCCTGCTAATTTAATGGAACTAACTCCCAGAGAGAAGGAAGTGCTACGATTAATTGCTACCGGTGATAGTAATAAAGAAATTGCCCAGAAACTATATATCTCTGAAGGGACAGTAAAAAATCACGTTACTAATATTTTAAATCGTTTAGATTTGCGCGATCGCACCCAAGCAGCAATTTTGGCTAATTCTTTCTTAGATTACCTACATAAGTCTATTGAAGGTGATATTTTATAAATGAATGAGTCTTTTAATTCACATCTTGCACCACAAAATTATTGATCAAATTAGAGCCTGAAACCCTTATGTTTCCGTAACCCACCTATTGCCCACCTTACCCTCCCAATCGAAGGTGCAAGATATGTGTTAATCAGTCCACATTCAGGTTAGAAAACGGAACTATAGCAATCCTAAGTTATTTGTGAACAATCAGAACCCCCATCTCAAAACCCCGCTCAAACCTTCTTCCTTCTTCCTTCTTCAATATAAATAAACCATCACTAAATCATCAATCCTTAACTTGAATCAAAGAGTATGACTATCCGCTTCAATCTTTTGCATACTGTAAGATTCCTGGCTTCAGACAATAGAATTATAGCTATTTAAATTTATATATTTAATCTGACTTACTAAAATCTGATTAACGCGAACAATTTCTCTATTTCTGTTTGAGTAATATATTTATTAGCAGTCAATTAGTCTTTATCATGAGAATTCATTGAATTCCAAGGGAAGGCGAAGACTATATAAATATCCATTCAATTCATTATTGTTATTGTTGCTATAAACTATCTAGTTAATACAGATAATACTCATACATCAATCAATATTAAATTATCTGATTGGGTGAGTATATATTGTCATTTTGCAAATATAAATGAGCTAAAAATTTATATTTTATTTATCTATTGATATGTAAACCCTGAAAATAATCAACCAAAGCGTACCTATTGGTAAGAACATACCATGTATTCATTTATCGAGAAGTCATTATCATTTTTCAAGAAAGAATCATTTCAAGACTTTCTGGAAATTATCCGGCTCAAATTTCACCTCAATTTTGCCTTCGTAATTTTAGGTGCTGCTAGCTTTGCTCCACAAATTGATGTAGGTTTAATATTCTCATTATTAGTAATGTACGTGTCTTTTAATGTGTGTCTCTATGGTGGTATTTATACTATTAATGCCATCACAGACTTTGAAAAAGACTCTAAACACCCTTTGAAAAAAAATCGTCCCTTGCCTTCAGGAAGAATTAGTAAACAGTCAGCTAGTCTCTTAGCAGTATGTCTAATTACTATCGGACTATTGTTTGGCTTTTTCTACTTCGGTACAAACATTGGGCTAATCTATATTGCCTTTATTGGTATTAATCTCTTCTATTCATTGATAGCCAGGAATATCCCCTATCTAGAATTATTTGTCAATGCTATTACCATGCCCACTAGATTACTGATGGGTACATTCTTAGTAGCAGATGGTTTTGTGCCTATTTTATTAATGTTTGGGGCATTTTGTATGGGAATTGGCTTTTTATCTGTGAGGAGAATTGTAGAAAAGGATATAGAAAATTGGACAGAATCTCGTCCTGCTCTCAAAGCTTATCAAGGTAATATTATGCTTTGGACGCAACTTGTATTTTTTATCGGGCTGTTATTCGCATTTAAGTTCGATCCTTTCATTGAACGAACTTTTATTGGTTATTTATCAATGACCATATATTACGTGATTTTCTGTTTAGGAGTTCATATTTCTCAACCAATTAGACGCTATTGGCGGCATTTTTATGGATATTAGTTTTGATGACTAGGTAACAGATCCCTGACTTCTTAAAGAAGTCGGGGATCTAAACACCCGCAGTATTCATATTGGATTCAAATAATTACTTTCCCAGTTTTCCTGAAAAAACTTGCCATTATTATTGGATTTACATAATGCATTTTATTCATCGTATTGTCAGTAAAAATACCAAAATAAATATTGATAGCCAAAAAACCAAGGCAGTTATTTTTGATGTAGACGGCACATTATATCATCTCAAAAAGATGTATGGAATAGTGGGGCTGGAAATTATGAAATACTATCTACAACATCCTCAAAAAATTAGGGAAATTAAAATTATTACTACTTTTATGGAAGAAAGGGAAAAACACGCCTTAGATGTAGTGGATGACGTGGAAAATGCTCAATATGAATGGGCAGCCAAAAAATCCCAAACTTCCCCAGAAAAAGTACGCCAGATAGTGGAAAAATGGATTTTTCAAGTCCCCCTACAACATATGTATGGTTGTCGCCGTTTAGAAGTATTAGAACTCTTTAACAACCTGATAATTAATGGTATTGCTACTGGGGTTTTTTCAGATTATCCCGCTGAAGCTAAATTAGAACAGTTAGGTTTATCTCCTGATTGTATTGTCAGTGCCACAGATAAAAATGTTGGTAGACTCAAACCAGATCCCAAAGGATTATTCATTGCTGCTGACACCTTGGGGGTTGCAGTAGAAAATTGTTTACTAATTGGCGATCGCGATGATAAAGATGGAGAATGTGCTAGGAGAGCAGGAATGCCATACTTAATCTTGGATTGATGCAAAATTAGATATTTCCCTGCAGCATTTGACCATAAAATAATACTTGGTACTCAACAGCCTTGCTGCCCCAATTATGACTAATCTGCCACCCAATACTGAAAATTCCCCAAATCAACCCACACAAGAAACAGCCGGGGTGATCCGCAAATTACGGCAAAAGGAAGGTAATTGGGTGGAATGGGGACAAGGTTGTGCCTACCTGCAAAAAGCTGGCTATACCCCCCAGGAAATTTTTGAGGAAACAGGCTTTGAGCCAATTCAGCAAAATCAGGTAATCGTGGGGTCACAGGTGTATGCTTCTATGGAAAAAGTAGGGGTATCGGACGCGGTGCGATCGCATTACTCTATTAGAGGGAGTGATGTTTTATATGAACTGCGTTTACTCACCCAAGAAGAACGAGCTGCGGCCGCAGAATTGACTTTTCAGTACCAAGTTGATTGTGATGAAGCGCGGGAAGTCGCTAGAGCCATTAAAGATTTTTCCCGGTTTCGTACCCCACCAGAAGGATTTTCCCGCCATCCAGGGGATGCAGTGGCCTATCAATGTTTGAAATTGGCGCGACAAAACTCAGATTTACAAGTGCGATCGCGTCTTATCGCTAAGGGGTTAAAATTTGTCCATACCCCCACTGCCAGACAGCAAATAGAACAACTATTAACAGATTTTACCGTCGAACCCAAGCGCCCTGCACCCACTCTTCCCTTCTACCGTCCCGACTCTGAGGCAGAAATGCCCCGTATAGTACCAGTGGTGGGCGAGTTACCATTAACACCACAGGACTTAAAGACTGTTCCCCTAGTAGAGGAAATCGAACCATTTGGCATAGTTAAATTTGCCGGGGAGCAAGCTTGGGTTCCCTTACCGGGGTGGCAAGTGGTATTAAGTGCAGAAGATCCCGTGGTAATTTTATGTAACAGCGATCGCTTCCCCAGTCAAACCAAAGCCGCTCCAGAGCCGGTGATGGTAATTGTAGATCGCGCTCAACGAAAATGGGAAGCTGGCAGTTATTTTGTGGTAGATAATGATGGGGAATTAGATTTTCAATGGTTTGAAGATACCCCTGAATTTACTTTATTGGGTCGCATTTTAGTGATTATGCGTCCCAAGAGAATCCTGGATGAACCATTAAGTTTAGATTCTTGGCAACTTGACGAGTAATTTCAACTTACGAAAATCCGAATATATGTAGGGGCGCTGCGGTTTGCGCCCTAATTTGTGATTTGTATAATTAAACCTCATCCATCTTGAAAACTGGAGTTTTTCCTCTAGGAAATACCAAACAAAAAATTCCCCTGTAGGGGCACGGCACCCACAATATTCTTGCATTGCTCCCTAACTTTAATCATGCCGTGCCCACCTCACCCGATTGAATACTCGTAATACTAAGTTGCACAATCAAAAACTTTGGTATTGTTGGGTTTCACTCCGTTCTACCCAACCTACGTTTATTTTTTTCTTCCCAGAGTGACATAAGCGTCCGAGGAAAGCAATCGCATTCCCTATGGATGTAAAGAAACATTTCTGTTTCTTAGGAGAGGGTTAGACTCTTACCAACTTGATGAGTAGAGCTTGACAAAGTTAGGGAATAAGCATTCAGTTAAACCTAAACTTCGATTTCAGTTTGCGTTTAATAATTGGAACTACCCCTACAGTTCCAAAAAATAATAAGCCAAGTTCTAGAGAAGGTTCGGGAACTGATTGGGGAGAACCAAGTGGTCTCACAAAAGTCGCATATCCCACACCCCAAGAATTGCCTAAATCTTGAAATGGTTTCCAAACAATGGTCTCATCTTCGCTCCATGTCGTGTATAAGCCATAAAATCTTCCTTCAGCACCACGGTCATCGTAGCCCATTACAGGCACAAAATGATCTGTCCCACCGTTGCCATCAGTATCAACAAGGAACATCAAAGGACGGTTAGAATCAATTTCTGATACAAGGTCATCCCAATTAAACAAACTCTCGGAAGATTGATTGCTAAATCTCTTGTTTTGAGCATCGAAATCATATCCTCGAAAATTTGCATATCCTTTAAATGCATCGTCGGCAAAGGAAAGATAACTCCATCCAAAATTTAAGGGATCTACAGATGTCCGGAACCAATCAGCGATGCTAGTAAAAGTTGGAGTTGGCAAATTGGGATTATCTGGAGTTGGATTGTACTTAGCGTTGTGTTCGGGACTAGATATTTGGTCTTGAACTTGAGGTGTTAGGTAGACATCATCACCAGCTGCATCAAAAATATTTGAATAGCCAAGTAAATCCCAATATCCCAACACAGAAGCTGCGGCTGTAGGACCACAACCGTTATACCAGTTATATGCTGGTACAGATGTCAAAAATTTAGCAGTAGATGAATTAGTACCGATTGATGTAGTTGAGCTTGGTCCACTACATCCGGCTATGGGATCGGAAGCTAAAGAAGCTGGGTTCCCTGTCCCAATTAGCAAAGTAGTTGCCAGAAACGCGAAAGGATAAGCTTGTAATTTGATTTTGATTTCTCGCATCTTTTTTAACGAATATCTTAAGTAAAAGTTCGTATATTAATTTACTTGATCATCACTCGTTTTAAAAGATGGGAGTTTTGAACATCCCATCCTATCTGATAAAGACCTTTCTAGGATTCCACCATTATTGGATAATCAGGTGTGGGATTAAGGGGACAACTAAATACATACTTACCAGACTTAAGAGTAATTTGGTAATCCTTAGTTGTGCCTTTTTTTAAACCTCCACCACTCACCTTGGGTAAAGTTACCGAGCTAACTCCCTCTCCCCGAAGGTAAAATCCTAACTCATAAGGGACATCGCGGTTGCTGACTCGAAAGATATATTTTCCAGGTTTTAGCCGTAAAGGTTTAAATCCTTTTTTTCTATCTGCTAAAGTTTTGCCATTAATACCCTTGCAGTCTTCTGCTTGCGTAGTTTTAAACTGATAATCTTTACTTTCTGTTTCGAGAAACTGACAACCAGTCTGAGTTAAAGCAATAGTTTGAGCTTCTCCTGTTTCCCTAGTGCCTTGTTCGGAATTCAATTGCACAGTTCCACAACCCGCAGCAACTATCAATAGTAAGAAACTGCTACCCAAAAATAATTTTTTTTTGCATTTTTGATTTACCCAGAGTATTAAATATAAGGGTACAAGTCCCTAGTACAAGTCGGCGGAAATAAACAGACCATTTATAAAAGGTTAAAGCTAGGAAAAACAGTACTTTTGACTTTTGAATGGGTGACTTTTGAATTCCGCGCAGCGGCACTAGATACCTACTACGGTGGGGATTAGTATTTTTTGCTTCCACAGAATTGCCATCACAATTTAGCTCGTGCAGCAAAAAACACAACAATTTTAATCGAAATCTGACAACTTTTCCGGAATACTTGGGGATGGGCTTGCTTACATCTATAGGAACAAACAATCAAGCTCTACTAGGTAATACATTTTCAATTAACTCTCATGCTGTATGACAGCAATAAATTACTAAATGAGTAGATGCTCGCCGTAAGGCGTTTCCTTCGGAAAATCGTAATTTACTCATCTATCTATTATGCTTTATTTCCTGTTTAGGAATAAATTTTCTATCAATAGACTACTGAAAAATAAAGGAATTTTGCTCATGTCAGACACTAAAACAATTTCTCCTGTGACTCAACCAGGAACAACCAATAATTCTCAACCAACCACTGTCTCTATGACTCAACCAGAAACAACCAATAATTCTAAATCACCTAAACCCAAGCCAAACGCATTTTATCGCAACTGGAAAACAACTGCAATTGGCATAATTTTATCTTTTACTGGGTTTGTCGCCTTCTCTCCTAGCAGTTTTGGTGGAGAACAAGCTGTTTTTGTTCAGTTCTGTAAATACATTACTTCTGGTGGACTTGCGGTTTTAGGTATTTCCTCGACAGATTTCAATAGTAATGACGATAAATAACAGTAAAGTGAATCTAGGGTACATTTACGTGAAATTAGGATTCAGCAGAGACGTTACAATAACGTCTCTGCTTGTTTTAGTCTGTATTAGTCAGTATTTACGCACAGGGAATAGATATCTTTTTTTTTAATCCAAAATTTACCATAAAAACCGAGTTTATTTGCCTAAATCTTATTAGTAATTAACAAAACCAGATTAATAATTAATCTTCATAATTTTCTTTTGAGTCAAACACATAGCTATTCCCTTTTCATAGTAAGCGACCTCATTAATAAATAGGGGATACACAGTGTCTTTACCTTCATAAAAAATAGTCTGACCATCAAAAGTAATAAACATGGGATCGCCAGGATTTAATGGTTCATAATCCCTTCCTTGTAGCTGGGGATGTATCATTGCTTCAATTTCTCCCACTGAATTTTTGGGATAATCCACCACCCTTAAATGTTCGTATATATTAATAGTATTAGTTCCCGTTCCAGAATTACCTTGATTATCTGCATCCAAGTAATCCAACATTTGATAAATTAACTGCTCTGTTTTCTGGAAAATAGTAGCATTGAGACTACCAGGTGCAACTGGTCCTACCTCAATAGAAAAGCCGCGATCGCACAATGAATTCAAGAAACTATTTTCCTGACCCGGTTCAGTCCAACTATAAATTTTTACAGATGGTTCGATAGCACTGAGATATGCGGCTACCCGAAGATTAAATAATTCTTGATTCACCAGAATTATAGACAATCCCATATTAGCAGAAGTGCTATGTAAATCGAGAATAAAATCAACTTTTGAATGACCTTTTGGTCCCAAAATATGATTGATTTCTTTCGCTCGTTTTTCTTCTATTGTCTTGAGATTTGTATTCTGTAAATCATCATTTATAAAACAGCGATTTAAGTCTTTTTCAACATATCTTCTGACTAATTTAAATGCTTGTGGATTAGCCAGCATAGTCATAGTAGTAAAACTTTGCCTTTGAATTAAATGTGGTGAATTCGCAAATTTATTGACCAAGTAAGCCCCAGTCAACTCATTACCATGAGTTCCTCCCACAATTGCTACTTGCTTAATCTTGACCATATTATCTGCTCCCCTTATTCTTCTACCTATCTAGGAATCGCGGGTATGAGTGAGCCCCGACTTCTTGGAGAAGTCGGGGCTCTGTGGCCTCTCACCAGGAGCTGATGGGTTGTGTAGACATTAATCAGATCCCAGAAAACTTAATCTCCGAAAATGCGATCGCACTTTAAATCCTCAACCCACACAAAATAATTTTTATGTCAATAAGCAAATCTTGCATAGAATGAGTCAAAATATAGTACATGAACTTTTGTGAAGTCAAGGAGTAGGGGATGTACATCGTACAGATCGCTTCGGAGTGTGCTCCTGTGATCAAGGCTGGAGGTTTAGGCGATGTAGTTTATGGACTTAGTCGTGAATTAGAACTCCAGGGAAATTGTGTTGAGATCATTCTGCCCAAGTACGATTGTATGCGCTACGACCATATTTGGGGATTGCATGATGCTTACCGTGACTTGTGGGTGCCCTGGTATGGCGGAGCAATTCATTGTTCTGTTTACTGTGGTTGGGTACATGGCAGATTATGTTTCTTTATTGAACCCCACTCTGGAGATAATTTCTTTAACCGGGGTTGCTATTACGGCTGTAATGATGACAATATGCGCTTTGCTTTCTTCAGCAAAGCAGCAATGGAATTTTTACTCCAAAGTAATAAACGTCCAGATGTCATCCATTGTCATGACTGGCAAACGGGCTTAATACCAGTCCTGTTATATGAAATGTATCAATATCATGGCATGGGCAACCAAAGGATTTGTTACACCATCCATAACTTTAAGCATCAAGGTATAGCCGGTGTAGATGTGCTTTGGGCTACTGGTTTAAACCGCGAATCCTATTATTTCCAATACGATAAACTGCGGGATAATTTCAATGCCTTTGCTTTGAATTTTATGAAAGGTGGTATTGTTTATTCCAATGAAGTCACTACTGTTTCACCCAATCACGCTTGGGAAGCTCACTGTAGTGATATTGGCTGTGGCTTAGGGCATACCCTACACTTACATCAACATAAATTTAAAGGTGTATTAAACGGTATTGATTATGACTTTTGGAATCCCGAAACAGACCGTTATATTCCCTACCACTACAGTAAGACAGATTTTGAGCAAAAACTATATAACAAAAAAGCTTTACGGGAAAGGCTGTTATTAGCAGAGAGTGAAAAACCCATAATTGCTTATATTGGTAGATTAGATGATCAAAAGGGTGTACACCTAGTTCACCATGCTATGTACTATGCTCTCGGTAAAAGAGCGCAATTTGTCTTGCTTGGTTCTGCAACTGAGCCGGGAATTAATGCCCATTTCTGGCATGAAAAACATCACCTAAATAATAATCCTGACGTTCATTTAGAAATTGGGTTCAATGAAGAACTATCCCACCTAATATATGCTGGGGCGGATATGATGGTAGTACCCAGTAACTATGAACCCTGTGGTTTAACCCAGATGATTAGTTTTAAATACGGTACTGTACCTATTGTCCGGGGAGTCGGTGGGTTAGTAAATACAGTATTCGATCGCGATTATGAACAGCATAAACCCCCAGAAGAACGCAATGGCTATGTATTCTATCAAACAGATTCCCATGCTTTAGAATCAGCAATGGATCGAGCGATCGGTTTATGGTATGACTATCCTGAAGAATTCCGTAAGTTAGCCTTACAAGGTATGGAGTATGACTACTCTTGGAATAACCCAGGCGAGGAATACATGGAAATTTACGAGCATATTCGACACTAATAAAACCAAATGCTATAAAACTTTATCAGCCAAGAATATCAAAAGTTCTTGGCTTTTTATTGTTCTGTTTTTGATTAGCGATCGCTCAATCATCGAAAAATCTCACTCTCCTCCCTATTTTCCTATTTTTCTGTAGCTTGTGTACACAACAAAGTAGGGCTAGGGACTGTTTTCAAACTGATTCGTAGGTTGGGTAGAACGAAGTGAAACCCAACAAGTCTAACGAAGAATGTTGGGTTTCGTCCCTCAAACGCCACTGACTATAACGGAGGGAACCTCCCTCCGGGTGAATCCTAAGCCCTTCGGGCACGGCAAAGCCGAACGGATACGCTGAGCGCAAAGCGCACGCTACGCGGTAAGCGT
>JASJDS010000146.1 GCA_030065055.1 Calothrix sp. MO_192.B10
TAAATTTATTTATGGAACGAAGTAAAAACATTTGTTTCGATACAGGTAGTGCAAGAAACAATACGTCCGTAATCTTATCCCCTCAATTTATTTATGGGGATTATCTTTTTACTTTTTACTTTTATCTTTTTACTTTTTAATCCAACCTTCTCTTACCCTCTCCTTATACCAATTTCAAAAAATAATCGGACAAATAGATTCTTGTAGAGACGTAGCATTGCTACGTCTCTACCAGGGGATGTGTTGCGATCATTTATTCAATCGGTATTAATAAGGAGAGGGTAACCTAGTACTTCACCACATTAATTTTGCTGAGTGGACATCCAATCCGCCAGGGACTTAGAGTCCCTGGCTAATAACAAAAGTCCTATAAATAGGACTGATGCAATACCCCTTGCTACGAATGAAAGAAGTAATAAGTAATAAAGAATGAAATTTCCTCCCTATAAATAGAAGAAACAAGTCAAATCTTCTTCCCTTTAGCTCCTGGTGCCTTCAGCTCTCGCTGCCTTGTTGCTTGAAATGGTAAAGGTACTTATACTAAGTTGCATTCAAAGATAGTACCCAGTCATTGCGACGCTCCGTAGACGCGTTAGCGGTAAGCCACTGCGGTGGACGGTGAGTCCAGTGCTGCGGGAGGGTTTCCCGACCCAGGCAACTGGCGCTCGCATAGCGTGCGCGGAGCGCGTAACCCGAAGGGGTTTCCCGGCATAAAGGAGGCAGTGCGGTGGTGAGGCAGTACGGTCTTGGGGTCTCCCCAAGTGGAGTAACTGCCGAAAGGGTTCCCCGGCATAAAGGAGGCAGTGCGGTGGTGAGGCAGTACGGTCTTGGGGTCTCCCCAAGTGGAGTAACTGCCGAAAGGGTTCCCCGGCATAAAGCAACTGCCGTCAACTGCCGTCAACTGCCGTCAACTGCCGTCAAGTGGCGCACCCGTAGGGCTTCTCGCAGAGTAGCAATCTCATTGACTCGAACTACTATGATAGAACGCAACTTGGTATTATCTGGCTGTAAGCCAATATGGTAAGTGGAATCACAATTTTTACTGAAAACTGATAGTTGACATGACATATCTGACATCAACTAGTGAAATCAACAGTCTAGTTACTGAATATACCAAAGCTGAAACCCTGTGGATTGATACAGAAGTAGCTGACTACAATACTCGTCATCCCAGGTTATCACTAATTCAAGTATTAGACGATCCTAGGGATATGAGTGGTAAAAATATATATCTTTTAGATGTGCTAGATAAATCAGATGTTGTCGATAACTTTATTGACAAAATTATGTCAAATCCGAACATTAAAAAAGTATTTCATTATGCCAGTTTTGATATTAAACTGCTGGGTAAAAGTAAGGCTCAAAATATTACTTGCACTATGGAAATGGCAAAAAAAGTTCCTTACTATTTACTACCATTGCCAAATTATCAGTTGAAAACCTTGGCAACGGTATTATGTAATTTTCAAGATATAGATAAGCAATTACAGGGGAGTGATTGGGGTCAACGACCCCTGAGTGAAGAACAAATTGAATATGCTTATTTAGATTGTATTTACCTTGCCCAAGTATATCTGGGTTTGTTAGAGTTAGAGAGTAAAATTTACCCAGACCCTGCTACAGAAGATTTAACATATCTCGGTGAAAGATGTATACAATTAGAACATGAATGTAAACTTATAAACTCAGAGCTAGAGCATTTACAAACACGAATCAAAACAGCAATGCAGGCACATGAACTGTCAGAAACATCACATTTTAAATTAACAAGTTATGACCGCACTACAGTGAAAGTAAATTTCTCAGAACTGGCAAAATTTGTTCAACACCAAAATCTTAGTTTGGATTTCCCAATTACACTCACACAAAAACTACAACAAGATTTAGATGAAAATTTGGATTCTCTACCCACAGAAAAATCGAGTAATACTTATTGGCGACTAACTCCTAAAAGTCAGGATGATAATTAGTAATTATCAATTAAGTAATTAAGTTACCACTACGAACTGTATACACATACATCAAATCATGCATGAGAAATTTATTTAAGTTTCACAACTCAGCCATTTTGCTATTTATTTATAATTCATGACTACTATAGGATTACTATTTGATTTTTGAAAAACACGTAGGGTGTGTTACCGGCGAGAGTACGGCACCATCCGGTAATATGGCTCGGTGCGCTAGGCTAAAGCCATAACGCACCCTACAATTACCTAATTTTATTCAACAATCAAACCGGATTACTATATCATTAGGTTAATTATTTGGAAAAGAGTATTATAAATTCTAATATCAAAATGACGATTATATATAATTGTTCTTAGTCAAGATAGCAATCCCCAAAATGTAATTGTTGATACTAATACCTTTTGTCAAATAAATATTTGAGTATTATTTCAAATATTTAGTCAAAACTAGTAATTGAAATAGGACTTACGCAAAAGTAACGTGATTACGTCATTACGTTTGCGTAGCATGTCCGGAACGGACTAAAGACAGCGACGTAATCGCCAAAATGCTGGGATTGCTACTCTTCGAGAAGCCACTTCGTGTCTACGCTACACGGAGCATGTTGCGAGCGTACGCTGAAAGCGTTCTCGCAGAGTAGCGCGGCAATCCGCTCGCAATGACAAATAAGGCTGGCGTAAGTCCTGTGAAAATAGCAAAGTATATTGATTGATATAAATTATGAGATTACAGTTAATAGATAAAGAGTGGACTCGTGTAGGCAGAGCATTGAGTTTAATGGCACTGACTGCATTTTTTGCCACCATAACTGTTTCCTGTAGTCAGAATAAGGATGTTTTAATCACAGAAATTGGAGTTAACCCCCCTCGTCGTCCACCATCTCAACCATCAAAAGCGGGAGACTTTTACATACAAGGTCAATATAAGCATTTAAGGGGAGACGCACAAGGAGCAATCGCTGACTATACCAAAGCAATTAACCTCAACCCTAACTTTGGTGCAGCTTATAATAGCCGGGGTCTAGTATATTTCGATATAGGTGATCGGGAAAATGCGATCGCTGACTATAATCGAGCTATTGGTATTAATGCCAATGATGCTGAAGCTTATAATAATCGGGGTAATGCCCGTGCGGCTCAAGGGGATCGTAATGGAGCTATTCAGGATTATAACCAAGCAATTCGGATAAATCCTAGATATGCTGAAGCTTATAATAATCGTGGCAACACCCGCGCTGCTGGGGGAGATAGGAAAGCAGCAATCCTTGATTATAATCAAGCCATTGCTCTCCAACCAAAGTATGCTGTTGCCTATAATAATCGTGGTAATGCCCATTATGGTGAGGGGAATTACCAAAATGCGATCGCTGATTACAACCAGGCGATTCGTATTAATCCAAACTTTGCTGCTGCGTATAATAACAGAGGTAATTCCCGTGCTGCTCAGGGTGATAAACAAGGAGCGATCGCAGATTTACAAAAAGCAGCCAGCTTTTTTCAGCAACAAAATAATCAACCCTTGTATCAAAAAGTGATGGACAATATCAAAGAGTTGGGACAATAGTTGAGTTAAATTTTTTGCATCTCATCAAATTCAAGGTGATTCAATTTTGGATTTTGGATTTTGGATTTTGGATTGACCCCATATCTAAAACCCGGAGGCTTGAAATAATAACGATAGAACCCTTTGTTTTTCTCCACAGATAAATCCACACAGCTTGTATCCAGTTTATTTTTCGGTCATGGCGACGCAAGGAATCAATCCCAAACACTTGACTTCTCGTAATGAGTACGTAAGTCCTAAATCGATTCAAAATTATTTTCAATATCATTTAGATTATCGCCTATAATATAGTCAGGACTTACGCATTAACAAGGATTTTACGTCATTACGAGCGATAGCGAAGTAATCGCCAAGAACTCTGGGATTGCTTCCCTACACTACGTTTCGGTCGCAATGACAAATAATGCTTGCGTAAGTCCTAATAGTGTTAGCCTATTTTTATATAATACGAATGTATTGTATAAAATAATAATTTTGTGTATGGAAAAATTAACCGTAATAAACTTTTTAAATATTGAAGACATTGAATTAAATTTAGCCAAAATAAACATTTTGATTGGTCCCCAAGCTAGTGGTAAGAGCATCATTGCTAAATTAATTTATTTTTTCAAGGATTTTTTTCTTAAATATCGTTCTTCTATCCTCAGACAGCAGAATAAAGCAGATTTTGATAAGAATATAATCAAGAATTTTAAAGAAATATTTCCTGAGTATTCTTGGAAAGAACAAAAATTTAATATTACATATCATTTGAATGATTACTATGTATGCTTATATACAAAAGAACTAGCTAACAACAAATACAAATTATCTCTTGAATATTCTGAACATCTAGTTAAAAGTCGTAGAAAGATTTTTGCTGAATATAAAAAGAGAAGTAAAACTCTTGAAGGTACAGAAAAAAATAAAGATTATGTCCGAGATATTCTTAAATATTTCAACGCAGTTTTTGACCAATATATTCTTCAGGAGAACGAAGTTAATAGACTTGATCCATTAACTTTTATCCCAGCGGGTCGTTCATTTTTTGCCAATCTACAAAATAATATTTTTTCCTTTCTATCGGAAGATGTTCTGATAGATTATTTCTTAAAAGAATTTGGCTCAGATTATGAACAAGTTAAACAATTTTATCAATACAGAGAAATTTATACACAAAGATCTGATGCGATAGATGAATTGATGAATAAAATAATAGTTGGCAATTATGTATATGAAAAAGGTGAAGACTGGATATATAACCACAAAAATAATAAACGAATAAATTTATCAAATTCATCTTCTGGACAGCAAGAAGCTTTGCCAATGCTAATGATATTAGCTGTTTTACCTTTTCTGGATGAAACTCGCTTTTTTATTATAGAAGAACCAGAAGCACACTTGTTTCCTCAATCTCAAAAATACGTCATTAATTTAATTAGTCTGATTTTTAATCTGACTGATAAAAGGCATAAATTTCTGATAACTACTCATAGTCCTTACATATTAACGGCTTTTAATAATTTAATTCAAGCAGGAAATACTCTGCAAGCATTAAAAAATAAGTCAGACAACAGTAATTTAATTCAAAAATTGATGAAGATAGTCCCTAAAAATCAGATGCTAGACATCAATGATATTGGTGCTTATACTATTAAAGATGGAAGAATTGAAAGCATAATAAATCAAGAAAATCAGTTAATTGATGCAAATGTAATTGATGAAATATCCAATGAATTGAGTGAAGAATTTGACCAGTTATTAGAGCTAGAACTTGGAGAATAAATTGGGTGGATCTGGATAAATGTTCTGAAATAATCAATCATAAAAATATATCAATTAAAGAAAACAAGAGTAAAATTACTTTCTTTAATAAAAATTCAATCGAAGTTAACAAAGTTCAGGTAGATGGTTGCTTAAATATTCCAGGGGTTAAATGTGATTGGTTAATCATTATTGATAAACCTAAAGATTATCCTAATGTCTATATAGAGATTTATATAGAACTAAAAGGAAGTGATGTCAAACACGCCTTTAAACAGATTGAGAATACAATTAACAATATATCGATTGATAAAAAAGATGCTACCAAATATTGCTATGTAATTACAACTAGATGTCCTCTAAGTTCTCCAGAAATACAAAATAAGAAAAAGAATTTTAAAAAAAATTATAATGCTGTCTTGAAATTTCAAACAACAGTCTATACTGAAAATATTAATAAATTAATATCCGGTTGCGTAAGTCCTGAGTAAGTAGAAAAACACGTAGGGTGTGTTACCGCGCAGCGTAACGCACTATCCGGTAATATGGCTCGGTGCGGAGCTATGTTAACCTCAGTTCGGGTTAAGGAGGTTTATTTACCGTTAATTGGCTGAAACGACGCAAACACGTTGACTGATACCAAAATCAATCAACCGTATAATGAGGGTTGCAGCTTATCCCGAACTCAGGTTATGTTAGCATAACGCACCCTACAAGTATTAAGTAAGTCGGCGTAAAAAATTCAAGGTATGTCCGCAGCGAGTGTAACGAAGTGAAACGTAGACACGAAGTGGCTTCTCGAAGAGTAGCAATCCCAAGGGTTTTGTGCTAGTTTACATTCTGTTACATAGTGATGTTTATTTGTGCCGACTTACTTAGTTGCTACTTGTTTGGTTTGATTTGTATCTTATAGCACTACGCAATTAGGTTAGGACATTGTTAAATGCAGCAAATCTATGAACAGTAAACTTATTACTTATTACTTATTACTTATTACTTGCGCGTAGCACTATAAATCCTAAGAGCATATAGATATTGTACAGCGAGCAGGCAGACTTCAATCAATGAGACTGATGAAGAATTAAGAATGCAGAATGAAGAAAAATAATTCTAAATTCGCTCATTCTAAATCGACTACTGTTAATTAACCCCTAACTATTCCTCACGCAATACATAACCTACACCGCGTATAGTGTGAATTAGGCGTTTTTCATTATTTTCTTCCAGCTTCACCCGTAGATAGCGGATATACACCTCAATCACATTATAATCGCCCACAAAATCATAACCCCAAACTCTCTCTAGTATTTGTTCTCTGGTAAATACTTGGCGGGGATTACTCATCAAATATTCCAATAAATCAAACTCTTTCGCTGTCAGTTCTATGGCTCGCGTACCTCGAAATACTTCACGGCTATCACAGTTCAAGCTCAAATCTTCAAACTGTAATAAATCGCGGTTATCTTTCCAAGTACGGCGTAAGTGAGCGCGAATTCTGGCTAACAGTTCTTCCATACTGAATGGTTTGATTACATAGTCATCGGCTCCTGCATCTAAACCAGCAACACGCGACTCCACCTCATCTTTAGCTGTCAACAAAATTATGGGAATTTTGCTACCTGTTGCTCGCAGACGGCGACAGATTTCCACTCCGCTTAAGCCAGGGAGCATCCAATCCAAAATCGCTAAATTTGGTGTAGATTCTCGCGCCAAACTTAGTCCTGTCATACCATCATTGGCGACACTAACCTGATAGCCTTCGCAAGTTAATTCCATTTCTACAAATTTAGCTAATCTGACTTCATCTTCAACCAGAAGAATATGTAGTGTCACGATTTAGGCTCCCAATTATCAAATTAGTCAAGTAATTACAAAATAAACTGGTATTTCTATGCAGTAACCATCGGTAATTTTACAGTTACCAATGTTCCTGATTCACCATTTGATTCAATCAAAAATTCGCCGTTGTGTGCTTCAACAATACGTTTAGTAATCGCAAGTCCTAGTCCGGTTCCAGAGGATTTTGTCGAAAAAAATGGCTGAGTTAGTAATGGTAATATATCTGGTGGTATAGGTTTGCCACCATTTATAACTTGAATATAAATTTCTTGGAGATTGAGGTTAGTATTCACCTGTAATTTGACAATATCTCCAGAACTTACCGCCTCACAAGCATTCTGTACAATATTTATTAATACTTGTTTGATTTTATCTTCTTCACCTTCTATTGTCGGGTCAGTATTTCCTGGATTAAATTCAATATTTTTATCTATTGCTTCTGGCATATTTCGCAGTACTTCTAGTATTTGATGAATACAGTCGTTAATATTAAGGCGTGAAAGTTTTAAGGTTTGCGGTTTAGCATAAACTAATATTTCTTGTAATAATCTTTCCAAGCGTTTTGCTTCCTCTAATGCTAGAAGTAAGCGTTTTTGTGCCTGGGGAGACAAATCAAGTTTATTAAAATAGTTCAATCCCAATTTTATCGTACTAAAAGGATTGCGAATTTCGTGAATAATAGAAGCAGCAAATTCTCCAATTGCTGCCAACCTTTCTTGCTCAACCAGTTTAGCTTGTGCTACTCGTAACTCTTCGGTTCTGCGAGCTACTTCTGCTTCTAAAGTTTGATTAAACTGTCGTTGTTGTTGATAAAGATGGTAGTTATCAATAGCTGTTGCTGCCCGTTCGGCAAATAATTCAACAATATCAATTTCTTGAGCAGAAAACTTGCGTGGTTTTTTATGAAAGGAACAAATTGTCCCAATTACTTCTCCTTGGTAAGTGCATAATGGTATTCCTAAATAGGCATTAATCCCTTCGGGAGCTTGACCATACTCAGTACAGTATTTGGTATTTTCAACTATTAAATTTTGCCCAGTATTTACTACCGTGCCAGTTAATTGACCGTGCAATGAATGAGTACTATTATCCTCCTCATTCAAATCTATACTACTAGCTAATACCTTAGCAAAACCCTGTTGACAAAGAGTAACAACACATACATCAATCTCAATTAATTTACTAACATCGCAAGCAATTTCTTTTAAATATCCACTTAATTCACCTGTACGATAACTGAGGGAAAATAAAACATCTAGTATTTTTTGTTGTCGCCACTGCTCGAAGTTTCTGGAAAGGCTCAGATTTTTATTAGCACTGCTTTGGAAAGCCAAAAAATTATCACTATTCCGCAATAAAAATAACGTAATCAAGGCTCCTAGTACTGGGATACCTGCCCAAAATAAAAGATAGCTGGGCTTGTATGGATTGAGCAATTCTTTATATGTGGAAATTACTAATACTGCCTGTATGCCTAGCAAGGCACTATAAGAAAAAGTTTTGTATAAACCAGCCAGAAAGACTAGTATTACCATTACCTGGATAATGCCAAGTGCGTAAGATGTGGTAATAGGTAACTGGAATGAGTAAAACTTTTCAAATACCCTCTGGGTTACTTCTGGTACTACCAGTCTTTGTATTGTTAAAGCCAGAAAAAATATTCCAATACCCAAGCGAATAACAAATAATCCGATTTTCAGTCGTTGTTCGTTTGTCATTGAACGCGCTCCCTGGTGATATATTCTCTGTTTTCATTCGGTAATGGGTAATAGGTAATGGATTCATCATTTACCATTTACCATTTACTATTTAAGTAGGTAGGCGTAATAAAATATCAGATCAAACCTCACCCTCAATCCCTCTCCTTACTAAGGAGAGGGAAGCCGGAAGTAGGGTGAGGTTTTATATTTAATTTGACTCAATTACTTATACCTTTTCTGTATGAAGATGCAATTTATATTGATTGTAGAGACGTTGCAGTGCAACGTCTCTACGAAATTTATTTGGCGCGACTTTACATAAAATTGGTATTACCATTTACCAACAGGTGTTTCTACCTTAACTTACTAAAGAAAAAGAAGAATCTATCTTATCTAACCGAGGTTTTACACCTTTTTCGCGGCGAATATCTTGCCAAATTCCTGTAGCTGCTAAAGCACCATCAGATGCTGCAATTACTACTTGGTTGAGTCCTACTTTTAAGTCACCAATGGCAAAAATCCGGGGGTGGGATGTGCGACACATTTTATCAGTGACTAAATTTTCTCCCTGACGTTGGATATCTATACCAGAGAGATAACCGGAGTGATATTGGGAACCCATAGAAATTAATCCTGCTTCCAACTCAACTACGGAACCATCCATAAGTTGTACGCCAGTCATCTGGTGGTTTTCCCCGATAAACTTCTCTATGGGTTCCTCTACCAAATCATATCCATAATCTTCCAATCTTTGACGAAATTGGGGAGTAACATCAAACATATCTTGGGTAAAAAGGGTGATATGTGGTGTAAACCAACCAAGGCTGAAGGCTACCTCTAAACTACGTTGATTTTTCCCAAACACGCCAACTTTTTTATCAGCCATTTCATAGCCATCACAAATTAAACAGACATGCAAGTTGTACCCTGCATACTCATAGACATTCTGCATATCGTCGAGAAATGGCAAGTTATCAATAATACCGCTAGCTGCAATTAAATATTTGGTACGAAACTCGGCGTATACGCTGTCTTGTCGTCCAATTTTTACCCGAACAACAAAAATATCCCCTTCCTCAACCACTTCTTCTACATAACCATTAAGTAAATCTCCTCCTACAGATAGGTAGTGGTCTTTTCCATGCTTTAATAAAGTACGACCAGGGGTATCTGGTGGTAAACCAAGATAGTTGTGGAGTTCTTGCATCCAGAAAGAACGAGCTTTGCCCTTGTCAATAATTAGACTAGAAAGCAGGTAGCGTTGCAAGTATATTCCCGCAGATAATCCCCCAGCACCACCGCCAATCACAATTGCGTCGTATACTTTGTCTGTGCTTTCCTGAAGGTTTTGTTTTGATAGTTGCATAAATTTCTCCTAAAAGTTTGCAAATGTGATATATGGCAACAGCTAATCAATTGTGGTTCTGAAATTTTGGATTGGTTTAATTAAATCCACTATTCTACTTAGTAGCTTCTTGAGCTAAGCTATTCAAAGCATTTCCAACTCTTTGAAGTGCTTGTTGTACCTCTTCACCACAACCCCTGAGTTGATGACGAATTAATAAATATCTCGGACTGTTATAACCCAACCAAACTTGTCCTTGTTCATCTTTCCAAATAAGTGCCTTTTGAGGTAAATCAATTCCTGTAGTTTGATTACACTGCATTAATGGCGTACCGACAGCAGGATTACCAAATATAATCAATTGTGTCGGGCGTAATTCTTTATTAACAGATTGTGCCCCTGCTGCGTGGTCAACTTTTGCAATTATTTTCAAACCTCTTTCTTTAGCGATCGCTTCAAATCTCTGAGCTGTTTCTGATACACTGTAATTACTTTTTACTTTAACAATACCATTTTTCTTCGCTCTTCTATTAGGTTTAAAATTAGTAGTTCTTCCAGCTACAACATTATCACTTTTGGCATTTTCTCTCATTCCTTTAGTGGCATAGGCTGGAAGAACAAATAAACCTAATGCCCAAACACTCAAGAATACTTTCTTCATTGTAAATCTCCTTGTAGAGTGAACAAAATTTTTCAGATTGGTTGACAAGTTTAAATGAACGGATACAAGTGAGATATTTATCTTGTATGATAAGTAATCTCAAAGGACAAATAATATCATGTCCAGTTAAAGATTTATCACTAAGACTGCATGGGTACAGGGGGAGAAAGAGATTTCATATTTTTGCACCATGTCCTAAATTATGGGGGGTGCATCCCAGTTTTTATTATTCGATGAAATAATCAAATTTAACATGTCATTGCGTAAAGCCTACGGCATAGCTGCGCTTACCGTGTAGCGTGTCCGTACCGAAGGGCTATACGTCGTTCCTCCTCGCAATGACCCAAGATTGTGATATTTTGCAAAAGTGGGATGCTCCCAATTATGGGTGATTCGCCGGACATCATATAACTAATGAATATTTAGTAGAAAGTCTTGATCAGACTAAAACTAAATATAGATATGAATAGCCATGAAGCAGCTCCTAAATAAAGAGGTTTGATTCCGGTTTGTTTAATGTCAGTAATACTAGTTTTTAAACCCATTCCTGCCATAGAAATTGCCAGAAGAAAATGGTTGATCTCAATTATTGATGCTTTCAAACTCTCAGGGACAATATTTATGCTGTTCAACAACATCAGGGCAATAAATCCGAATACGAACCAAGGAATTGGCAATTTATTTAACTTTATGTTTCGCGCTGATTGACCCGAACCTGCTGATAATAATCCCAGAGTTAAAACTATTGGAACCAAAAAAATTACTCTTGATAATTTGGCAATTGTGGCTAATTCACCGCTGATTTCTCCACTTTGAAATGCGGCTGCAATTACCTGGGCAGTTTCATGAATAGAAACACCGCACCAAATTCCAAATTCTTGGGATGTTACCTTAAATATAACAGGTAATAAAGGGTAAAGCAACATAGAAATAGTACCAAAAATTGTTACTATTGCCACTGCATAAGCCACATCTTCATCCTTACTTTCGACTACACCATTTGTGGCAACTATAGCAGAAGCTCCACAAATAGAAGTGCCTGCGGCAATTAATTTTGTCAGTTTTTGATTTACTCCTAATTGTCTTCCCAACCAACAAGTAAAAATAAATGTGCTGACCAAAGTAACTAAGACAATTGCTAACCCAACTGGACCAACTGCAATCACTTGAGGTAAACTCAGTCGCAATCCCAGTAAAATAATTGAAAGTCTCAGGATGCGTTTGAGAGAAAATTTGATTCCTGGCTGAAAAATTTTCGGAACTCCTATGGTATTTTTGACTAAAATTCCTAAAATTATTGCCAGAATTAATGAACTCAAAAGTGATAGGGATGGTATTTTGTGCAGAGATTCGGCGAGAACTGCAAGCCCAGACGTTAATAATAATCCTGCGAGTATGCTATAAGATTGAGGCGTTATTACAACTTCTGAATTAATTTTTTGAGGTGGATTTGCCATGATATTTTTGACCAATAAATAACACTAATAATCTCAATGCACTTAACCATTTTTTTTAGAGACGTAAAATATGACTTACGTCTCTAGATAATTTAGATGTAATCTAATTCAGGATTTTGAGCCATGATTTCAAAAATTTCTTCCTCTTCTGAAACTGATATTTGAAAAATATCTTTCATGAAGCGATGATATGCGGTATACACACGGGTGAGACCTGACTCATTTTCAACTATGAAAAAAGGTGCTGCTGCTACTTGATATTTCCTCGCTAAAGTAAATCCTTCACTTGATGGTTGACGTTCATCAGCGGCAATGATTTCGTCTATTTTGTCTAGTAAATCTAATTTTTCAATTTCGCTTAATACTCTTGCAGATTTACGGCATGGATTACCATCTAATTTGATTTTTTTGACTAGTTTAATATGCATTGTTCCTAACTATTTTTGATGACAAAATAAACATGATTTCTCTGTAGAGACGTAGCAATGCTACGTCTCTACAAATATGTTGGCTACATCTGGTACAAATCCGTCATTATTTGACAGATTAGTTATTGTTTGGTGTTAAATTAATTTCGTGGAAGCCACACTCTTTGTCAGCAGCATTTTCCCACCACCAACGACCAAGACGTTCGTGCTGATTGGGTAAAACAGGTCTGGTGCAAGGCTCGCAACCGATGCTAGTAAAACCTTTAGCGTGTAACTGGTTATAGGGGACTTCGTTAGCATGGATGTATTGCCATACTTGAGCAGAAGTCCAGTTAGCTAAGGGATTGAACTTGATTAGGTTGCGATCGCTACTAGAAAAAGCGGTATCTAATTGAATTACGGGAACGCTAGCACGGGTTGCAGGATTTTGGTCTTTGCGTTGTCCAGTAATCCAAGCATCAACAGTTGCAAGTTTGCGACGTAGTGGTTTTACTTTGCGGATAGCGCAGCACTCTTTATGACCGTCTTTGTAGAAGCTAAATAGTCCTTTTTCTTTGACTAATGCTTCGACTTCCGCAGCATCAGGGGAAATGACATCGATCTTAATTCGATATTGTTTTCTGACTCTATCAATAAACTGATAGGTTTCAGGATGTAAACGACCTGTATCAATAGAAAAGACTTGGATATTTCTGTTGATTTTCGCCGCCATGTCAATCAGGACTACATCTTCTGCACCACTGAAGGAAATAGTAATATTGTCAAACTGCTTGAGAGCAAATGCCAGAATGTCTTGGGGTCTTTTGGTTGCATACTCGGATTCTAGTTTGGCAATGTCAGCTTCGGTGAAGGAAATATCTTTAGCTAAGGTCATGATTGTCTCCTCTGTTTATGTTTCAATTGTGTAAATATTTAGGTTTTACGATTTAGGCTGTGCAAGCCAGATGTCTCTTCCTCGTTACCAGCCTCTGGGCTGGAAATGTATTTTGAGAGGCTCTGGCTCTTGTCAAGCCCCTGGAGGCAGAGCTTCCTAGGATGGGTTCCCAGCCTGGAGGCTGGGAAACCAGTCATCAGTCAAGCCAGATGTCTCTACTACTAAACCGTGGCTAGTTTCATAGAAGAAACTAAAATTTCTGCCACTTCTGGACGGGAAAATTCTGGTGGTGGGGTTTGACCATTTCTCAGCATTTCCCGCACTTTTGTCCCAGATAGGTGTATTCTTTCTTCCTTGGTGCTAGGACTGGTTTTAGCTGTTGCCATTGACTGGTTGCGAGTGCAGTAGAAAGCGTGTTCAAACTTCAAGGGAGTAATGTTTAATTCATCTTGTGTAAATTCATCAAAGATGTACTGTGCATCGTAAGTACCGTAGTAGTCGCCCACTCCAGCATGATCCCGTCCAATGATAAAGTGAGTACAGCCGTAATTCTGGCGAGCGATCGCATGCATAATTGCTTCCCGTGGTCCTGCGTAGCGCATGGCTGCGGGGAATACACCAAGGCATACGCGATTTTGCGGGTAATATTTTTCCATTAGTACCTGATAACATTGCATCCGCACCTTAGCTGGAATATCATCAGATTTTGTCTGTCCCACCAAGGGATTGATGAACAGCCCATCAACAACTTCTAGGGCAATTTTGGTAATGTACTCGTGGGCACGGTGGATGGGATTACGTGTTTGAAATGCTACAACTGTATTCCATTCACGTCTGGCAAATTCAGTTCTGGTGTCTTCTGGAGTTAAGCGGTAATTGAGAAAATCTGTCTGAGGGATTGGGTTAACCAGTTTAATTGGACCTCCCAGGTAAACTTCCCCTTCTTTGAGCATTGCTTTAACGCCGGGATGGGCATCTTCAGCAGTCCGGTAAACTTTCTGTGCCTCTAATTCTTGGTCTGGCTTAAACTTGCTAGTAATGGTCATCACAGCAAGTATCTCCCCGTTGGGATGAGCTAAAGCAATTTCAGAATCTAACTGGTATTGGTTTGCAACAGCCTCAGGAACTTGCAGGGTAACAGGAATACTCCACGCAAGACCATTACTCAACCGCATATCTTTGACAATGGAGTAATATTCCTGCTCGTTCACGAAGCCTTCTAGGGGACTGTAAACTCCTGTAGCAATACATTCTAGGTCAGCAATATTACGGATAGAGAGGATGAGACGAGGTAGGTTGGAGGCTCTAGATAGGGTTTGTTCTCGTTCTTCCCCTTGCAAACGGCAGTCAATCATTTTACCACCGTGGGGTTGAATTAAAGCTGTGATTTGAGACATAGTTTTACTCCTAGTATTGTGTTCAGAAAAGAGGGTTTGACTTGTTTATTGCATTAGTAACAAGGAGATTTTTACTACCTATTACTTATTACTTATTACTTATTACTTATTACTTGTAAAAGGAGGAGAACGGTTACTTAAGTTGGGAATTTGCTGTTGGTACATCTATGCAAAATCTAAAATTTTCAAAGTCCGTAGAACAAGATAATTAATGGTGGTACAGTTATTGTCATTAATAGATTCAGGGGTAAACCGACGCGGATAAAATCGGTAAATTTATAGCCTCCTGGTCCGTAAACCATAGTGTTAGTTTGATAACCAATTGGTGTGATAAAGCTGTTAGATGATGCAAAGATGACAGTAAGCATAAGAGCAAAAGGATTCAGGCTCAGATTCTCTGCAACATTGGCTGCAACTGGTAACAGTAGAACCACTGTGGCGTTATTGGAAATCATTTCTGTGAATACAGAAGTAATGATGAAGAAAAAAGTTAGTATCCAGTAACCAGAGAAATTTGCGGCAATTGCAACTAGATTATTTGCTAGCCAGTGGGTTGCACCAGACTTATCCATAGCTATACCCAAGGGTATTAATCCAGCTAGGAGAAAGATAATATCCCAACGTATTGCATCGTATAGTTCTCTGGGTTTAAGACAGCCTGTTAAGACCATCAGTACCACACCTATAAGGGAACTTATGAGAATAGGTAACCAGTTAAAAGCTGCAACTACTACAACTCCCAAACAAATACCAATTGCGATAGAAGCTTTATCACGTCGGAGTGCTTCTAAATCCCGCTGTGTCAGTACCAATAAGTTACGATTAATTTGCAAACCTAAAAGGCTTTGTTTAGGACCTTGTACTAAGAGGACATCACCAAATTTTAATCGGATTTCACTGAGGCGTTCCCGGGTAATTTCTTGTCCGCGATGGACTGCTAATACTGTGACATTATAGCGTTGGCGAAAACGTATTTCTTTGACAGTTGAACCGATTAGATTGGAATTAGAAGGAATCAGAACTTCTGCAATGCCTTCGTCTTCTGAGCTAAGTTGTGCTTGTAAAGACTTTTTATTGCGGATAAAATCGGGCAAAATTTCCAGATGCTCTTCATCCTTGATTTTGATTAAATCCTCTTGATTACTCCTAACTAAAAGCACCGAACAAGCTTGTAATTTGTGATGTTCCAAAGGTTGATGAAAACGGGTATTATCAGCAATAATTTCCAATACATCGACATCAAATTTATGTTCTAGACCACTCGAATTTAATGTTTCTCCCACCAAATTAGACCCAGGGGGAATCAAAATTTCACTTATGTAATCTTTCAGACCGTAGTCTTGAGTCAGAATATCATCAGTGTGTTTTTTGCGACTAGGTAGGAGTCGTGGTGCTAATAGGGTGAGATAAATTAGACCGATGCCAAATGTGATTAACCCTAGTTGAGTGAATTGAAATAAGCTAAATGTTCCATACCCTAGTTGTTGAGACAAACCACTGGCTAATACATTTGTGGATGTCCCAATTACCGTAATCATGCCGCCCAAAATTGCAGCAAATGATAGGGGTATTAATAATTTGGAAACTGAAACTTTTTGCTTATCACACCATTCTTCAATAATTGGCAAAAATACGGCAACAACAGCAGTATTATTAATAAATGCTGTAATTGGACCAACAATCATCCCCAAAGTGAAGATTTGTTGACTAGGTCGTTTACCACCCCACTTAAGTAAAAGGTCACTGAGAATTTGAATGGCTCCAGTGCGAGCGATCCCTGCACTCAGAACAAACATTGCCATGACGGTAATGGTGGCAGAGTTACTAAAGCCAGAGATACTCTCTTCTGGAGTAACTAAGCCTAGAAGGGTTAACAGCAGTGCGACAATGATAGCGACTATATCTGACGGGAACCATTCAGCAACAAAGAGAAACAGTGCCAAGACAACAATGGCAAGTGTGAGGAATATTGTCATGAGGTTGCCAATGATATTGTATTTTTGCATCCCACCTGCGATCGCATTCTACTCCCAGGTATCCGGATCTTGATAGAATAGTTAGCTGCTGAAGTCTTTGTAATATTGGATATACAAGCAAGATGACACATCCCTTTTGGGTTCAAAAATTTAAAACAGTTCAACTATTTATTAAGTTCGCTTACTAAGCTTGAAGATTCTTGATGAGTCAATGAGATTTTCCTGAGAAATAGATTAAAACTTTCTCAGGCATTGCTTGAATCAGGCAGAAGGCAGTCCCTCATGGTCAAATCCCACAACTAAGGATAAAAATATATCTTAAGTGCGGCTCCCACACCTAAGCTGTCAACCATCAACTAACAACCATCAACTAACAACTAACAACCATTTTCAAGCTAGTCCCCCACGAGAAAATCCCACAACCTGCCTATGAAAATGCGGGGGTGACTAGCTCCTCAAGGGCGCACGCAATGCGCCCCTACTGGGCGGCTCCGCGCCTATTTTCAAACTAGTCCCCACGGGAAAATCCCCACAACCTGCCTATGAAAATGCGGGGGTGACTAACTCCTCAAGGGCGCACGCAATGCGCCCCTACTCCTTCACTCCGGGCGGGGAAACCCCGCCCCTACTCCGAACTCCGAACTCCCTATTTTCAAGCTAGTCCCCCACAGGAAAATCCCCACAACCAAGCCATGAAAATATATCTCAAGTGCTACTTCCACACCTAAGCTGTCAACCATCAACTAACAACTAACAACTAACAACTAACAACTAACAACCATTTTCAAGTTATGATAATTAATAAAAATCGATAGAATCTAGAAAATCAAAAATATCCTGCTTAATTTCTTCGGCTTCTTCTTCTATATTCCCAGGAGTTTGTCCAGTAAAAAAGGTACGTTGGCTAGTTAAAATATATAAAAAATTATTATAAATGAAAGTTAAAAGCCCTCGGTATGCATTCAACCGAGTTGCATTTCCATTATTGCTAGTTTTAGAAATTGTTGAGCCTCCAGGCATATCAACTACAGCAAATAAAGCACCTTTCATAGTATCAACTAAATATTCTGTATGCTTCACTTTAGCAGTAGCTAAATTGGCAACAATTGCTTGATTAATGTACTTATCTAATAGAATAGAACGAAAAAATTCTTCCTTTCCTGTAGCCTGTATATCTGCTTTCTGATCTGGCGGGAAAGGATAATAATCTATGCGTAGCAAAGTACCATAATCATCAGAAAAACCAACTAATCCCTCTTGAGTGTTGATCCTAGCACCTTCTTGGAGATTAACAGGAACAGCGACTACAAAATTATTCAAAGGTGATTCATAAAATTCTAGATTTAATATCTCTCCCTCATCATCTAGCTCATCGTCTTCTGCCTCCTCAAAATCAAGAATTACATTGTCAATTACTTCCTGTGCTTCATCATACTCTAAGTCTAAAGCTGACTGGAGATTTCTGAGCAAAGGTATTTTATCCTTGGGAATATGAATATTTTCTGTAGTTTCATCTACAAGTACACTCACTCCAGCAGCAAACCCATCTAAAATCAGTTCATCAGCAAGAGATTCATAAGCTGCATTAAAAAGTGCTCCTAACCCTTCTGAATTAGCAATAGTAACTAGTTTTTCTAACATTGCTAATAACTGAGCATCTGAGTATTCCTCAAAAATCTCAAATCCCCAAATGGTATCAACTAAAAATTCCAATTCCACCTGATTTAAAGGTGTGTCAGCACCAGCAGTGACAACGGCTATGGCAGCTACTGATTCTTCTGGGGTTAGTTTTTCTGTGGATAAATCATCTGATTGAAAAATCCGATCGTATTTACCCATTTATCAGTCCCTCCACGCATTAGTTTGTGAGCATCACTCATGGATTTTGCCAATGGGTAGTTTATCAATATATGTGACGATTGAATATTCAAACTTGAACTCAATGGCAATTTCCCAAGTTTGATCAGCCAACTGAGACAGTTCCGTATCCCTGAGTCCGCTAGCTTATGCCAGTTGCGTAAGTCCTGACATTCTTGAGGTAATATTCCGATTCTGCCCCTTGCTTTGTCAATCCCCTACCTGAATTATTACAATTCCATATCAAAACTTCATAGCACTTAATCCTCTGTTATCACTCTCACTGGATAAAAATATAAAACCCTTATTTGAAGAGGGTTTTATGAATTTAGGCGTAGATTGACGAGTTAAGAGTTCCCTTTAATACCAAGTTGCAATCAAAGATAGTAGATGTCCGCAGCGTAAAGCCTACGGCTCCCGCTGCGCTTACCGCGTAGCGTGCGCGAAGCGCTCACGTAACGTAGTGGAGCGTGGCAATCCCATCCACAACCAAACTACTACA
>JASJDS010000024.1 GCA_030065055.1 Calothrix sp. MO_192.B10
TTATTTAAGCCTGCAAAAAAGTTGATCAGCGCTTTGTTATACAGCAAAGCTTTGTCGGCAACAACCATTAGATTTTCATCTGATGCTATACAGGTGTTGCCTGCGAATACGCAGGTTTGCACAGGTTAAATGTTGCACTCAATAGCCAAATACTTTACTAAAACGTAGGTTGGGTTGAACGAAGTGAAACCCAACGATATGCTGGGTTTCGTCCCTCAACCCAGCCTACAATTTTTCTGGGTGTACAGAAAATGTTGGGTTTAGTTCCTCAAACGCCACTTCCTATAACGGAGGGAACCTCCGCAACGGAGTGGCTCCCCAACCTATAATTGATGCTAATTTTGGGTTTGAAAACAGTCCCTAACGCTAAAGCTTGAAATCAAAACGGATTCCTATAGGTCAAGTTTTTTATCACATATTTTGCACTTTCTCAATAAGGGTAAGGTGGGCACTGCCCACCTTACGGAATATTAATGGTTTCAGACTATAATTTTCTCAATAATCTTGTGGTGCAAGATTTGATTGATAGCAGGTTTACGACTTTCGCGCCATGGTCTAAATAGTAGATATAGCACTACGTATTTAGGGCGCGGATATTTCTAAATCCAGCAAACTCCTTGACAGTCTGCTGTTCCCCGTTCCCTGTTCCCTGTTCCCTAGCGCGTAGTGCTATAACTGAAATTACACTGGTATCATATTTCAAGCACAGGTGCTGGTTGCCACACTTCCCCGTAAGTTTCCCGTAGAGCTTGCCAAGCCTCTACTTGCCCTGGTTCATATTCTCCTGGCTTACCCCATTGCAGAAACAGACTTAAAGCAGGTTTGTGGGTATCATCTAAGAATCGGATGGCATAGGTAGTAAAGTTACCTCGCTTCGCTTCACCTGTTTCAAATTTCACCTCAGTAATTTTGTCCATATTCAAGTGAAATTCAAAACCTTCAGTATGCATATTGGCATACTTCCCTTTATGTAATTCGGCGTAAAATAGCTTCTCTACCTTACCCCGCGCTTCTAATACTGCTGCACTACTGGTAACAATTAAACGCAATGTGCCGAGTGCTTCGCAACCTGACAAAAAGTCTTTTAATGTTTTAGTCATTTGTCATTTGTTATTTATCATGTGTTCATTGGGCAACCAACAATTACCTAGCTTGCGTCTACCCAAAGAGCATTATTACAAATTATGTAGGGCTTAGGGTCTGTTTTCAAAGTCGCCAACAGTATCCTAGAAGGGTGCGGCTACACGTACAAAGTCCGCCTGCGCGGACTACGAAAATTAAAGGGAACTCTTAACTCTTAACAGGGAACTCAAGGGCAACAACCTTTGTTCCCAAGCAACCAACCCAACTGTTGCCTGTTGCCCGTTCCCTATTCCCTCGACCGAAGGTCGGTCAAGGTTTTTAGCCCACGTAGGTGGGCTTTGCTCGTATAGCTCCAGGCTAAGAGGTGAGAGATTTAGGGGTTTGAAAACACGCCCTAGTCCTTGCCACAGGCTATTACAAATTACAAATTATGAATTATGAATTATGAATTATGAATTACGTTTCATGTTGTTCGTAAGCAGTAACAATACGCTGTACTAAAGGATGGCGGACTACATCTTTTTGAGAGAACTCGCAAAAGGCGATTCCTTCGACATTTTTTAAAATCCTGATAGCCATAGTTAACCCAGATTGTTGATGAGGCTGCAAATCTGTTTGTGTAATATCCCCAGTCACCACCATCCGGGAGTGGAAACCCAAACGAGTTAATACCATTTTCATTTGGGATGCTGTGGTATTTTGAGCTTCATCCACAATCACAAAGGCATTATTGAGGGTACGTCCCCGCATATAGGCAAGGGGAGCCACTTCAATCACCCCTCGCTCCATGAGAGATGGTAGTTTTTCTGGGTCAATAAATTGATTGATGGCATCGTAAAGTGGACGCAGGTAGGGGTTGATTTTCTGCTGTAAGTCTCCTGGCAGAAACCCCAGCTTTTCCCCTGCTTCCACCGCTGGACGGGTTAAAATTAGTTTTTCAAATTTATTATCTAGGAGTGCTTGTACTGCTATAACTACGGCTAAGAAGGTTTTACCCGTACCTGCAGGACCAATGCAAAAGGTCAAATCCCGTTTGCCAATGGCTTCGATGTATTTTTTTTGACGAAATGTTTTGGCGCGAATGACCTCACCCCGACGAGTTTTCGCCAAAGTACCTTTTTGTAAATCTTGTAGTTCCCCTTCCCGATGGGTATCAAGGGCTTGACGTGCCGTTAAAATATCAGCACTAGAAATAATATTACCCTGATTCCAAAGATTTTCTAGCGATCGCACTAATTTACTGGCGATCTCCATTTGGTTTGGGGTGCCAGAAATCAACAGTTCTTGACCACGTAATACTAAGTTTGCTCCTGTGAGTCTGGAGATCATTTTCAGATTTTCTTCAGTATATCCCGCAAGAGCGATCGCACTGTCGATACTCGGCAGTTGAATTGTTAAGGCAGCTGCCATACTATTTTAATTTTTTGAGGAGCATTGAATCAGCCAGAAGCCAGGAGGCAGAAGGGAGCAATTAGTGAAGAATTCTCACCCACCACTAATTTCTACTCCGTTAAAACGCGTCAAGCGTTTAACGGAGGTCTTAAACCCAAATACTCGCCTCGGCAATAGGGTTGCTTAACCGACAAGCAAACCTCCACCTATCGCGGCTATCTGCCCCCTGCCTTTGGAACCCAGCGAGATTAAACAGATCTTACACCCGCTTAATAATCGTAAGGAGACAATATTCACCTATGAAAAATTAAGGTTTTTAAGTCTCTATTTTTCTCACTTATGTTGTGGTACAAGATGTTTGAAAAGAAACACTACTGTGGTTGCTAAAGATCCCCGTTTTGTCTAATCAAACCAACCAAGAAGTTTGCCAAGCCTGGGGAAATACCCACTATTCGGATTAACGGGAGGGTGGTTTGACAATGGGTTTAGATCCATTTCCACGTTTTGGTTTTAATTTTGGTGGTGGTAATTTCTCTTCCCCTGCTTCTGGAACGGGTGTATCTTCCCGTTCTGTGGCTGTATTACCATATATATCCAGATATACCGATTGTCCGACAGCCGCAGCAGCAGCAGCAATTACTTTGCGTACAGCCTGGATGTTACGCCCTCCCCGTCCAAATACTTTTCCTTTATCTGCACTGTCAAAGGCAATACGAATCCAGACACGTTTGTGATTCAGAGAAGTTTCCCAATCGACGCTTAAGGATTCTGGGGATTCTAAAAATGGCTCGATCAAAAATTTCACCAGTCCGACATAATCAGGACTGGGATTGGGAGATTTCTTGGTTAGTTTACGATTACGATGCTGATGTTGCACTGACCTGTTCAAAGACATTGGCTTTTTCCAGGATGCGACGGACTGTATCGGTAGGTTGAGCACCTTGTTGCAGTCGCTTAACAATGCCGGGAACGTCCAAACGTACTTCATCCGTCCTAGGATTATAAAAACCCAGTTCTTCTAAGGGACGACCATCACGACGTGCGAGGCTATGAATAGCAATGATGCGGTAGCTTGCTTCCCGCTTTTTACCGTATCGCTTTAGGCGCAGTTTAATCATCTTGAAAAATCGTCTTCCTGTTTTCTAGTGTCATTTAGCAATGGAGAAAGTGAATTTTAGTTACCTTTCCCAATACATAAACAAGTTTAGTGCTTTTTACTTGTGTTCTGCTACTTGGTGATACTCCTACACTTCTCTATGCCTTACGGCAGGCTTCGCCAACGATTAGGTGTAGGCTTCTGGCGAACTTGTCTGTCCTTCGGTGAACTTCCTTCTCGGTACTCAAAACTTTCCCGATACAGCATTTTATAGTGAGGTGCGTGCCATGCACCACTTTACTGAGCAAAAAAAATTGCATAGACGACCAGCATTTTAGGCTTTGTCGCTACAAACAGTATGGCATAAATCCGTGAAATATCGGCGATTCCCCATAGAACCCAATCTTTGACTGACGCGCAGCGTTAATAGGTTGTTTACAAATTACCAAAGCCTTTTTTCTTTTTATCTTTCTTCGGTTTCTTTTTACCCCCAGTACCCCCGTAACCCCGCCAACCTGGAGCCGGACGCTTACCCATACCAGCCATGGGATTACCCATACCGCCACCACCACCAAACATTCCTGGCATTCCAGGGAAACTTCCTTGTCCCATTTGCTGCATCATGTTACGCATTCTCTGGAAATCACTCACCAGCTTGTTAACATCTGCATCCCTATAACCAGAACCTTTGGCAATGCGTTTGCGACGGCTGGGAGAACTGGATAATAAATCGGGATTTTTCCGTTCTTCGGTGGTCATGGAATTGATCATTGCTTCGCAGCGTTTGAGTTGGGTTTCCCCTTGCTGGAGTTGATCGTCTGTTAATTTATTCATCCCAGGAATCATCTTCATGATGCCTCCCAAGGAACCCATATTCTTCAGCAGACGCATCTGCTTGAGAAAATCGGTAAAGTCAAATTTTGCTGACAGGATTTTCTCCTGCATTTTTTCCGCATCAGCAATGTCTATTTCTTCCTGAGCCTTTTCCACCAAGGTTAAGACATCGCCCATACCCAGGATTCGCGATGCCATGCGATCGGGGTAAAATGGTTGCAGGGCTTCGACTTTTTCCCCTACGCCCACAAACTTAATCGGCGCTCCAGAAATGCGGCGTACAGATAGGGCGGCTCCACCCCGGCTATCACCGTCTAACTTAGTTAAAATGGCACCAGTAATACCTATCTGTTCGTGGAAAGTACGGGTGAGGGTAGCCGCTTCTTGACCAGTCATGGCATCCACCACTAACAGGGTTTCGTGGGGTTGCACTGTGTCCTTGATCCGGGCTAACTCCGCCATCATATTTTCATCGATCTGCAAGCGTCCGGCGGTATCAATGATAACTGTGTTTACCCCTTCTGCCTTTGCTCGTTCCACACCTTGACGGGCAATTTCCACGGGATCAGCATCACTTCCCATGTCGAACACTGGTACTTCGATTTGCTTACCCAGGGTAATTAATTGGTCGATCGCAGCAGGGCGATATACGTCTGTAGCCACCATCAAGCAGCTACGATCTAATTTACGCAAATGTAATGCGAGTTTAGCAGTGGCGGTGGTTTTACCAGTACCCTGTAAGCCAGCCATTAAGACGATAGTGGGAGCAGTTTCTGTTTCTGCTAAGGGAACATTGGTTTCCCCCATAACCGCTACCAATTCATCATGAACAATCTTAATGAATTGTTGGTCGGGGCGTACCCCACTAATCACCTCGGCTCCCTGAGCCTTGGTTTCAATTTCAGTAATAAAATCCTTGACTACCTGGAGGTTAACATCCGCTTCTAATAAAGCACGGCGAACCTCTCGCAAGGCATCTTGAATATTCGATGGGGAGATTTTATCTTGACCCCGTAGTTTTTTCCAGGCTCCTTCTAAACGCTCGGCTAGTGCATCAAACATAATGTGCTTACAGGTATTGCAGTAAAATAGAATTTCGCCAGTAGCTTTGGCGATCGCGCTAGGAAATTTTTCCTTTTGCCAGTGTTACTTACCAGCTTAGTCTTTTTCTATCCTTCCGTAGCTACTTGATATGGAATCAGGGGATGGAATGAAGTTGGTATGTGGGCAAATACAAAAAATTGCTAAATTAAAAATAGATTTCCATATCAAATCCTGTTATTATAGGTAAGCACAAATTCGGCGGCATAGCCAAGTGGTAAGGCAGAGGTCTGCAAAACCTTTATCCCCCGGTTCGAATCCGGGTGCCGCCTTTTCTGATAAGATTTGACGAAAAGCCCAAAAATCTGTCTATGCGCGAGCTTCTGATGTAGGATGAACGGCTTAATTTACTCCTATCCCTTTTTGTAAGGCTTTAAAATGACGCACAATAGTATAAAATTTAGCATCCCATTCATCTTGCTCAAGTATGCGAGGAATCAGTGGGGGAAATAAAGTATTTCTTTTTTGTAGTAACTGCGAGAGGATGTTAATTAGTTGCTTGATTGTAGCTAGGGTAAAATTGTTTTGAATATCGCGTCCAAGCAAGAAACTAACCGCTTCTTCATACTCAAGTTGTCCTTGAGAAAGTTCGTTAATTAGTTCTGTAAATATGCGTTCGTCGTCACTATAATTTTCCAGCACAAAATAAATATCTTCTAAATCTTTTCTAGCCCGTCTGTCGCTCCATGCAATCAATTTCAACACAATAAAAGCGGGGAGACTCACAACTTTGAACTCAATCTCTTCGATTATCTGCAATTCTGCGGTCGAAAAAGCTTCGTTAAAGCCTAGCAAACTCATTTGATCCCCATCAGACCATTGTATTTCTTGATTTGGCTCCCCTATTGCACCAAATGGTACTATATCTACTTCAATACCAGTTGAAATATGTATAAATCTGTGCTGAATATTTGTTCTTTGAAAACATGGGTTGCTTCCCTGAGTCATTTCATTGCTTAAGGCTTTGAAATCTGCCCAATTATTAACTTTTACAGCAAAATCTAAATCTGTGGTCGCTCTACCTGCAATATTATATCGGCTATCAAAAACCAAAATTCTTGCGCCTGCTCCTACTACCAATATCTGTAACTGTAGACGTGATACTACACTTTTTATATCTAGCAAAACTTGCTTTTGCTTATCTTCTGCTTCAAGCATTTTGCTGTCTAGGTTCGATATATTTGATAAAAATTCGTTTGGCAGTTTCTTCTAATCTTTCATTATTTTCCATCATTAATTCTGCATGAATTAATAATGGATCGGCAATAGGTTCAGCTTGATTATAATCACCTGCATTATCAAGACCAAATTGCTGGAGAAAAATAATTTTTCCTTCTGGGCTAGGTTTTAATTTAAGTTTAGCGGCAATTAAACGATAATTATCTTTCACATGTAATGTTGCACCTGTAGGAACAAGGTAAGAACTAGTAAGTGCAGCACCTAATTCTCCACCAATCAGAAAATTTTTTTCCTTTGCTTGCTGAATAATGTTATCTAAAATTTCTGCCAACTTTCCCTTGACAACAGGTGTAAAATGTCCCAGTAACAACTTTGGACGCAGGCTTTCAATATAGCCAATTTCCCAACGTTCTAGAAGTTTACTATAGTGGGCAATACGATAATTACCTCCAGGTTGTCGTTGGAGATAGCCTAATCTGTACAAGTTTTTTAGGGTATGATTGGCAGTCGTTGATGTCACTCCAGCAGCATCAGCTAATTCCTTCAATGAAGCTTTTAAAATATTGGGTAACTTGAGCAAAATATAAATTACTTTGAGATTATTGGGAGTAATTTGTAAAGGTGATGTATATTTCTCTTTGGGGCGATGTTGACCACGAATCAGAATATAAGCAGCTGGACTATTAAGGTAAATATTGCCTGCTGTGTCGATGAATTCAATGTTATTTTCAACTAATTTTGCAATAGCTGGTTCTGATAAATAGCGGGTGATGAGAAAGAGTTTTTTGGTTAATTTTTCTTGATGAAGTTTAAAATAAGCGATTACCAGTTCAGCCGTTGTGCCAGTCACATTCGGTTGAATTGCATACACATAATCTACTGATTTTAACGGACTGCGGATTGTAATTATCCCATCAGCACTGCTATCAATTTTAGTATTAGGTATTTTTTTAGGAGTAACTTGAATATTCGGTAACGCTTTGAGTTTTTCTAAGCAGTCCTGCAATAATTTATTTTCATCTCCCATGCTAATTTGGAATTTTATATTCTAAGTTTGAACTGACCCCCAATTCCCTTAGAGTTTACTTTTATCTGGAGCAAATTTCAACGTTAATTTAGGAATTGCTTCTCGACCTAAGCAGCCTTAAGCAACTATAGTAGTTTCCAGTCCATAAATATTTATAGTATTTATAAGCAGTGTTTTTTAGTCCAAATTTAGTCCAACTGTAGAGCTATGAATTGTAGACAGTCTTTGGAGCAAAGGTTTGGGGATGCGGGCAATCGGTCTGCAAAACCTTTATCCCCCGGTTCCCATCCGGGTGCCGCCTTAATTTTTTGATCTGACAAATTATTTTGTCCGTACTGACTCGTACAATAGACTAGGATTTATGTACTAGGTTGATTTAGCGATCGCTTGTTGTGATCTCCCCATCACCTGATCCTCAATACTCTTGTTTCTAATAAAAGCAAAACCCTTACCATTAAGATGGAAGGTCAAGTTATAATTCTTTTGCAGCTTAACGTAACAAAAATTTATGAGTAACCCTCTAGTACAGGCATTTTTTGTTGGTAGGGCAGTCGCCGAAGTGATTAACGAGCGGGTAGAACGCAGTTTTACCGATGCTTTGAGCGAACTGGGCAAAGTGGATGCGGAGTTAAAGGAACAACTGCATCAGTTTACCGAAGAAGTAATGGAACGGGCGAATCGTTCCGCAGAAGTTGATTTTGCAACTAGCAGCACCACAACTTCATCGGACTCGGAAACTGGTGATGTACAAGCCACTATTGATGAATTACGAGCAGAAATTGCTCTTTTGAGAACAGAATTACAAAATTATCGCAGTCAAATTTAAGCAGCGTCATTTTTATGACAATTGGCGACGGATTTGGGATTTTAGATTGACCCACTAATCAACCTGGGGAGTACTAACTTGCCACTCCGCTAGAGTAACATTGAAAGATTAGTGGTTAAAACTGAATCAAATTCAATTTTTCCAGATTAAGTGACTGCTGTTGTTCTCAAATTGACACTCTCCTGCCTAAAGGCGAGGAGATTGTTGGTATCCTACGGGAAGCCGCTCCGCGTCTACAACGAATCCAGTTAAACTAGACTCCTTGCGGTATCTAGCCTATAAAATGAATTAGCGTGTTTTTCCTTTCTAGTGACTCACTTAATAACCAGCGGTAAGCAAGAAATATGGAAAAGGGTTATACAGACAAAGCATACCGTTGGAATCGTGAAAACTACTCTAGTAGACGGCGTTATGTGGACATTTGGTCATTTGTTTTGACCTTAATGTTCAAACTATGGTTAAACAAAAAATCATGGAGTTATTCCGGCGGAATGACCGAAGCCAAACGTGCTGCTAGACGTAAAAAACAAGCGGTTTGGATTCGCAATACCCTGCTTGATCTAGGTCCGACTTTTATTAAAGTTGGGCAGTTATTTTCCACCCGCGCTGATATATTTCCCAGTGAATATGTGGAAGAGTTGAGTAAACTCCAAGATAAAGTCCCAGCATTTAACTACGAACAAGTAGAGACAATCGTCGAAAAAGAACTGGGTCGCAAAATTCCCCAATTATTTGATGATTTTGAACCAGTTCCTCTGGCAGCCGCTAGTTTGGGACAAGTACATAAAGCGACTTTACACAGCAAAGAAGCTGTTGTTGTCAAGGTACAACGTCCCGGATTAAAAAAGTTATTTGAAATCGATTTACAAATTCTCAAAGGTATTGCCTATTATTTCCAAAGACATCCTGAATGGGGTAGGGGTCGAGATTGGCTGGGGATATATGAGGAATGTTGTCGCATTCTGTGGGAAGAAATTGATTATTTGCGGGAAGGGCGCAATGCTGATACTTTTCGCCGGAATTTTCGCAATGAAGATTGGGTAAAAGTACCACGAGTCTATTGGCGTTATGCCTCAACTAAAGTACTGACTTTAGAATACGTTCCTGGAATCAAAATTAGCCAATATGCAGCTCTAGAAGCTGCGGGTTTGGATCGTCAGGTTTTAGCAAATTTAGGAGCAAAAGCTTACCTACACCAACTCCTGAATAATGGCTTCTTCCATGCCGATCCCCACCCCGGCAATATTGCCGTTAGTCCCGAAGGAAACTTAATCTTTTATGATTTTGGCATGATGGGGGAAATTAAATCCAACATCCGGGAAGGACTGATGGAGACCCTGTTTGGTGTAGCACAAAAAGATGGCGATCGCGTAGTTCGCTCCCTAATTAATTTAGGAGCTTTAGCACCGGTAGAAGATATAGGACCGGTACGGCGATCAGTGCAATATATGTTGGATAATTTCATGGATAAGCCTTTTGAGGCTCAGTCCGTGGCCGCCATTAGTGACGATTTGTATGAAATCGCTTATAATCAGCCTTTTAGATTCCCTGCAACTTTTACTTTTGTCATGCGTGCTTTCTCAACTTTAGAGGGAGTAGGAAAGGGATTAGACCCCAATTTTAATTTTATGGAAGTTGCCAAACCCTATGCAATGCAGCTTATGAGCAATATGAATGATTCTGAGAGAAATACTTTTCTCAATGAATTGAGTCGGCAAGCTGTGCAAGTCAGCAACACAGCCCTAGGATTACCCCGGAGATTAGAAGATACCCTTGATAGATTAGAACGAGGGGATGTGCGTCTGAGATTTCGCTCAATTGAAACGGAACGTTTGCTGCGCCGTCAGAGTAATATCCAATTGAGTATGACTTACTCTGTAATTATCAGTGGTTTCACCCTTTCTGCCACAATTTTATTGCTTAAAGATTATATATGGTTAGCGGTATTTGCTGGTTTAATTGCAGCAACTGTATCATGGTTGCTAATTAGACTACTTTTACGCTTAGACCGTTATGACCGTATGTATTAATAATGTTCAAATAAATTTATGAAAATTAATTTTACGGGTCTGAGCGATCCGGGGCTGATTCGCTCTAGCAACCAAGATGCTTACTATACTGACCCAGAAGGACGGTTTTTTATCGTTGCTGATGGCATGGGTGGTCATGCAGGAGGAGAAGAAGCAAGCCGGATTGCAACTGAGGAAATTCAAAAATATTTGCTCAACAATTGGGATTCCCCTAAATCTGGGCAACAAATATTACAAGAAGCCTGTTTCCAAGCTAATGAAGCTATTTTGCAAGATCAGCAAAATCACCCCGAACGCGCTGATATGGGTACAACCGTAGTTGCCGTTATGCTCCGTCCAGGAGAGTCACCTTGGTTTGCCCATGTGGGAGATTCCAGGCTCTACCGTTTCCGGGATTCCCAATTACAACAAATTACCCAAGACCACACTTGGGTAGCACGGGCTTTGAAAATGGGTGATATTTCCCCAGAAGAAGCACGGGTTCATCCCTTCCGTCATGTCTTATCCCGCTGCTTAGGTCGTGAAGACCTGATGGAAATTGATGTACAACCCCTTGATGTGGAAAAGAGCGATCGCCTCCTATTATGCAGTGATGGCTTGACTGAAGAACTGATTGACGAAAAAATAGCTTCCTGCTTGCAAGAGCATTCCCTACTGGAAAAAACTGCTATGTTTCTTGTCGAAGGAGCTAAACAAGAAGGTGGTCACGACAATATCACAGTGGTAATTGTGGCTTTTGAAGATTAATTTTGTGGGGAGTAGGTTGTTGTGCTACTTCCCATTCTCAGTTAGCCTCCTGCACTCTTGTGCTGCGCTAACAGTTCTCAATTGTTAAGCCCATCGATCAATCGAGGCAAGTATTAACACCCAACCTATCTGAGAAAGTTCCCAGGAAAATTAGTAAATATACTTAGCGTTTTGTTCATTCTGAGCTTTTTTCCTATTTACAAGTTGATAAAAATGTTTTAACCCTCCTTAAATATTTTGGGAGGTCATATTTCAGATCATAGATGGTTGACACCTTGCACACTATCAGGTAAAGCGAATATCATCTCGCTTAAACCTGATAGCTTATCATTCCCAACTGGCGATGACCGAAATTCGTCCCAGGGGATTTGAAGTTTATATTATCAGTTCAGTCAGGATCGGAGTTAATTCACCAATATTACCCATGTCAACATGGGCAATTTATCCAGAAAATTGCTATGTTATTAGAACATGGGTACTATCTCGGTACTCCCTATTTGTGCATCGTACTTGCCAGATTACAAAAAGTAATCTCAATCGAACAAATAAGTTGTTTTTGGAGTCAATATTATGAACAATCCTAAACTATCCTTAGAGCAGCAATTTAGTATACGCTCATTTGCCACTCAGGTACAAGGTATGAGCCACGAACAAGCTAAAGATTTCCTCGTTAAGCTCTATGAACAAATGGTCGTCAGAGAAGCCACTTACCAAGAACTTCTCAAGCATCAATGGGGCTTAGATTCGGGTTCCACTTTGGCATAAATGATTTCGTAATGTCGCAGTGGGCGACCTCCTTCTCTTGCTTGGTTCCCAGATTGGAAAAAAGCTGGGGATGTCGGGGCGTCAACTATAAAACAAGCTAAAGATTTGCTTCTCAAGCTGAAGTAAACGCGAAAAATCATAAATATCAGTATTCTGCTAGATTTACAGCAGAGAATACCAGGATGGTTAATTAGTATAGATAATACGCTTCAATCAACAACCTTCATTTGCCTTAGTTGTCTAAACTATGGCGAACTATGGCAAGCTATAATTTGACGTAATCAACACTTTAAAATATCCAAAATTAATTATATATCTGAATAAATTCATATTCAAGCTGGCAAGCAATGCTTTTTAATAAAACTTAATGTAGGATGATGTTTGCCACTAAAGAATAGTTAAAATTCTATGTCAACTCTTATCCGTCAGGGATTACCTTTACTGCTTGCGGTTCTGTTCTGGATGCCTATGGCAGCTTGTAACGGGAAAAATACAGTAATTAGTAAAATATCCCAGACCGAACTTATTACCCAAATACAAGCCAAACAGCCCCCTGTAATTCTCGATGTTCGCACCAAAAAAGAATATGATGCCGGTCACATTCCAGGGGCGATTAACATTGACTTTAAGCAACTCAAACAGCGTATTAATGAGATTTATCCCTTGAAAAATTCCACTTTAGTTGTGTATTGCGAACGAGGCATCAGAGCTAAAATCGCACAAGCAACTTTATACCAAGCAGGATTTCAATCAATTCTCCATCTGGAAGGTGATATTTCAGGATGGCGTAGCAAATCTCTTCCCCTTGAGTTTAACTAATACCAATTCTGTATGAGACCGCGCTAGGGCGAACAGCAAACCCTACTTATACCAAGTTGCGTTCTATCGTAGTAGTTCGAGTCCATGAGATTGCTACTCTGCGAGAAGCCGCTAACGCGTCTACGGAGCGTCGCAATGACAGGGTACTATCTTTGAATGCAACTGAGTATTAGTTACTACTTGATAGATCCACAGGGGAATCTGTGTTAATAGCTTCTAACTTGACTAGTACTTCTGGCTTGATTTTTTCGTACTCTCTTTTCAGTAAACTTTTACTCATCTGAGGATTAGCTGTCGAGACAATAGTACTGCTCATTTTTACCCATTTTTGCAGTCTTTGGCTTTGGGCAGTAGCAATACTAGAAACTAGAGTATGACTGCAATGGTGTGGTTCTTCTCTAGCAAAAAATAATAATTGATATTTGCCGATTTTTCCGAGTAAAGTGGTAACCTGTTCTCCAAATTTACTCTTTAGATCCAAATAGTAAGGCAGCCATTTTGCACCGTGCTTGCGGTTATAGATAGTCGTAATCCATAACATCATGGGATGGGGATTAGTGATAAACAAAAATTGATTGTATCGCGTACAAACTAAACGTTTTTTAATTTCCTCTTTAGATAACATTACCCATAAAGTAGGTATTAATTCTTCATTTGCTCGCATTAATTGAGGAAAAACTATATCGGCGATCGGTTTATTTTTAGGCCAGGAAACTTCTTTACCTAGTTCGGGATATGATGGTGAAATTTCGGGTATATCTGGGATACCTTGGTTATTTTTGCTGTTTTCCTCGATTTGAATGGGAAAATTAGGTTTTTCCGGTTCTACTTTAGCAATTTCTTTACTAACACTAGGGTTAGGGGTACTAGGAGCAGGATTGCTGCTATCATTATTTTTTTGTTCTAGCTTAGATAGTAATTGAAGAATATGACCGATATTTTGAGGGCGATCGCTTGGTGATTTTGCTAAACAGCTATTTATCAGTTCTTCTAGTTCTTTTGGTATTTTAATTTGGGGAGCAACCTCGGCAAAGCTGCGGGGTTGTTCATAATGATGTACCTTGTACCAGGCTCCAAAGGAGTGAGTCTCTGGCAAAAAAGGCATTTTGCCTGTGAGCATTTCAAACATCATCACTCCCAAACTATAAATATCGGAACGGTTATCTAATTCCTTTCCTTCCATTTGTTCGGGAGAAGAGTAAGCCAAGGTTCCTAAATAGTATTTAGTCTGCTCACCATCTGACTGTACTAATTTGGCAATTCCAAAATCGAGAACTTTGACTAACTCTCCCAAACTAGGGTCTTGGAGCACCAGCATATTACTGGGTTTGATATCGCGGTGAATAATGGGAAAAATTTTGCCATCTATAGGGATACCATCGTGGGCACACTGCAAACCAAGACATATTTGCCTTGCCATACTCAAGAATCTGATTACAGATGGTGTTTGGGCGCGAATAACCTGACTGAGACTAGTTCCTTCTAGATATTCCATCACATAGAATGGGGTTTTATTTTCATCTACCCCATAGTCCATTACCCGTACAATGTGGATACTTTTTTGTCCCAGTAAAGCACAGGTTTTTGCTTCGCGCTCAAAGCGTTCCTGCATCCGCATTTTGGGATTTTGAATTGATAGTGAAAGAAATTTAACTGCTACAGGCACTCCTCCTAATAATAGGTCTTGAGCTAGATAAACTCGACCCATGGCTCCAGTACCAACTAGTTCTTGAAGCTTGTAACGGTTCATGAGCGAGCGACCAATGTTTGGATCTGCCATAGTAGTTTTGACTTTCATGTTTATAAATGGTAATGGTTAATTAAAGTAATTTAATATACAAGACTTAATATTCAAATACCCTGCATAGAAGCTGACTTTTCACGGGAAACTAGGTTACTTTTTCCATGTATAGCACTACGAAATTAGGTTAGGACATCCTTGAATGCAGCAAACCCATGAGCAGTCAACTTTTGACTTTTGAATGCGTGACTTTTGACTTGCGCGTAGCGCTATATGTCCCTTACCCGTCATTCAATTTTGGATTTTGGATTTTGGATTGACCCCATGTCATTTGCCCGGAGGCTTGAAATAACGATAGAACCCTTTGTTTTTCTCCACGGATAAATCCAACAGAGAAGTGCGGTCTTGTGGAGCCAGTCCGGTCTTGGGGTCTCCCCAAATGGAGGAACTGGCGTGGTCTCCCACGCTTGTGCAAATGGCGTGGTTTCCCACCAAGAGGAACTTCGGGGGGCTTGTATCCAGTTTATTTTTCGGTCAATTGCTTGGTTGACGCTCCAAACTGGCTTCCATAGTTATATTCAAGAAATGACCTGCTAAAATTCCACAAGTTAGGTAGTAGGTATCATCATTAATCCGGTGTAGGGTCTCAAAACCGCTACGACGTTGTTTATCGCTCAATACCCAATAACGCTGTACAATCGTATCTGGACAAATCCAACCTTCCCCTTCTACTTGCCCCAAGAATCCATGTTGTAGTAAAAAAGTATACTGACGCTCCCCATTGTCTAAACGACCTTTATACTGGAAAGCAATATCAGAGCGATCGCTATCGGGAAAAATGAGTTTTGTAGCCATTGTGAACCAATTATCTCGATTCCACGCCACAAGAGTCATCCCCTTAAGGTTAATTGGCATTTGATTGCGTTCTAGCCAACTTCCTTGTAGTATCCAACGTCCTGGTTCTAATAAAAAAGTGTGGGTCATTTCAGTTATCAGTTATCAGTTATCAGTTATCAGTTATTTATTATTTATTAGTGTCTTCATCAGTTCTTAGGCTGGTTTTCTCCACTTATAGGTAATAGATACACGGAGTGGGAATACTTCCATAGGTCATTACAAATCCATGCCCAGGGTAGAAACTGCGATGAATGGACAATTGATAGCAAAATTATTTTTGATCTGACATTGGAGGCTATTAAAATTACGATTCCACGAACAACAGAAAACTGCTCTGTTGACTCATTCATGGGGTAGTAATTCTAAATTTTTCATTCTAAATTTTTCATTTTAAATTCTAAATTCTCCTTGACCTCCGTAATGGATGTATCTAATGCCTCGCACACTTCACCCAAAGGCAGATTAAGTTTAGCCCCCGTGGCACTAGGTAAGTTACCAGGAATACTTAGCTGTCGCCAGTATGCCAAAACAGCAAAGGCGATCGCTTCTTTAAAATCTGCACTTAGTCCTAGCTCATCTGTGGTTAATACAGACACAGATGGTAATAAAAGTTGCAATCTATGTTTAAAATAGAGATTGCGGCTCCCACCTCCACACAACAATACTTGTTGGGGCATTTGTGGCAAAAAGCTATGATAACTATGAGCAATGCTACCAGCAGTAAGTTCTGTCAAAGTAGCCAGTAAATCTGCTGGTGAGAGTTGATATGGTAGAGCATCCTGTAAACATTGTTCCCAGTATTCCCTGCCAAATAACTCTCGTCCGGTAGATTTTGGTGGTGGTAAATGAAAGTATTCTTGCTGTAGCCATTGGGTGACTAATGGTTGACAAGGAGTACCACTAGCAGCCCAGGCTCCATCTTTGTCGTAGGTTTGAGTTCCCCCACTTAAATGTTGTACTGCCAAATCTAACAGGCTATTTCCTGGTCCGGTATCCCAAGCGCGAATTTTTGTTAACCAGTTTTCACTCCTGGGTGGCATATAAGTAACATTACCAATACCACCAACATTTTGGATACATCTAGTATGTTGGGGATGGGAGAATAAGGCGGCATCTACGCGAGGTACAAGGGGAGCGCCGTGACCACCGGCAGCTATATCTGCTGCCCGAAAGTTGGTCACAGTAGTAATACCAGTTAAATTGGCAATGACTGCGCCACGTCCTAGTTGCAGGCTATAACCGAGAGATACGTCCCCTCCTGGCTGTGGTGGTCGATGATACACAGTTTGACCGTGTGAACCGATGAGAGATGCTGGAGATTGACCGATTTGAATTGTTTGCGCGGCTTGGGCAAAATAAGTAGCGATCGCATCATCTAATTGTGCTAGTTCTATCATAGAAATGCGATCGCCAGCACAAACAGCTAAGATGCGTTCTCTAAGTTCCGGTGGATAGGAATAGGTAGCCCCAGCTACTAATTCAATTTTGATGTCTAAATCTGTACCGGAAATATCTACTAAGGCAGCATCAATTCCGTCTACGGATGTACCACTAATTAAGCCTATTACAAGAGTCATTTAATTTTGGATTTTGGATTGTATGAATTTTTAATGATTGGCTAGGTTGAAAATGGTTGATAGTTGTTAGTTGTTAGTTGTTAGTTGTTAGTTGATGGTTGACAAATCAGCGCGGAGTAGGGGCGCATTGCGTGCGCCCTTGAAGAATTAGTCACCCCCGCATTTTCAGATACGCAGGTTGTGGGATTTGACCGTGGGAGACTAGCTTGAAAATAGTTCATCAGCGCGGTGTAGGGGCGCATTGCGTGCGCCCTTGAAGAATTAGTCACCCCCGCATTTTCAGATACGCAGGTTGTGGGATTTGACCGTGGGGGGCTAACTTGAAAATTGGTGAAGGTGGGAAAGGAAGAAGACAAAATGATTGGTCAATCACTAATTTTGATTGCGGTTAAAATCCTGCAAATCTAGGGCATAATTTAGCTTTAATATATTTACCCCTGGTTCACCAAAGATACCTAGAAATCTGTTTTCTGTATACTTTCTCATTAGGGGAATTATTTCTTCTGTTCTGATATCTCGGGCACTAGCTACCCTATTTACCTGTTCTCTAGCTGCTTTTAAGGAAATATGAGGATCTAATCCAGAACCAGAGCTATAAATTAGTTCTGGAAATGGTTGCATATCTTCTTCTTCAAAAATTTCCAATTCTTCAGTAATTCTTTCTAACAATTTGCTATTACCGGGAGATAAATTGCTACCTCCAGATATTCCCCTAGGTTTACCTTTATCTCCTTGGGCATAATTGATTGCACTGGGACGACTGTGGAAATATTTATCCCCAGTGAATTGTTGACCGATTAAAGCTGAACCAATGGGTTCGCCATTAATATTCTGAATGATACTGCCATTGGCTGTGTATTTAAAGAAAGTTTGACCCACGGCGAGGATAATGAAGGGATAGATGATTGCCACAAGTAACCAGAGAATTAAGACTATCCGAATTGCTCTGGTTGTTTCTCGAAGTATATGCATCACTACAACTAAGTAATAAGTAATAAGTAATAAGTAAGTAAGTCGGCACAAATAAACATCACCATGTAACAGAATGTAAACTAGCACAAAACCCTTGGGATTGCTACTCTTCGAGAAGCCACTTCGTGTCTACGTTTCACTTCGTTCCACTCGCAATGACATACTTTGAATTTTTTACGCCGACTTACTTATCTTGTCTCTGCCACACTTTTTTTCCTTCACTCCATCAACTATCAACTAACAACTAACAACTAACAACCATTTTCAAGCCAGTCCTACTGCTGTAACTGCAATATCAATTAATTTAATGGCAACAAAAGGCACAATGGCGCCTCCTAAGCCATAAATTAAGAGATGAGATTGGAAAATTTGATTTGCACTCATGGGTCGAAACTTAATACCCCTTAGAGCTAGGGGGATAAAACAGAAAATAGCGATCGCATTATAAATGAGTACGGACAGTACCGCAGAATTAGTACTGCTCAACTGCATCAGATTGAATCTTCCTAAGTTGAGGGTGGTAAACAGAATTGGTAAAATGGCAAAATATTTAGCAATGTCATTGGTGATGGAAAATGTGGTTAATGCTCCACGGGTCATCAATAATTGCTTGCCAATGGCAACTATATCAATGAATTTAGTGGGGTCAGAATCCAAATCCACCATCTTGGCAGCAGATTTTGCTGCTTGAGTACCTGTGTTCATTGCCAAGCCAATGTTTGCTTGAGCTAAAGCCGGAGCATCATTATTTCCTTCTCCTGTCATTGCCACCAGTTTACCTGCTGCTTGTTGCTGTCGAATCACGGTAATTTTATCTTCTGGGGTAGCCTCAGCAATAAAGTCATCTATTCCCGCTTCCCTAGAAATCACCCCGGCGGTGGTTGTATTGTCGCCAGTGACCATAATGGTGTATATACCTAGGCGTTGCAATCGGTAAAAGCGATCGCGGATTCCTGGTTTGACAATATCCTTAAGGTAGATAATGCCATAAATCTCCCCATCCAGGCAGACTACCAAAGGTGTACCTCCTTGGAGAGCGACACGTTCACAAGCTATATTTACTTCTGGGGACAATTTTTGATTTTGGTCAGCCACAAATTTCTTAATTGCTACCAACGCGCCTTTTCGCACTTGACTCCCATTGGGCAAATTTGTCCCGCTCATGCGGGTGCTGGTGGAAAAATAAACGGCTTCGCAGCGCTGGGGATCGAAATCAATTTTTGCCCCCAATTTATCTGCCAAACGGATAATTGATTTCCCTTCTGGGGTATCATCAAATACGCTTGCTGCCATAGCTAGAGCGGCCACCTCCGACTGGGAATGACCGTTAATGGGAATAAAATCCTCTGCCAAACGGTTCCCTAAGGTAATGGTGCCAGTTTTATCAATCACCAAGGTATTGACATCTACACATCTTTCTGCATCCCTAGAATTAGCAATCACATTAGAGTTAGCGATGCGCTCTATACCCGCAATGCTGATGGTATTGAATAATGCGGCAATGGTGGTAGGCATTAAAGATACCAATAGTGCCACTAAAATAGTTGCGCTGATGGGAAGCTGGAGATAAAAAGCAAATGCTGGTAAGGTGACAACCACAAACAGAAATATTAATGCCATGACTGCCAAGAATGCCTGTAAAGCCATTTCATTGGGAGTTTTACGGCGTGTTTCCCCTTCCATTAAGGCAATCATCCGGTCAATAAATCCTTGACCGGGATCGGCTGTGACGCAGATAATTAATTCATCAGAGATAATTCGTGTACCTTCGGTGACTGAGCTGGCAACCTCCGAACCAGATTCTTTGAGTACGGGTGCAGATTCCCCGATAATGGCGGATTCATCTACCGAACCCACACCTAAAATCACCTCTCCATCGGCGGGAATGATATCCCCAGCTACGACGTATACCGTATCTCCCCGTTGTAAAGTATTAGAGGGTACTTCTGTAATGGTGCCATCTGCTGCCAGTTTTTTGGCAATGGTTTCTGATTTGAGCGATCGCAATTTATTGGCTTGTGCTTTTCCCTGAGCTTCAGCGATCGCTTCTCCCAAGTTACCAGCATAAATTGTCACTAGCAATATGAATGTTACCAACCCATTAAAAAGTCGGGGGTTTTGGCTGGGAATTTCGCCAAATAGATTGGGAGTGATGGTGAGAATCAGAGTGACAATGATCCCCAGCCATACCAATAGCATGACAGGGTTTTGCAGAGCCGATTGGGGATTGAGCTTGGTAAAAGCGTCAACTGCGGCTTGGGAGTAAATATTCTGGGTGTTGGGTTGTGACTGCTTCATATCTTTTCATTTAAAAGTTAAAAGTTAAAAGGCAAAAGAAAGATTTCTTATAATCTTTGTCTAAATGGATACAAGCTCCTTAATTTATTGATGGGTTTATCTTTTTACTTTTATCTTTTTACTTTTTACTTGTTTGATTTTCAGCTATGTACCACTGGCTAGTTGAATACCCTCGGCAACTGGACCTAATATAATTGCTGGGAAGAAAATTAATCCTGTCACAATCAACATAATTCCCCCAGTCAAGCTAGTAAATAGTAAGGAATCCGTTTTTAAGCTGTCAATTTTTTCAGGTAATTGTGGTTTTTTTGCCATACTTTCAGCCACTAGGAGCATAGCAATGATTGGTACGTAACGTCCTAGTAGCATGGTCAAAGTTGTACTCAAATTCCACCATAAATTGCGATCGTTCAGTCCCTGGAGCGTAGAAGCATTATTAGCACTAGCGGCGGTATATTCATAAATAACCCGGGACAAGCCATGAAAATCAGGATTAGTAATTCCCGATAGAGAAACATGATTGAGTAAAGTAATGGCACTGGGAATCAAGATTGCCATTGGATGAATTAGCAGAACTAAACCAACTAAGAAAATTTCCCGCTGTTCGATTTTTCTGCCCAAGAAATTGGGGGTATGTCCTACCATCAATCCAGCAATAAACATTGCCAAAATCAAATAAATTAACAGATGGATAATTCCCGTACCAATTCCCCCCCAAATACCTTGGGAAAACATATTAAATAAACTGGCAAAACCTCCACCAGGCATGGAAGAATCCTGCATTCCATTTACAGCACCACACATCGTCGCAGTGCTGATGACTGCCCATAATACGGTTTGCGCTACACCAAACCTGACTTCCTTCCCTTCTAAGTTAGGTGTTGTCGATCCTCTTAATAGATTATTAATCAGAGGATTACCTCCATATTCACCCGCCATAGCAATGCCTAACAACACCAAAAAAATGGCAAACACCATCCAGAATAATAACCAAGCTTGCTTCCTATTTTTGGCAAAAAAACCATAGGTGTGAATTAATCCGGCTGGGATAGCAACCATTGCCAATATTTCGATTAAATTCGAGGCTCCATTGGGATTTTCAAAGGGATGTGCCGAGTTGGCACTAAAAAAGCCTCCACCATTGTCACCCAACATTTTAATCATTTCAAAAGATGCCACTGGGCCGGTGGTAATATATTGGGTTTCTCCTTCCAAGGTATTGACTACCATTGAACCAGATAAAGTTTGTGGCACCCCTACAACAATTAAAGCGATCGCCCCTACAATTGATATGGGGAATAATATGCGGGTAATACCACGAGTAAAGTCTACATAAAAATTACCCAGAGCTTTACCCGTTAATCCGCGAATCACAGCAATCCCCACCGCCAATCCTGTGGCTGCGGAAGTAAACATCAAAAAACTCAATGCCGCGATTTGACTGAAATAACTAAAAGTATTTTCTCCAGAATAGTGTTGGATATTTGTATTCGTCACAAAAGATACAGTTGTATGTAGCAATAAATCCCACTTTGGCGTGACCAAATTCGTAGGATTCCACGGCAATTTTGCTTGATTAACCAGCAATAAATATACAGCTATGCCCATAAATAAATTACTATAAAGCACAGCTCTGATATATTGCCAAGCATTCATATTGTCTTTTTTAGAGATACCTGCTAAAGCATAGATAATTTTTTCTAGAGGATTAACTAATGGTTCTAGTAAGCTTTTTTGACCTATATATACACTAAAAATATATCGTCCAAATATAGGGGAAATAGCAATTACAATACACAGAGTTAGTCCAATTTGTAACAATCCTTGTCCCATAAGTAGATGTTAATTATAATTTTATAAGTTTATCAGCCCTAGCCCTTGAGCGGGCGGCTACGCCAACGGGCAGGGCATCTATGCTGGAGTCAGGAGGCAGGAGTCAAAAATAAGTTTTAAGGTAAGCCATGAATGCCTTGCCCAACCTGGATTTAGGAACCCCAGTAAATCATAGATTTACTGGTCTGCAATTACTGGGGGGTCAGAATCCCCCTGTAGTTAAACCTTCTTCCTTCTTCCTTCTTCCTTCTTCCTTCTTCAATTGAGATATGGAAAACTCAATCATTACTATCTAAGTCAAACAATCAATAAAAATCGTCCATGTTGAAACCTGAATTTTCTAATTATTCAGGTGTTTTATTGCCAACCTCAGAAACAATCCCAAATTCATGTTATGAAACTACGTTTATCAAGGTAAATGAGGTTTAAATAAATATAGCACTACGCATTTAGGGCGCGGACATTTCTAAATCCGGAAACCCTGTGATAGCTTACTGTTCTCTGTTCCCTGTTCCCTAGCACGTAGTGCTATAGTTTAATGATTTGGATATTGATTTTTACCAGTCAATATATCATTCCTTGTCCACAATGATAGCGGTTATTGGAGTTATATCAAGTTCGCATGATTATTTATAATCAAATAGCGAATTGCAGGTTGGTTAAGTGAAGCGTAACCCAACGCCAAATTAAGAAGCAAGTTGGTTTACTCCTCGATAAGCCTCCCTAGGTGACATATTGAACCAAAGTATTAATACTGATTTTTGATGTCATTAATAAACATATATTTTTATCAATAACAGGAAAAATAGGGTTTTTTAGCCTGCGTGGTTGCCGCGCTACGCTCACAAGGCTTTGCTTGTATAGCCTCACCCTTCTAGTACTTCACCACATTAGTTATGAGGGGTATTGCATCAGTCCTATTTATAGGACTTTTGCTATTAGCCAGGGACTTAGAGTCCCTGGCGGTTGGATGTCCACCCCGCAGAATTAATGTGGTGAAGTACTACTGTTCCACCACATTAGTTCTGAGGGGTAGAGGAAAAAACCGCATTAGCGAACCCTTCATAACTAATGAAAAAGACCACTACCTGCTTCAATTGTTGCACTGCCGTCGAAAATAGGGGGGACTGAAACTAAAGTTAGGTTGTCCGGCTCTACGAATATGTCTGAGGGCATATTCACCGGAGGAAGGAGCTATTTCTTTCATGAGAATTGGATCATCCAAGCTAGCTTTGCCTTGATAAGCAAGACTAAGATACATCATCACAGCCGCTTCACCTCGACTGAGTGGGGGTCTATAAGGGTAAAATTCAAGGGGCCAATCCAGTGCGACTAAATTAGCCAGCAATGCTCCGTGAAGTGCGGGAACAAACCACTGATCTTTCATCGCGCTGCCATTCATGAAATAGTCAGTGCCGATGATTGATGGTTTTTCGCCGCTCTGCTTTTTGAGCTTGTCAATCTGTGCGACTAAATTTAACCCGCCCGCTAATGAGGCAATGGCTTCGGCATAAGTAAGAGTTCGCTCTGGACGAAAGGTGCCATCTTTATAGCCAGATATCATTCCGGTTCTCCAGGCATGAAAGGTAGCTTGATAATATGAGCGCAGTTCGGGTGGGTTAGAACTTTTAGTTGCCGGCACATCTGAAAATGGACAGAACCAACTGGGAATATCCAGACATTTTGGGGCATTAGTAACTTGTCTTTGTTTGGCAGTAGGACGATTTTTCAAATCAAGCATACTAGCGAACATCACAACCCACTCCCCTCGTTTAATGGGGCATCCAGGGCGAAAACTCTGCTCGGAAGTTTTTAAGTAAGAAATCTGCTGCGGATTATTTCCAGCCAACCAGTTGATGACATGGCGACTCCAATGATTCCCTAAATCGTTAAAGGCATCAGGTTTCTCTATCGTTTCTGCGGTATTTTTTACGGGTTGATTCCCCTTGACAGGAGGTATGGGCTGCAACCATAGGGTCACACCCAAGATAGTTAGTGCAGAACCAATGGACAATATATGTCTTATATACCTTGACATGCTCCTAATTATTTTCTAGGGATTGTGAATCTATTTGAGAGTCGTTGTGGCTAAAACTGGCTTCAGATGTATTATCTACAATTTCCGGAATTAATGTGTCTGGTTTTACTTCATCTTTATTCTGAATTAATTGACTGATTTGAGAGATTAATTCTCCTAATTTACCTTCTTCTAGAAGGCTATTAATTACGGCAATACCACTGGTGGATAGCAGTAATTTATTAATATCTTCAACGCCTTTACCGTTATTATTAGCACCAGGAAATGAGTAAATTCTGGTATTCCCTAAAACTCCTGGTTGTGGTGCTAGGGAACTGACTATTTCTGGTAGTTTCTCCGACAGTTCTGGCCAGATGGTGGTGATAGTTTTCGCACTTAAACTGGCGTTACTAATGGTGTTTTCGGCGGCAATTTTGGCACGAATACCTTCCGCTTCTGCTAAGGCGCGATCGCGTTCGGCATCTGCTAAAATACGAATTGATTCAGCTTCGAGTTCTGCTGCTTGTTGGGCAATTTCTGCTTGTTTGCGACGACGAAAAGCGTCGATTTCGATGACGTTACGCTCGCCAATATTGCGTTCTTGGGCTTGTTGCTCGGCGGCTATGATAGATAGACTTTTACTCCGTTCGGCTTTTTCAAGTTCGCTAGCTGTCTGGACAGATTCTTCGGCTTTGGCTTGTTCGGCTGCTGCTAAGAAAGTTTCTTGTTTTTTGTTGGCAATGGATATGGCTAAGTCTTCCTGTGCTAGTTTAGCGACTTTTTCCGACTCGGCTATTTGCACCTGTGCTTGCAATTGATTAGACTTTACTGTTTGCTGACGGGCAATTTCCGCTAGTTCGGCTGCTTGTCTTTGCTGGGTTTGTGCTACCTTCAATTCTTTATTCCGAGCTTCTAGGGCAATATCTGCTTCAATTTGGCTCTGTTGTACCGACAATTTTTTACCAATTTCCTCTTCTTCTACGGATTTATCCTGTAAAATTTTGCTGCGGAGGGTGGCTGCGGCTTCTTTGTTTTTCGCTTCTTGAATTTCCCGCTGTCGCTGTGCTGTCAGTGCTTCCACTTGCAATTTTTGCTCTAGTTCGGCAGTTTCTTTTTCTTGAGCAATTTGTAGGGAGCGTTTTTGAGCATCTAGTTCTTTCTGCTCGATGGCTACTTGGGTTGTCAATTCCACTTCCCGCTTCTGTTGAATTGAACGTTGAATGGTTTCTGTCCGCAAACGTACCCCTTGGGCATCAAAGAAATTATTGGTGTCGTAAGTGTCGCTTTCTTCTATTTCGGAAATGGCAATGTTGTTGAGAGTTAAGCCTACTTTCTTTAAGTCCTGCTGGGTTAAGTTTAAAACTTCTTCGGCAAACCCTAACTTATCAGAATCAATTTCTGCTAATGTTTTCTTTTTCGCAGCAGCTCTAATGGCATCATCAGCACGGGTTTCTAAGGCTTCTTTGATGTCTTCCCCGGAAATTTTACCTTGTCTGGAAAGTCTTGCGGCAGCAATTAACACATCTTCTTCACTGGCATTGATGCAGACATAAAAAGTTACCCGCATATTTGCCCGCAGGTAATCTTGAGTACGCACCGCTAATTTACCAGTACGCTCGACGTTAATGGAAATTTCCCGCAATGGTACCCGTGTGAGTTCGTGAAATCCTGGCACCACAATGCAACCACCATTGAGAACTACGGTTTTCTTTTTAATAAAAATACCACCAGTTCTCACAAATGCTTCGTTATTGGGAGTAATTACATAAATCCGCGTGTAAGCCCAAATACTTAGCAGTAAGAGTAAAACTAAACCCCCAATCACACCAGGGAAAACCAAGCTTCCACCTACTTGGGCAAGAATAGGTCGGGTAGATATTTGGGAAATATGGGGGGATTTTGCTAATGGTTTTTCTGCAATTATATCTAGGGATGTAAATGTATCATCGCTGACATTAGACAACTGCGCCGTGGTGGTAGTTGTAGGAATGAGTGGCAATGATTCAATGAAAGTTAACCAAAATAGCATATTCTTTTATCGTGATTTTCTATGGGTTACCCTGAGCCAACGGTCTACATCTGGACTGTCTTGAGCGATCGCACAATAAATATCTTGCTGCCTATCAATTACAATTACTTTGTCGCCATGATGGGGAATAACTGTTGCCCACTTGGGAATGATGGCATTCACCGTGACGAGATTGCCGCGATTATCAATCACATCTATTTGACCGATTCTGCCTCGATTTTCTATGGGAATACTCGCAGAACTGACAGTACCATTCAGACCAATTAAGCGATCGCTACTTGTATCTTCACCAAATTCTGCAAAAATTCTCCCCATTGGTCGTGCAATCAGTCCCCCTGTAAATAGACTGATAAACAGCGACAAAAATAACACAATGCTAGACCATATACCACTGGGAACTTGATTGAGGATGCCCCCCAACCAAACATTGAGCATCCAGCCAAACAAGCCCCATAAGCTCAAATCTGTTGCCAGTAATAAAATCAGGGGTGCTTTACCAATACCAGCCCATCCCAGCACCAACCCTAAATTAAAGTTGCCTTCCCCATCAAAGTCTACGTCGGCATCAACATCAACATCGCTGTCAACATCGATATCTTCATCTGTGCCACCGGAGACAATCACAAACAGGAATAATAAGACTCCTATACCCAAAAATATCCAGTAGGTGGTGTTAGCTGGGTTAAACAGCATAATAATGGTGGTAAATGATACTTGGCTGGTATATTTTTTCAATTATAGATTTAGTTTAGCCATTTTTATGGTGACAAAGTCGAAAAAATAACAGTTATTTACAAGCAGGCTCGCTGCAAGGAGTTCTGGGGGATCTAAACACCGCAACCAATCAAAATTAATGGGACACACGACTTAACCTCACCCCCAGCCTTACTAAGGAGAGGGGTGCCTTCAGATGGGGTGAGGTTTTATATTTACAGGACTTACGCAACTGGCACAAGCAATGGTGCGGCTACGCCGCACTGAGCACCTAAATACTAAACCATTGACATAGTAATATCCGGACGTTTTAGTTGCTCTATCAAATAATTAGAAAGCAAATTATACGCGACTGTTAGATAGTTGGTCTTAGATATTAAAAGTTCACTAAGGTTGAACATATCTGTCCTTAAGACACCTTCGACGAGTGCTCTCACGTATTAGAAGGCCATTACAATGTCTTCTCGCCTGAGATTCCCAATACCTAACTTCATATGTGTATACTCCTCTGTCCACAAGACACTTAAAGTAACCATTGAAGTTAGCTCCAGGATTAATAATCGCTCTACGACAATATTTGCGCTCATCCTGCTCGCTCCGTCCTTTTGCTCCAGGAATTCTCCTGTATCCGCTTTGAGCAAAAGCAGTACTAGGAAGCAACAAGAGTAGAACAAGTACTTGTACTGTGCACCCTACCAACTTGCTTGTTTTACCTATCATCTGAATAACTCCTAAATTCGTGAAATGAATTGAATGCTTGCCGGATCATCTACTCCAAAACTGCCTCTTATTTGTCTGAGCCATAGCTATGATATTAGCCCCGTGTAGTAGCTGTTCAGCCTGAATGCACCTCTACATAGGGTCTGCTGAATAACTTTAAAACTCTTATGTTGTAAGCACCTCAGGCGATTTTTGTCGGAAAAAGTGCAATCCAGTAGCGATATAAGGCTTAAAAATCTTGCCTTGACAAGAAGATTGGAGTTCAAAAAATGGGAAACAATAAGGCTGAAACTGTTAAGAGTTCCCTACCCCCACAATCATGACTTTTTCAACAATCCCTACATAGGGACTACAAGCTAGAAATGCGGATTCCCGAGACGGCGAAAATATAGGGTTCGTGCAACCAGGTGCAGCGATAGGCTGAAACCTTTGCCCTGTATGCTTTATAGTCTTTGACTTTCTCTTGCTGATTTTACTTAAACATAACACAGGTCAAACTATTTATAAAATCAAGCATAATTTACTTAATAATTATTTAATTGAGCCACTAAAACGTCCGGACATTGCTATGTCAATGGCTTAGTTTTTAGGTGCTCGGTGCGCTCGACGCGCCATTGCTTATGCCAGTTGCGTAAGTCCTGATTTAATTTGACCCAGTTACTTATAACTTCATGAAAAAGTGGAAAAAACTTTATTGTCACCTGTTAACTTTTACGTTTTCTTGCTTACTTTGTATTTCGCCAACCTATGCCCAAGAAAAAATCAAGCCTGACTGTAGGCAAAAATTTACTGCTAGTCAATGTGTGAGTAAGTGGCAACAAATACTACCAGAATTGCAAAAAGCACAGGTGGTTTACTTAGGTGAAACCCACGATAGTAAAATTGACCATCAAAATCAGCTAAAAATTATTCAAGAACTGTATAAAGGGAATAGGAAAATTGCCATCGCAATGGAGATGTTCCAGCGTCCTTACCAAGATGTTGTCAATCAATATCTAGCTGGAAAGATTACGGAAGCGGAACTGGTGGAGAAAAGCGAGTACAAACAACGTTGGGGTTTCCCTTGGGAATATTATGCTCCCATCCTCCGCTTGGCTAAGGAAAAAAGATTACCTGTTTTAGCCTTAAATACCCCTAGTGAAATTACCCGTAAAGTTGCCCGTCAAGGGTTATCCAGTCTCACACCCTCAGAAAGAAAATTTATCCCTCCCATTGCCGAAATTCGCACCGATAACCAACAATACCGTCAATTAGCCCTGGAGGCCTTCCGCAAACATCAAGCCGCAGGACATGGTAATAGTGAGAGTGCAGAACGCTTTTTTACCGCCCAGGTGCTGTGGGATGAAACTATGGCGGAAGGGATCGCCAAGTTTTTACGAGCAAACCCCGATTATCAAGTGGTGGTGTTAGCAGGACAGGGGCATATTATTTACGGATATGGTATTCCCAGTCGAGTTGAGCGTCGCCTCAAGGGTATAAAACAACGCTCAGTTTTATTGAGTGTACCATCAAGTATGATAACTCAGACAGGTGCTGCGCCTAGCGCGATCGCTGATTTTATTTACCAAGGTAAGGGAGGGAAGGAGTGAAGGAGTGAAGGAGTGAAGGAGTAGGGGCGGGGTTTCCCCGCCCGGAGTGAAGGAGGAAAGGAGTGAAGGAGTAGGGGCGGGGTTTCCCCGCCCTGAGTGAATATGAGCCAATACACATCATCCCATCAACCATCAACCATTTTGAATCGCTCCCATGCTCTGCGTGGGAGCATAGATTACGAGGCTCCGCCTCAATTCATCATCAAAGGAGGCGGAGCCTCCAAATACGCATTTCCAGCCTCTGGCTGGAAACGAGATTTTCAAACACATCATCACATCATCTCATCATCACATCAACCGTCAACCACCAACCATCAACCATCAACCATCAACTAACAACTAACAACTAACAACCATCAACCATCACCTAATTCCGCAATTGTACGGGCATGGCTAAATAGGTCATATTAATACCTCCCAAGGGCTTAAGGTTGGGTTGAACGAATTGAAACCTAACCAATCAAGCGATCGCTTGACAATTAAGACAGTCGCTACAAGCACTGTCAACCGTCAACTGTCAACCACCAACTAACAACTAACAACTAACAACTACCAACCATCAACCATCACCTAATTCCGCAATTGTACGGGCATGGCTAAATAGGTCATATTAATACCTCCCAAGGGCTTAAAGATAACAGGAGTTAAAGGTTGATTGACTTGCATGAGAATTTCTGTAGATGGTAAAGCTTTCAAACCATCCATTAAATATTTGATATTGAAGGCAATAACTATATCCTCTCCAGAAATTTCCGCCGGGATAGAATCTCTACCACTTCCCAACTCTTGAGCTTCTACAGATAAAGTAATTTCTTGCTCTACACTATCAATATTAACTTTGACAATATTATTCTGGCGATCGGCAAATACAGCAATTCGCTCTAGTGCCGTGACAAACTGTCGTCGATCTAAAGTAATTTCTCGCTCGAATGTCTGGGGAATTAGTTGACCATAAGCGGGATATTGTCCTTCTAAAGTCCGACTAGTTAAACGTTGATTTTGCCACTGAAAAACAACTTGACCCGAATCGAAATTTAAAGTCACTAGCTCATTTTCACTTTTGTTGTGAGCTAGCATTTTCTCTAATTCCCGCAATGCTTTACCAGGTACAGTCACTTCTAATTGGTTCTCAACACTCGAATCTGGATTTTCGTTCGGGGTTTCCACCACAGCTAAACGGTGGCCATCCGTAGCTGCAAATTCTAGGGTATCTGGTTGCACTGTTAAATGTACCCCTGTGAGTACCTGCTTTGCTTCTTCGACACTCGTAGCAAATAAAGAACCTCCCAATCCTTCAATCAAGGCATCTGCACTGAGTTGAATGGTTCGCGCCTCTTCCAGCACTGGTAATTCGGGAAATTCTTCGCCTACCACTGCTCTGACTTGATAGCGCCCAGTTTGGGGAGTCAGGGTTAGAGTTAAACCTTCTGCCGAGTCATTTTCCAATGCATTTGACTCATCATCCAAGGTAATATCCCCCTCTGGCAGGCGAGTGGTAATGTCATTGAGTAATTTCGCTGGTAGTGCCAGTACTCCCCCTTGAAACACCTCAGCACTAAAACTGGTACGGATACCCAAACTGAGGTCAAAGGCTGTTAAGCTTACCTGGTTAGTGTCTGCATCCGCTTGCAAAAGTACATTGGCAAGGATTGGGTGAGTAGGACGGGAAGGAACTGCCCTACTGACAAGGGAAAGGTGTGTACTCAAATCGCTTTGGGTGCAAACTAATTTCATCTAAAAACCTCCGAGAAACCCCGCCGTTCTAGGGCGGGGAGGGATAGGAGTGGCAATTGAGTGGGGTTCAATGCCCCCGAAATTGCCAACCAAAATATGTTTCACAGATTTTATTATACGTGCGTAAAACCCCGTCCCCTTGTGGGCGGGGATGTAAGCACGGCTAATTAAGGGGGTTGACCCTTCGCGCTCTTTGCGTTTTAGCGGTTTCTTCCTCTACCTCTGTGAGGGGATGCCTACCCCACAATATGGGATAATTTATTTCTTGCTATTCCCTTATAAAATGTCAAAGCTCGGAAACACCGTACTTTTGACTTTTGACTGACGCGCAGCGGCACTAGGGCTGTGGAAAATGTGGAAAACTGTTGTGGAAAAAGTGGGAAAGAATTGAGTTTTTTTCCACAACTTAACTATAATGCCTGAAGTTTTCCACAAATATTTATGTGGTTTTCCACAAAAAGACAGATGTTTTCCACAACTTAATTATTACTTAATCATTTTTTATATTTAAATTAATAATTCAGAAATGTATTGAGCATTATTCATTTTAACCAAGCTTGGGGGGTTGAATTTCCCTGCTTCTATAAGCAATGCGTTTTGCGTCGGGGTAAAATCCCCGTTGCAAGACGTAATTCGCTCATTCTAAATTCGCTCATTCTAAATTCGCTCATTCTTTTAAGGCTGATTGGGTTTGGTGAGGCGATCGCTAAGTTGGCGTAGGGTCTCGGCTAAAGCTGGATCTGTTTCCCGTAACTGGGTGATTTTTTCGCAGCTGTAGATCACCGTTGTGTGGTCTTTGCCACCAAATTCTTCCCCGATTCTGGGCAAACTCAAATCTGTATGTTGCCGCATTAGATACATGGCAATTTGACGCGCCCAACTAATTTCCCGCCGCCGAGAATTACTTTTGAGGTCTTCAATGGATACATTAAAAGTATCGGTGATAATTTTCAAAATAGCTTCTGGAGTGGCTTCTACTTTCTCCGTTCGGGGTGCTAAGACTGAAGTAATATTTTCTACAGTCATGGGCAAACTCCAAATGGAAATATAAGCTAATGCCCGAATTAATGCCCCCTCCAACTCGCGAATATTAGATGTGTAGTTACTAGCAATGTATTCAATAATATCCTTGGGTAAACGAATATTTTCATATTCAGCTTTTTTCTGTAAAATTGCCATCCTGGTTTCTAAATCTGGGGGTTGAATATCAGCAATTAATCCCATAGAAAACCGGGAACACAGGCGTTCTTGCAATCGAGGAATTTGATTTGGGGGTCTATCTGAGGCAATTACCACTTGTTTTCCAGCTTCATGTAAAGTATTAAAAGTATGAAAAAATTCTTCTTGGGTATATTCCTTACCTTCAATAAACTGAATATCATCCACCAGCAAAACATCCGCATCCCGGTAATGTTCCCGAAAACTCTGCATACTATCCCGACGGATAGCGGTAATTAAATCATTGGTAAATTTCTCCGTGGAAACGTAAAATACTTTGGAATCAGGGCAAATTTCCCAACGGTAGTGACCGATTGCTTGCATCAGATGGGTTTTACCTAAACCCACCCCACCACATAGAAATAGGGGGTTAAACTCTCTTCCTGGAGATTCTGCAACCGCCAAGGATGCTGCATGGGCCATGCGATTGTTCGCACCAACTACAAACCGGGAAAACATATATTTGGGGTTTAAGTCCGCAGTTTTGAGCCGGTTTTGGGGAACGGATTCGGGAATAACTCCTTCGGGAGTAGGTAATCCCCAAGCACCAGCATTTCTTTCATCAATGGTGGATACCTCGTCTCCTTGGGCGGCGGTGATGTAAATTTCTACAGGATGACCGACAATATCTTTGACTGTATTGGCAATTGTATTGATGTAATATTTGTGCAGCCAATTACGAGCAAATGGATTAGGAGTGCGAATCACCAGGCAATTATTTTCCCAGCATTCGGCACTGGCTGTTTTAATCCAAGTTTCAAAGGTGGGACGGGACAGTTCTAGTTGTAACCGCTCTAGTACCTGACTCCATAAATTATCTACGGAAATTTCCATTGTCCACCACCTTGGCTGTTAATTGTCAAAATAGAAAATATAAAGGAAGTACCAATTAAACAAAATGAATTTTATCTCAGGACTTACGATATTCTCACAATCGGTGGTTAGTGCGTCACCCTAGAAGCCTTATTGTTGCTTACAATATTTATCCAAGCGTCACACACCCTACGGTGATTAATGTGCCAGTTGCGTAAGTCCTATATATCAACAATCAGCTTTTAAGTTGTAATCTTTTTTGGACACCCCCGGTAGGCAAGAAATATCCTACCACCCCACTGAATCTCGCAGACAAATAAAACCCATGAAAATGAATCACAAACAATCACAACCAATTGACACTCAAGGTTTACCGCAAAAAATCGCCGCACGTAGTCTAATTTTACTCCTGGTGAGTAGTTTAACAGGAGGATGTGCTGCTCTAAATAATCCTTTCCAACAGCCAAATTCCACGGCGCAAACCCCAGCACCATCCCAGCCAAATCAAAATCGACCAGCAATCGCCCCTCCCCCAATTATTGCTTCTTCTGGCGATCCCAATTTTGTGGTTAAAGTCGTGGAAAAAGTTGGTCCGGCGGTGGTTCGGATTGATACATCCAGGACAATTAGGTCTAGAGTGCCCGATGAATTTGACGATCCGTTTTTCCGGCGTTTTTTTGGGGGTCAATTACCACCCCAAACCAGACAACGGGTACAAAGGGGTAATGGTTCTGGATTTATTATTAATTCTAACGGTGAAATTTTAACCAATGCCCACGTTGTTAATGGTGCGGATGTGGTGACGGTAACACTTAAGGATGGGCGTAGCTTTGATGGCAAGGTGCTGGGTGAAGATGCGGTTACAGATGTGGCTGCAATCAAAATAGATGCCAATAATCTACCAACTATACCTTTGGGGGACTCCAACCGGCTACAATCAGGTGAGCCTGTAATTGCCATCGGTAATCCTTTGGGTTTAGATTACACCGTCACTTCTGGTATTATTAGTGCTACGGGCCGTTCCAGTCGCGATATTGGAGCTAGCGATAAACGGGTAGACTATCTGCAAACTGATGCAGCAATTAATCCTGGTAATTCTGGTGGGCCATTGTTGAATATTCGTGGTCAAGTAATTGGTATGAATACGGCGATTATTCGTGGTGCTCAAGGCTTGGGTTTTGCCATTCCCATTAATACTGTACAACGAATTTCCCAACAATTAATTACCAAGGGACGGGTTGATCATCCCTACTTGGGTATTGTCATGGCAACTTTAAACCCAGAATTGAAGGAAAGGCTAAAGACTGAGTTAAATGGCTTTAACATCAGTGTAGATAAAGGTGTTTTGTTAGTGCGTATAGTTCCCCGTTCTCCTGCTGACATTGGTGGACTGCGGGCAGGGGATGTAATTAAAAGTATTAATAATCAATCTGTTACTGATATTGAACAGGTACAAAAAATAGTAGAAAAAAGTAAGGTTGGAGAAGCTTTAGAGATCAGAATACAGCGCCAAGGACAGACAAGACAAGTAGTTGTTAAACCTGCTCCTTTGCCAGTAGATAGACGAAGTTAGGGAACTTCAGGAAATAAATTATCCCACAAGGATGGTTGACAGTTGACGGTTGACAGTTGACAGTGAAATTTACACGTTTTGTTGCCTGATAACTATGGGATGTTTTTTTATCTGGAAGTCCCTTAAGTCTTGAAATGGTTGACTACTCACCCCGGCTTAAAGCGCGGGGGATTCTAAGCTGATGTTGTTCCGCAGTCTAAAGACGTGCTGCACAACGTGAAACACTTTTTCAGATTGCGAAATACATCATACTTAGCGGGGTTCGTCAAAGCCCC
>JASJDS010000025.1 GCA_030065055.1 Calothrix sp. MO_192.B10
GTTTGATTTGATAGATTGTAATACAATCAGTTTAGCATCGTTTCCCCTGGGAGATTGGACAAACTAGGGGCATCGAACCCCTAGTTTGTCCCGGCTATCCATCCCCACCGTATAGACGGATGGGGAATTCCGCCGAATTAGTTAAAAACAAGCTGTAAATGTTACAACTTTTCTAAATTACTAAAGGTTCGCGATCGCTCTAGTGTAGACTCATCATAATTAATGGGGTGGAATACTAGAAGATGCCAGAACGTAAAGCAACAACAGCTGCTTGTACCCGATCGTCAACAGCAAGTTTATTCATAATTCCCCGCACATGGGTTTTAACTGTATTGGGGCTGAGATATAATTTTTTCCCAATTTCTGGATTACTACAACCTTCTACAATCAACTGTAGTACTTCTAATTCCCGTTCGGAGAGATGGGAAATATTCTCTTGTAGAGCTTTCTGATTTGCATCTGAGGGTGGAGGGGGCTTAAGATTCTCAATTACCTTTCTAGCAATTTGCGGATCGAGATAAGCTGCACCTTCAATTGCAGCTGCGATCGCATTTACTAATCTTTCTACAGTTGCTCCTTTTATGCAATAGGCATCAGCACCACTAGACAAAGCTGCAATAATTTCTGTTTCCGTAGTGTGAGATGTCAACATGACGACATGGGTATTGGGTAATGCTACTTTGATTTTCTGGGTAGCTGCAATCCCATCCAGTCTTGGTAATCCAATATCCATAACTATTACATCAGGTTTTAGCTTGAGTGCTGCCTGCACACCTAAATACCCATCTGCTACACATTCCACCACTTCCAATTGCGGATAATTCATTAAAGATTGTTCTAATCCCAACTGCATCATCGGATCATCTTCTACAATCAGCACCCGCAACGGTGTCATATCTGGAGGTAATACCATTTTGGATTTTAGATTTTGGATTTTAGATTTTGGATTTTAGATTTTAGATTTGAGGTTGTGAAATATCTACTTAGGAAACCTTGGGGAATTTCATCTATCACAATATTTTCTCAAATAGATCAAAATTTAAAGGAAGTATATCAATCATTTCATCGATTATTGACTAGTAAATAATAACTCTCCTTCACTCCTTCCCTCCTTCACTCCTTCACTCCTTCCCTCCTTCACTCCTCCCCTAATCTTCCACTCGATATCCCAATTCAGCTAACCGAATCCGAGACTGTCGCCATTTGGGTTGTACTTTGACGAACAACTCCAGGTATACTTTCCCGGCAATTAGCTTTTGGATTTGCTGTCTGGCTGCACTACCAATGGATTTGAGCATCAAGCCGCCCTTACCAATCACAATTCCTTTTTGGGAACTCCGTTCTACGTTTATAGTTGCAATTACACGGGTAATAGTAGATGTTTCTTCTACTTTATCAATAGCGATCGCAACTGAGTGGGGTATTTCTTCCCTGGTTAACAATAATATCTGCTCACGGATCAATTCACCCATGATAAATCTTTCCGGTTGGTCAGTTACCAAGTCTGGAGGATAATAGTATGGTCCTGGCTCTAAATGCTGAATTAATACTTGTTGCAGTTCCGGTAAATTCGCCCCTGTTTTGGCAGAAAATTTGACCGTTTGCCACTGATGGGTTGCTGCTAACTCGGTATAACTATCATCGATTTTCTGGCTATCTGCGGGCTGTTGGTCTATTTTATTTAAACCTAAAATTACTGGGGTGGGAGAATGATTTAATAACTCAGCAATATAGCGATCGCCTGCACCACACGGAGTCGTACTATCTACTACAAATAACAGTACATCCACTGATTCAATGGCGATTTTGGCATTTTGTACCAAAACTTTACCCAATTGATGATGGGGTTTATGAATCCCTGGAGTATCGACAAAAATTAATTGTGCTGTTGGAGTGGTTAAAATTCCCCGGAGGCGATTGCGTGTAGTTTGGGCTACTGGGGAAGTAATGGCAATTTTTTGACCTACTAGGTGATTCATTAAAGTAGATTTACCGACATTAGGACGACCAATAATCCCGATAAAACCTGACTTAAATTCAGGAGGAGCCTGGGGAATTATGACTTCCCTTGGAAGAGAGAAAATGTCATTTTCAGCACTATTCATTGGTAGTTCCTCCCTCCTATTTTATGAAGATGATAAATAATAATAGCTCTAAGACCAATTCTTTGTAACAATGCGCTTAATAAAATACTGGCGAACTTTGCGTTCTTGGACTTCTGATGGTAACTTGTTGAATTGTTTTAAAACTAGTGAGCGAAATCTCAACTGTATAGCTTACGCCACATCCTGTTTCATTTCTTTTTTAACTTGTTCCCAGGGAATAGTACCGTTAATCTGTATATCTTCTTTAGCTTCATCATAGGCTTTTAAATCTTCTTCATCTTCTTCATCCTCAATTTTTTTCAATAAAGCATAAATTTCATCTAAAGTGCTGTCGTAAGCTTGGTAAAACATTATGAGGATATCTTGAGTTAATTGTTCTCTCTCACGATTAGTTTTCATTTTTAGACCTCTTGATTAACTTCTAGATTTAAGTCTATTGGTAAATTACCCGTTTATAGCGTTTCCTATTTGCAAATTACTATGAGATTTAGACAACAATCACTCTGGTGACTTGACTACATTCATATAAATACTTAAGCCTTTTTTTGTATATCTTGATTATTTTCAGTAATTTTAATACCTTCAATTTTGACTAATTTACAGTAACCTTTTGTCTCGCTCACTAAGAAAACACTATCTCCAACAGAAAAATTCGCATCTTGTATCTTAGCTCTAGCAGCTTGAGCATTTGGGAACCATCTTGTAACTCTACCAATCTCCTTAACTTGTCCTATTGATTTTTTTTGTTCAATAACGCGGTAAGTTACTAACTCAGCTAATGCTTGACATAAAGTTTCGACAAAATCACATAATTCTAGTAATATATCTAATCCTAAAGTCGCATCAATAAAACCCCTATGAGCTGCTTCATTGCGATAATCAACTAATCGTTTTAGTTTGATTTGTGCAGATTCTGATTCTTTTTGTGCAGATTCTGATTCCTTTTGTGCAGATTCTGACTCTTTTTTTGTAGATTTTGAGTTTATATACTTACCTATCCAATTCCAAGCATCCGAGATTCCTGCATTACTAAACAACTGCTCTAAAGCTTCTTTACGTAAGTTCTGCTCATGTAGCAAAAATGCATCTGCTACTAGTTCATATGGATTTTCACCGGTGATACAAACAAATAAACTGCTAATAATATCTTTATAAAACTGACTGTTAATATTCTTGTTTTTGAGTTTCAGTAGTAGATTAGCCACACCTCTCTGGTGTGTCCCTTGAATCTCTTCAGTCAAATCAGAATAATTAGGAAAAATTTGAGGTAGACATTCTATCCATTCTTTTACTATGTTTTCAACAAAATTTTCATAAATAGCATAGAGCCTAGTTAGTACTGCACAGTTTTCGTAAATTAGCCAATCATTTTTATTTGGAGCAATTTCTTTCAGTGATGTAATTTTTTGACAATCTTCACTTTCTTGTTTATCAAGAGAGCCTTGTTCAAACAATATTTTTCTGAGTTCCTCATTTGTCCTAATCATAGAACGTATAGTAGAAATATCACCCCTCATTGAATCCAGGATAACTTCAAACATGAATACTTAATCTTGGATTACTTGTAACAGCATTTCGTCAAATAATTGGATTCGCTTTTGCAAAGCGAATTTGCTATTCCTCTGAGTGGTAAATAGTCTTGATGTGTCTTTTGCAAATATTTTTTTCGTCTTTTCAATCACCTTTGCTTTTTTATTGGTTAATATATCGGCACTAGAGAAATGTTTGTTCAAACCTATCATTACAGCATCATAATAAGCTTTGGAAGGTTGTATTTTCCACTTTTCTGAGCTTGGATCGAATGGTTTAAATAAATTTCCATCATAAATATTGTGAGCAATTTTAATTGTTTCTAGAAAATTATTTTTTAAAATCTCAATATCATCATCAGAAAATTTGATGCTTTTTATCATGTATAAATCAAGAAATTCTTCTATTGTACCTTGTAATTTATCTATGTGACGCAGAGCAAAAAAACGCAGAATTAATTCTGCATCTCCCATTGTTTTGTACAAATTATTCTGAACAAGCTTACTATGGTTTTCAATGGGAATTCCCCAAGCATTTGCAAAAATTGGATTGCTTGATAGTTCCAGTAATAATTCGTTGAATTTGCCAGAATACAAAAAATTGCGTACCTCCTGAACACTAAGAGGTTCACCTCTAGTATTAAGACGCTTAAAAGCAACGTTTTTTAAAAAAAGTGCTTTTTCAGGATCTGTTTTTGATTCTGTAATTAGCACAATAGATAATATTGAACGATGATCAATACCTGCCTTAATTTTTCTAGGTAATTGATTATAAGTTCGTCCCTCCAATCCTGACCAAAACTCAAGTCCAGTTAGCTTTAATTTATTGTCATAAAAATCTTGAATGGCAGTAATTCTTTGTTGACCATCTATTACTTCATAAGAATTATAATCTCTTTCATAAAGGATGATTGGCGGGACAGGAATATTCATCAAAAATGATTCGATTAATTGTGATTGTCTTTTTTTGTCCCAGCGAGTTCTCCTTTTATAAAATTCCATGTAACCAGGTTTTTTCAAAGATTCGGCGAAGCTGGGAAGTTTTTCACGATTTATTTCCGTGAGTATTCTTCTCTCCTCTTTTTCATATTTCCTATTAATCTCATCTTCTGACATTTCTACGGTATCTTGTAAAGGCGATACCTCCCACATTGTTTGTTCGGCTGGTGCAAGTGACATTCTTACCCTCAACAAGAATAAATTGGCTACTGCTGACTATTTACTTATGATTTTATCAACGTTAAATAATCTGGGGGCTAAAAGCTTTGAGTAATTACACAACAAGCAAGAGGTACTTTTATTGCTTAACGAGAATCCTTAAACCATTTGACAATCCCATTAGCGATCGCCTTCGCTAACTTCTTCTGCTCCTTCTCATCCATCACCCACTCAAATTCCTCTGGATTACTCATAAAGCCCAACTCCAATAATATACTTGGTGCTTCTGCGGGGCGGGTGAGTGCTAAGTTATTCCAAAAAACCCCATATTCAGGTCGTTTACGCTTTTTCACCAGATAATTGTGCATAAATACTGCCAAACTATGGGCTTGGGTATGGTACCAAAACATACCTATTCCCTGTGTATTTTCCGCATTTCCGCTATCAGGTAAAGAATTGTAATGAATAGAAAATGCGATCGCAGGTTCTTCTTTGGCAATCATTTGTTGGCGAGCCACCAAGGAAACATCCCTATCGTCTTCCCTTGTCATCACTACGGTAGCACCCCGTTTGACTAACTCTTGTCGCAGTAATTTGGAAACCGTCAAATTCACATCCTTTTCTTTATAACCAGTAGGCCCTGTGGCTCCAGATTCCTTACCCCCATGTCCGGGATCGAGGAGAATCTTAACCCCAGATAAAGGTTTGCGCCCTCTACGTTTCAGTTGGGGGGGATGACGTAGGGTTAAAACTAGGCTGGTTCCTTGGTATTTCAGCTTATAACCCCACTGTTGCTCGGTTTTGAGGTTAAAGGTATATTTTAGTTGTCCTGGAGCCACCTGCTGCCAATCTAGGCGAGAAATTAAAGGATCGTCATCCGTGCGAATGGTGTCTGTTTGGGCGGTAGTATTGTAGAGAGTGAGGGTGAAGGTTTTGTTGCCTTGTTGAACGCTGACAGGTACGGGGGATTCTAGGGGGAATGTCATCTCCGTTGCCTGGGAAAGTTGTTTGTAACCCACACTGCGAATAATGGAACGGGGTGGGATAACATTAGAGATAATTCGGGTTTCTTTGCTTTTAATCCAAGCGCCATAATCTAAGCGTAACCATTCCCCTTGTTTCCCGGTAATTGCTGCTTGGGTTCCTTTGGGTAGGGGTGTCAGTCTAGAATAATTAGTACTAGGGCCAGTGCGTGCCACTCCAGCATCTACATTAACTTCAGCAACTGGTAACTGTTGTGGGGAGAGGATTTGGATATTGCCAGTGCCTGATTGGGTGAAACTTTCTCCGTCTAAAGTGAGTTGAAATTTGGGTTTACCCAATTCACCAGGATTATCTACCGTGGTACAACCCTGGTATTTACTAATGTTTTTCTGTACAATGGGCTGATTTTGTCCCGTTAAGGCGGCAAAATTGCTGGGTAGTTGTACTTGTTGAGTTTGGGGTAACAGGGGTATATTGCGTTTGCCTAACTGTACAGATACAGTTGCATTGGGAGCAGCAACTGCACTCAAACAAATTAGTTCCCCTGGCATTCTGGCAATATCAACTGCCGGTGTTAAGGAATCTTTAGCAAAGGCTAAACCTGGGGGAATTACTGCTTGGGTAGTATTTCTAATTACTTTTATCTGGACTGTTTGATCTTGATGGCGTACAGTAAACAGGTTCTCTCCCAATTGTAAAGGGAAACTGGGGGCAAAATGACCAGATTTACTACGGCTAATAGTCTTACCATTGATGGACACCTCCCCTTGGGGTGGAGCCGTACCAAGGAAAAATATTTTCTCTGCTGTGGTTTGGTGGTTGTTTCGGGGATAAACCACTAACAGGGATTTTTCTTCAGCTAAGGCTAGGGAGGGAGTAAAAATAGAGCCTAATATTGCTAATCCAAAAAGTTTTCTCACACAAAAATGATTGTAACTAATTTACAAAAAGTAATCAGATTCAGAAAGGTAAGAAGCAGTCATCAGGAGCCGAAAGGCAATTATAGGGGGATTTAAACCCAATAACTACAAGACAAGATGTTAGTAAAAAAATATCTTCCCTTGTGTTTTCCGCCCTTCAACTTCTGTCCTTCTCTATAGATGATTAAATTACCAATTGGTAATTTTGTTCGGAAAACATCCCTATTACTTGAAAACATTGACTATGGCACAATTACGGGATGTATTTATTAGCAGGTGCTTGAAATCCAAAATATTATGACTAAGTTTGTCTTCGTCACGGGCGGTGTAGTTTCCAGTATTGGCAAAGGTATTGTAGCAGCTAGTCTGGGGCGTTTACTCAAATCGCGCAATTATTCTGTTTCCATTCTCAAACTCGATCCCTATATTAATGTCGATCCGGGAACCATGAGTCCTTTCCAACATGGAGAGGTATTTGTAACTAAGGATGGGGCGGAAACCGATCTAGATTTGGGACACTACGAACGTTTCACCGATACCTATATGTCGCGGTTGAATAGTGTTACCACTGGCTCTATTTACCAGGCGGTAATCAATAAAGAACGTCGCGGCGATTATGAGGGTGGTACGGTACAGGTAATCCCCCACATTACCAATGAAATTAAGGATCGGATTGTTAAGGTCGCTAATAGTACTAATCCAGATGTGGTTATTACTGAAATAGGCGGCACCGTAGGAGATATTGAATCCCTGCCCTTTTTAGAAGCAATTCGCCAGTTTCGCAAGGATGTAGGTAGACAAAACGTGTTGTATATGCACGTTACTTTGTTACCTTGGATTGCTTCCGCTGGGGAGATGAAAACTAAACCCACCCAGCATTCTGTCAAAGAATTGCGCTCCATTGGCATTCAACCTGATATTATAGTTTGTCGGTGCGATCGCCATTTACCCACAGCTTTGAAACAAAAGTTATCAGAATTTTGTGATGTGTCTCCTGAATGCGTCATTACTTCCCCCGATGCTAAAAGTATTTATGAAGTACCCTTAATTTTAGAAAAGGAAGGATTGGCACAGCAGACTTTAGAACTGCTGCAAATGGAACAACGCCAACCCGATTTAAAACAGTGGCAAACCTTGGTAGATAGGTTGTATACACCCAAGCACCGGATTGAGATTGCCATTGTCGGGAAGTATGTGCGTTTAAATGATGCCTACCTTTCTGTGGTGGAAGCATTGCGCCACGCAGCCATCGCCACCTATGGAGATTTACATCTGCGGTGGGTAAACTCGGAAAAATTGGAAACAGAGCCAGCAGAGAAATACTTGGATGGGGTGGATGGTATAGTTGTCCCTGGAGGCTTTGGCATTCGTGGGGTTGACGGAAAAATAGCCGCCATTAAATACGCCCGCGATCGCCAAATACCCTTTTTAGGGTTATGCTTAGGTATGCAATGCTGCGTCATTGAGTGGGCAAGAAATGTGGCTGGATTACGAGATGCCCATAGCGCCGAATTTGAAACCTACACTGACAACCCGGTAATTAATCTCTTACCAGAACAGCAAAATGTGGTGGATTTGGGCGGTACCATGCGTTTGGGTTTATATCCCTGTCGCGTTGTACCCAACACCTTGGCACATAAACTATATCAAAACGAAGTGGTTTACGAACGCCATCGCCATCGCTACGAATTTAACAACGCCTACCGTCAACTATTATCGGATTCTGGCTATGTAATTAGTGGCACATCCCCAGATGGACGTTTAGCGGAAATCATTGAACTACCCAACCATCCATTTTTCTTAGCCTGTCAATTCCATCCAGAATTTCAATCCCGTCCCAGTGCTTCCCATCCCCTATTTACAGGATTTATTGCCGCTGCGATCGCTCTTGAGTACGATCATCATAGTATGCAAACCCCTGTAAAAGTTTCTTAAGGCAGAGCTAGAGTTCAGAAATATACAAATTTTCAATTACATGGGATGTAAATGAAATAACATCATAGTCATCTATCAGTCTGAGGTTGTAGGATACATATTGTTTGGGTTCATACCATTTTGGATTTTGGATTTCAGATTGTAGATTGTAAGATAGCTTATCTCTGTTACACTCTTGTTTACCAACGGATGGTTTATGTTCCCAAGTGGTATGAGTATTCTCGTAACACAAGCGTGATGAAAGTAACTACCAGGGTGGCATTTACTACTCACCCATCACACACATCTTGAGCAACTGAAAAACTTGGTAATTGAGGAAAATTCGTGGCATACTGGGTGAAAATCCTGCATGAGAAAAAAGAATACATAGTTAATTTTGAGCGGGTTACAGCATTTTGTCACGAACCCAACGGCAGAATTACCTTTTGGCTACCAGACATTGCCATCCCCATAATTATTAACCCTCAAAGCAATTTAAAAGACCATCAAAAGGTGCTGGAATATATCCAACAACTGAATCTATTGGAATTTGAGGATTCCTACTGGGTAAAAATACTCTACGAAAGAAAGGAATATGTAATTAATCTCACTGCCATTAGTTCCTTTTGTCATGAACCCAATGGTAGAATAACTTTCTGGCTACCGGATAGTACTATTCCCATTATCATTAATCCCGTGAGTAATCCAGATTCCTATGAACAAGTGGTGAATTACATTCACAAATCCACTGGATATTCTTTCTCTGAAAAAATAAGGTAGAAGGCGGAAGAGGAGTGAGGGAGTGAAGGAGGGAAGGAGTGAAGGAGTGAGGGAGTGAGGGAGTGAGGGAGTGAGGGAGTGAAGGAGGGAAGGAGTGAGGGAGTGAAGGAGTGAAGGAGTGAAATAATTAAACTAACAACTAACAACTATCAACTAACAACTAACAACTATCAACTAACAACTAACAACTAACAACTAACAACTAACAACTATCAACCTTAACAAAAGCCAACTTCGCCGCCCCCACCATTCCTGCCGAATTACCCAACTGTGCCGGTATAATTTGTAAATCAGAGCGAGATGTGGGCATCACTCGCCGATTAATCTCCGCCCAAGCAGTAGGTAAGAAGAACTCAGCACTAGCACTCACACCACCACCAATAACGATCGCTTGGGGTGTCAGTACGTAAATTAAACTTGTTAAACCAACACCTAAATCGCGTCCGTATTCTTGCCAAAAAGCTAAGGCTGAACCATCTCCCTGTCGTGCCAAAGCCCCTAATTGTGAGGGTTCTTTTCCAGTACGGCGACGAATTGCGATCGCAGATACATATTGTTCCAAAGAACCTTGGTTGCCACTATTACACATTGGACCATGAGGATAGAGGTTAATTAATCCCAACTCTCCCGCCGCACCCCCAAATCCTGTGAATAGCTCGCCATTTTGGATAATTGCCCCACCAACTCCAGTCCCCAGAGTCAGGAGTATAAAATTTTGCCAGTTGCGGCCAGCACCCAACCAAGCCTCCCCCAACCCGGCGCAATTGGCATCATTGGCAACAACCGTCGGTTTGCCCGTTGCAGCTTCTAACCAGTCTGCTAGGGGCACATCTTGCCATTGGGGGAGGTTTATGGCAATTTTAGCAATACGTCCGGCAGCATCCGCAGGGCCAGGAGTACCCACACCAATAGCTATAGCCATATTATCAGGATCTAGTTGAGCGATCGCATCTAGTATTACCGCCAAAACTGCCTGTGGTGTAGCGGGTTGGGGTGTAGGCACAGTTAAAGATTTGATACAAGTACCATCAACTGCAAAACACCCCAACTTAATTGCAGTTCCCCCCAAATCGATGCCAATAACCAATTACTTATCTCCTCAATCCAGTTCTTTAGTATCAATAACACTAGAACTGGCATGAGTAGTAGAAGAAGATGAATGTACATGGGCTTTTCCCTGCCATGATGGTACAGGGGCACCATGTAAAATACTAGCCAAAGTGACCGAAAGCATAAATCCGCCAGCAGCGGCGGCAATTAAAGAAAGGTTATCTTTCACGTAAATATCTCGGTAGTAAATACAACAAAATAATAAACTAATACAATATATCCGTTATTGATGGCTTTTTAGCAATCAAACAATTTTGGATTTTAGATTTTAGATTTTGGATTTAATGGATAAATCTGGAAGCTTGTACCATCAAAAAAGAACTAGTCACATTTCTCCTTCTCCCTTTGTACGGTAATATTTCCTTGTTAACTCCAGGCTAAAAGTAGTAACAATCATTAGTGATGGGATTCCGGAAGAAAAGAGGAGGGAAGGAGTTCGGAGTTCGGAGTTCGGGGTTCGGAGTTCGGAGTAGGGGCGGGGTTTCCCCGCCCGGAGTGATGGAGGGAAGGAGTGAAGGAGTGAAGGAGGGGAGGAGTGAAGGAGTGAAGAAGGGGAGCATCCCAAATATTAAATATTGTAGTGCGGGCAGCGTTCGACGGCTCGACTGAGCTTCGCCGAACGTCTGAGCTCACGCCGTAGACGTAGTCGCCCCGGAGGGGCTAGGCTTGCCCGCATCACATATCAAGGGAGCTTTCCGGCTTCCACTACGTAATATTTTTGAAAAATTGGGATGCTCTCGTGAAAAAGTAGGGGTAGGGTTTTCCCGCCCGGAAGGAATGATAACTGATAACTGATAACTGATAACTGATAATTGAACCTAGGTTACTGAAATATGGATATTAAAAATGGTTTTGTCGGTACTGTGGGTAATACTCCACTAATTCGATTAGATAGCTTGAGTAAAGAAACCGGCTGTGAAATTCTTGTGAAAGCTGAATTTCTCAATCCTGGTGGTTCTGTTAAAGACAGAGCAGCCCTGTATATCATTGAGGATGCGGAAGCAAAAGGCTTACTTAAACCAGGTGGAACGGTGGTAGAAGGAACAGCCGGAAATACGGGGATTGGACTAGCACATATTTGTAATGCTAAGGGTTATAAATGCCTGATTATCATCCCTGAGACTCAATCCCAGGAAAAAATGGATGCTCTGAGGGCTTTGGGTGCGGAAGTTCGCCCAGTCCCCGCAGTGCCTTACAAAAATCCCAATAACTATGTGAAATTATCCGGCAGAATTGCTGCGGAAATGGACAATGCTATTTGGGCAAACCAGTTTGATAATATTGCCAATCGCCTCGCACATTACGAAACCACTGGACCGGAAATTTGGGCGCAAACCGATGGTACAGTGGATGCTTGGGTAGCTGCTACCGGTACTGGAGGAACCTATGCAGGGGTATCTATATTCCTCAAAGAAAAAAAACCAGGGGTAAAATGTGTAGTTGCTGACCCTATGGGAAGTGGATTATACAGCTATGTGAAAACTGGTGAAATCAAAATAGAAGGTAGTTCCATTACCGAAGGCATCGGTAACAGCCGAATCACAGCCAATATGGAAGGGGTGCCCATTGATGATGCCATCCGTATTGACGATACAGAAGCGGTGCGTATTGTCTATCAATTACTGAGGAAAGAAGGTTTATTTATGGGTGGTTCTACGGGTATCAATGTTGGTGCAGCAGTCGCCCTTGCTAAACAAATGGGTCCGGGACATACTATTGTTACTATTCTCTGTGATAGTGGCGCTCGTTACCAATCACGGTTATTTAATCAAGAATGGTTGGCATCGAAGGGATTATCGTCAAGGGGAATTTAGAATTTAGAATGAAGAATTTAGAATTATTACACTATCGATAAATCGAAGGGCTAATGAAACGATAGATTCATTTTCCTCTCCACGGATGAACCCACATGGCTTGTATCTAGTCTATTTTTTGGTCAGTTTCATACCCTATTGTTTCTATTCTTTTGACCATAAAAAATTATAAATGCAAGGTTTTCAAGCCTCATACCCCTATTTGATTGTACTTTTTTCATCAATGAATTGAGGAGCTTGCACCCTGAATTGATTATGAATTATGAATCATGAAGGGCGTAATTATTTAATTCACAATCGGATGACTACCATATCAAACTATAAATGTATCCGCATCTGTCAAAATCGGACTTGCCGTAAACAGGGTGCTGCTGATGTGTTAGCGGCTTTTGAAGCATTATCTATCCCTGGAGTCAAAATAATGGCTTCTGGCTGTTTGGGACAATGTGGTAATGGTCCAATGGTGTTGGTATTGCCAGATGCTGTTTGGTATAGTGGTGTCCTTGCCAGTTCTGTACCCCTGATAGTTGCACAACATTTATTGGACGGTAGAAAGGAGGGAAGGAGTGAAAGAGGGAAGGAGTGAAAGAGGGAAGGAGTGATGGATAATTTGATATGTTTAGTTGTGGGCAATTATCCGCGAGACTAACTTAAATTAACGGTTTTAGAGATACATTTTTGTTAACTTCAACGAACTATATCATGAATATTCAGGAGCTTCGCCAATCCTTAAAGTTAAAGTGGTTAAATTACTACCATAAAAACCAATCTTGGTTGGTAAAAATGCGGATATGGGGTACTTATGATGGCGAGCGCCGCCCTTCTTCTGGCTTTATTTTGGCAGCTTTATCCGTTTTAGAACCACAACTAGAGCAAGCATTCCCCTTTATTTTAGAACTCAGTAATAATCCAGACCAAATTATTTCCGCTTTAGGACTTAATTTTAACCCCGAACAACAGTTACATTTAGTTGATTCCAATCAACATAATACTGATGGAAATGAGCGATCGCTGTGGCAAGATTTAGTTTATGCTAAGCAAGCAGATAATGGGCATATTTCCCATCCTGAAATGGCTGACGAGCAACCAGCGACGCAAAATATCCAATTGATGACTATGGTTGCAGATGATGAGGTTATTAACCAGCCAATAGCATCCTCAATGGCAGTAGAACAGGTAAATCAACCTTTACCAGGCTTTGGCTTGAAAGAAGCAGAAACAGTAGGAGTATTGGTAAACCAAGGTAATACCGCAGTCAAATCGACTGTAGAGGAGTTCGCCACACCCATACATTTACCAACCAGAATTACCCAAACAGTGACGACTGTAAGTGAGTATCCCATTTCCCCACCAGCCGAACCACCCACAGAAAAAGTTCCTCAATCCGTGCCTTTACATAGCTTTGTGTTGGATGAGAGGACAGGGATTTTTCACCAGCCACCACCAACATTGAGCAATGTTCAGCAACCCTCACAAGTGGAATCTCCTACATACATATTAGGGGAAACAATCTGTGTACCCTCACTTGCTGTGGAAAATCACTTTGGGGAATCCAGCAAATTAGAAAATTTATCAGAGTTAGAAGGTGATAATAACGAAAACGAAGAAGATGTATCTTCTCAAAAGAAAAAGCATTTTAATTTAGCTTCTTGGATTGATGACTTTTGTCAAGGTAGGGGATGGGATAGGGAGGATGCAATTTTTATTCCATTTTGAATCTTTATCGGTGAATATAGGGGACAAAACCCCTAAGTTTCACCAATAACCCTCAACCCTCAACCGTCAACCCTCAGCTGTCAACTCCTTATAAATCAGGATACTGATGAGAGACAAAGGGTACTGCGACAATTTCACCCCCAGCATCCCCTACTTGGACTTGTAAACCGACACCACCCGCTTTAGTACGAATATAACCCAGTCCAAAATCACCATCCACAGTAGGGGTGTAACTCGTAAGTTTACCTACCTTCTCTTCTCCAATAGTAATTAAAGTGCCTGGTGTTGCTGGAGCTGTTAAGCGAACGCCCCAGAGGTTTTGTTTTACCCCTTTATAGGTATTGAGGCGAGCAATAGTTTCTTGCCCAATGTAACAACCCTTATTAAAGGAAATCGTCTGCCATAAACCAACTTCCAGGGGATTATAATCATCTGTTAATTCGCAGTCTGGCATGGGTCGTCCTTGTAAAATACGTAACATATCCCAGGCGCGATCGCTCATTTCCACTGCACCGGATTCTAAGATGATTTCCCGTACAGTATCCTTATCGGTAATGGGAAACATCAGGGTATATCCAGGAGCAGCCAAACCACTACCCACCGCAATCCGCAAACCTTCCACAGATGGTAAAGAAACAACTTGGTGAGTGCCATATGGTTTGCCAATTAGTTCTCCCCCTCCCAGCTTTTCCACCACCGCATCACTACCAGAGCCAATTAAGTTAAAAGTGACAGTAAATTTAGTAATATCACTGAGCTTGACTTTATCAGAGAAAAAGATATACTTATCCATCCATTCCATCAGTGCTTGACGGCGTTGGGGGGATACCAAAAGAATCACCGCATCATCTCGCACATAAGCCGTAACTAAATCAATAGTGCGAGCAGTGGATGTAACGAATACCGTATCGCAACCTTCTCCCGGTTGCAAGCTGAGGAAATCATTGGTACTTTGGTTATGTAAAAATCGCAGGCGATCATCATCTGCTATTTTAATCCTTCCCCAGTGCGTGCGATCGTATAATGCAACTCCTGTTTGTGCAGCTTCAATGGCTGCTATATCTTTGCTATCAATGGCTGATGACATGATGATTTAATGGTGAGTATGGTCATTCAATTTTGGATTGTCCCTATGTCTAAAGCCGAGGGCTGGAAATAATGATAGTAAGCTTATGTTTTCTCCATGATTGAAGCCAACTTAAATAATACCAACAAATAAATTATCCCGTAGGGGCACGGCACCGACAATCTCTCGGATTATAGAACAATATAGCCCACGCCGTGCCCTGATTGAAAAACTGCAAGATATATGACTATCTCCATAGGGCTGAGAGTTTATATATTGAAGCCAACTTAAATAATACCAACAAATAAATTATCCCGTAGGGGCACGGCACCGACAATCTCTCGGATTATAGAATAATATAGCCCACGCCGTGCCCTGATTGAAAAACTGCAAGATATATGACTATCTCCATAGGGCTAAGAGTTTATATGAAGGTGTGTATTTATCAATGTCATATTGGCAACAAATATTACAAAAATCAGAAAATGAATTGAGTATAAATACCACCCAAAATTGGTTCATCAATATTGCTCAACACTTATTAAACCATTCCCTGTTGTTAGTGAATAACACACCCCATCGACTTATAGAAATCGAGTTTTATTACTTTGCTCCTAACCATCAAGATTTTTTTACCCATCGAGACACCCTACAAACGGAACCAGGAAAATGGTATTTCCATCGCCACGGTGGGACTTACAAAGGTGGTACTTTCAAAGGGTTAGATTTGACATTCGGTAATTGCAACGCCCACGGTGGTATTCTCATTCGCAGTATAGAAACATCAAATGGGGATATAATTTGCGGCCCATCTTTATGTGTAGACTATTTATTATCCCAAACCAATAGTAACAGCGTTGCTGCACTGGATGAAAAAATTGCCCAGCGCCTAGCTTGGGATAAAAGCAATATTATTCAACTGAAAACAGAACCCATAGAGCGAACAAAACCAATATTTTCTACTGCTAGGGTGGGATTATCGCTGAAAAAAGCAACTGCATCTAATCAGATGCATTTGTTTATCCTGCGTCCCTATCGCTATCTGACAGAACCAAGAAAAATTAGTAAGGGTAAAGTATATCTGGTGTTGGCGTTACATTCCCAAGGAATGGATATTGAACAAATTTGTCAAACTACAGGTTCTCCTCAACGTAGTGTTCGAGAATATATTAATAATTTTGAACTTGGTAGACAGGAAAAAGACTTTTCACAATACTATGGTATGGTTTTTGATAGGAAACAATTGTCCAGGCTACATGGTACTTGGTATGAATATTGTGAAGTGAATATTCCTACCACTGAAATAGATATTTAGAGTTTATTGATAGATAAATTAATCAAAATAAGGAGAGGGGGGCTGTCAGGTGGGTTGAGGTTTTATATTTAAATTGTAATCATGTGAATCTTTAGAACCCCGACTTTTTCAAAAAGTCGGGGTTATTATCCCAGGAATTCTTATTATTTTCTTACTAAACTCTCATCAATTTCTCATTTATCAATCATAACCTCCTCAGTTTGCTCAGTCATTCTAGTAATTAAGGGTAAAAAACTAAATCACTGGAATCGAGTTAATACAGGAGAAACTATTATGAAACGTTTTTTAATTGCTGGCTTAGGAACCCTTTTATTAACAACTGCTGCTACACCTGTTTTTGCTAAAGAAGTCGCCACCAGTTCCCAAGAAAGTCGCAACCAAGTAACCAGAAATGTTAAACCATTCAACCTAGTTTTTCTCGCCTATCAAGGATATTTTCAAGAGCAAGGTATTCCTAGCAACGGTGCTTTTCTCAATCGTGTCAGATATGGAGATATTAGTGCTGAAGATTTGGTGAAAAGTGCGATCGCTTTTGGTAGACTATCTCCAGATACTATTAATAATCGCAGCTATCTCAGTGCAGTAAATAACCAACTCTACAGCCTTTCGAGAGAATAATTTATACCATTTTGAAAAAAGAATGGAATATATGGGTGAATGCGTAGGGAACATCAGTAAGATAATTTCATATCGCGGTTTCCACTTGGGTGCAATACATTCGCTTACCTCACCCCTTCCCCTCTCCTTATTAAGGAGAGGGGTGTCGGTTGGACGGAGTGAGGTAAAATTTGTATTCTACTCAACCGAAAACCGCTATATACCAAAAGATTATGGATGCCGTGTCCTGACAAAGAATGTATGCTTCGCAAACATTATTTGAATTGGTATTGGCAGCATTTATAACTTGAAAACCTCAGAACCCTGGCTGTTTCAAAAAGTTGGGGTTCTTGTTTTTAGCTGATGATAAAGTTAATGACTATATTCAAAAAGTTGATCAAGATATAAAATTGCGATCGCATCTTATCACAATTGTCAAAAATTATATCCAAAATACTAACCAAGAATATGCTGTAGTACAAGCCTTACATGGTGCATATGTCGCTTCCCAACCACCACAACCCCTGACAATCGAAGAAATGCATGAAATTTTGATTGAACTTTCTTCACCTTTAATAGGATATTTAGGAAGAGATAAAGGTGCTAATATGAATAGCGATCGCTTTTACTTTCTACGTTACTTACCAATCAAGTAAAGCATATACATTATACATATATAACGTTGGCTTTCGTTCCTTCACTCCCTCACTCCCTCACTCCTTCACTCCTTCACTCCTTCACTCCTTCACTCCTACCCTTCAGGAAGCCGCTTCGCGTCTACACTCCCTCACTCCCTCATACTGTTTCACTTCATTGGTGATACAAATCATGGACTTGGGCGCACGCAATGCGCCCCTACATATCCCCTACATATGTATCAATATTTTTGTGAATTGGTATCACTCCCTCACTCCATCACTCCATCACTCCTTCACTCCTTCCCTCCTTCACCTAGGACGCAATAATTGCACGAAGGTATCACTCACCGTATGATCCTTAGTATCCGCCGCATATTGAATCAACTTCTCCCGCAATTCCCGCGCCGCATCCAAGGGTAGTAAGATTGCCAGCAAGAAATAAACTCCGCGAAAACGCGGGTCGCCCATGTGGTCAATAAGACGTTTTTCTGCCTCCGTACCGTCACCAAGAAAGTTTTGTACCAGGAAGAAGTCCATAATCTTATCGTGGCGGAAGAACCATTCTTTCTTGTCATCACCGTTTTCTTTCCACTGACAGCTGACTACCATTTTATACTTCTCGTCTTCCATGCTCTCCAATTCCTGGTAAAATTCCTCGGCTGGTAATGCACTTTCATCGTTGAGGCGCATTTGATAGACAGCTTGGGAGAAGGTTTTCAGGGGAAATTCATGTTTCCATTCTTGCAAGTATTCCGCCGCCATGTGGTTGTATTGCTGTTGCTGGAGGTGGAATAAGTCTGGATGTTCCCCTTGTGATAGCATCAGAGCCACCAAGGTTAAATCCATCGGGTTGGAAAGTACGCGTTTGGCTGCGGCTAGTTCTTCCGGTGGTTGTTGGGGGTGGAGGGTTTTTGTCAGGTAAGTTTTACAGGCTCGTTGGTATGCTGTACCTTGGATTTTCCCATCTGGGGGTAGGTGGGGTTGACGGGAAAGTAAGAATTGTTCGATTTGTGTTGGTTGTAGGGGTTGGATGTAATAGGTTTTGGCAGTGGAAGGGGATATCCATTCTAGGGGCTGGGTTGTCATAATAATATTGCCCCGGAAGTAGCTTTCCACAAATTGGGTGACTTTTGCCCTGGTGTCGGCGGTAACTTCGTTGAGTCCATCGATGCAGATGTCAATGGCACCACTGTAGATGAGGTTTTTTAGGAAACTTGCGTCCTGTGCTTGTCCGTGGAGTTTGGCTTGGATGGCTGCAATTACACCATTTTCACACTTGCGGGCAGGTAAATATACGATGATTTGCTGGGAGGCTTTCAGGAGATGGCGCAGGAACATGGATTTACCCAAACCAGAATCTCCTTCTAAGACGATTTGTCCTTTGATGGCGGGAATTGCTTGGGTAACAGGTAGGGATGGGTTACTTGAAGGATAATTTCTTGTTTGGGTAACGTGGGATTGGGGAAAATAGGCGTTGTCGTCAAAATTATCTAAACCTGCATCTGCTAGTAGGGAAGGTTGGAAGGGTTCTAACAATTTGCGACGGAGGAAGGGAACCCAGGTGAGGAGAAAGCCGACGTAACCCATACCGATAATCTTTCTTACCCACGGGTTCCAGAAGAAGATGGCTTGAATTTGGGGATATTTGGGATATGCGAAAATTAATGCTAGCCAAAATAGGGCGTGAATTATGATTGTATTTCTGGCTTTGAATAACCATTGCCAACCTTGGAGGTTAACTATCACTGACTGTACTGCATCAGCGTTGGGAGAGTTGACAGCTTTGAGGTTGTTGTAGTGAGATTGCAGTAAGGCGATGTCTTGGGGTTGCCAAGTTACGTTTTTGTAAGCGACTATCATGGCAATTTGCTGGGCTAAATCATTTCGTAAGTAAGTTAAACCCTGGCTAGATTCCCAAGCGGTTTTAAATACTTTCAGGGTTTTTACAGCTTCATTGTGCTTTAATTGTTTGGGGATTGTTTCAGGATTAGGAGAACCCAACCATGTCAGCAGGGTTTTTACCTCCTTATTACCCCCACCTGTAAAATAGGTAAGGAAACGCCATTTTTTAAATTCGTTATGACTGCGATCGTACAAGTTATTCAGGACAACCACAACTTGTTTTAACTCTAGTTGTTTTATCTTACCCAACGCCTCTGCTGCACCAGAACGAACGGATGAATTCACCTTTTCATCCTTGAGGATGTTGACGATATCGGGGATGTATTTCGCCGCCGATTCTCCAAAATTACCCAACGCCTCTGCTGCACCAGAACGAACGTTGGAATCCACCTTTTTATCCTTGAGGATATTGGCGATATCGGGGATGTATTTCGCCGCCGGTTCTCCAAAATTACCCAACGCCTGTGCTGCACCAGAACGAACGTTGGAATACACCTTTTCATCCTTGAGGAAGTTGAGGATATCAGGGATGTATTTCGCCGCCGGTTCTCCAAAATTACCCAACGCCATTGCTGCACTTCCACGAACAAAGGAATTCACCTTTTCATCCTTGAGGATTTTGAAGATATCGGGGATGTATTTGGCCGCCGGTTCTCCAAAATTACCCAACGCCTGTGCTGCACCAGAACGAGCGTAGAAATCCACCTTTTCATCCTTGAGGATGTTGAGGATATCGGGGATGTATTTGGCCGCCGGTTCTCCAAAATTACCCAACGCCTCTGCTGCACGAGAACGAGCGTAGAAATCCACCTTTTCATCCTTGAGGATGTTGGCGATATCGGGGATGTATTTTGCCGCCACTTCTCCAAATTTACCCAACGCCTCTGCTGCACCCCTACGAACTCTAGAATCCACCTTTTCATCCTTGAGGATGTTGAGGATATCGGGGATGTATTTGGCCGCCGGTTCTCCAAAATTACCCAACGCCACTGCTGCACCAGAACGAAGGTTGACATTCACCTTTTCATCCTTGAGGATATTGGCGATATCGGGGATGTATTTGGCCGCCGGTTCTCCAAAATTACCCAACGCCTCTGCTGCACCAGAACGAAGGTTGACATTCACCTTTTCATCCTTGAGGATATTGGCGATATCGGGGATGTATTTGGCCGCCGGTTCTCCAAAATTTCCCAACGCCTGTGCTGCACCCCTACGAACTCTAGAATCCACCTTTTCATCCTTGAGGATGTTGGCAATTTTCTCAACAATATCCTCCGGTTTCTTCACCACAGCTTTGATATCTTTGCTGTCATATTCCCCTAATTGTCTCAAAGCATATCCCTTAACATCGTCATGGCCATCATCCAAAGCAGCCACAATACCATTAATCTGCCATTCCTGGGGTTTGGGCTTGGGTGCTTCCTTGGCATTTACCCAGGGGAAGCAGAGGAGGAAGGAAAGGAGAAATACTAAAGGGTAAAGGATAAATCGTGAAGGTTTTTGGGTTAGGTGGTGTTTTGGCATGGGAGAAGAGGAGTGAAGGAGTGAAACAGTAGGGGCGCAATGCTTGCGCCCTGATATATGACATTGGTTCTTTACATCCCTACAAAGCTTGTGGAAATGTAGAACTTGATGCTTCTCCCTAAGGATTCATGCTGTGGTTCAGCAATACCAAACAAGAGACACACTGCCAAAATAATACAATTCTTCTACGTGGTTTTCCGGATAATCATCTTCAAGGCATCATAATTATCTAGCCCATCTTCCCACCTGGAAATCAATTTCCAGGCTAATAAACCAAGCAGGTTGAAACCCGCTCTCCTACCTTTCCCAGTCTGATTTATCAGACTTTGTCTTTGAGCCTGGGAATTCATTCCTAGGCGGACATTTGGACAGAGCGTATTTTCAAACTCAACTCTTGTTTCCTTACATCGCAATGACTTTACTTACATTTTCTAAGAGACGTTGCTGAATCAAGATATGAATTTGTCTCACGCTCCAGGCGCTCCAGGCGCAGAGAGAAAGAGTTTAAGATACCTAATTTTGAAATTTCATATTCCAATTCAGCAACGCCTTTAGGAACCAATAAACCCTGATAACTTGCACCAATGTTGTTTAGCCCAATAATCCACCTGGAAATCAATTTCCAGGCTAATAAACCAAGCAGGTTGAAACGCGCTCTCCTGCCCTTCCCAGTCTGATTTATCAGACTTTGTCTTTGAGCCTGGGAATTCATTCCTAGGCGGACATTTGGGCAAGGCGTGTTTTCAAACTCAACTCTTGTATAACGTTGGGTTTCGTTCCTCAACCCAACCTACAACTCCTTCCCTCCCTCATACCGTTTCACTTTATTGGTGATACAAATTATGGACTTGGGCGCACGCAATGCGCCCCTACATATCCTCTACATAATCAATATTTTTGTGAATTGGTATCACTCCCTCACTCCTTGACTCCTTCATACCGTCGCACTTTATTGGTGATACGAATCATGGACTTGGGCGCACGCAATGCGCCCCTACAAACTCCGCGCTGATTAACCATTTTCAAGCTAGTCCCCCACGGGAAAATCCCACAACCTGCCGATGAAAATATATCTCAAGTGCGGCTCCTACACCTAAGCTGTCAACCATTAACCATCAACTAACAACTAACAACTAACAACTAACAACCATTTCCAACCTAGCTTCTGGCTCTTGGTAAAAATCACCACACGAAAATAAATCTTCAATTTGATTAACAAATAGTTACAATCAGGATATGACAATATCTGCATCCCGGAGTCATGGCTGATGAAACTCATATTTGACCCAGCAATTGCGGTGAAAATCCACAAAATGAAGGAAAGGGTAAGGTGGCAGCATCCTAGTATTATGGCAAGGGGCATTGACCAAACTAGTATGGTTTTGGATGATGGTAAGGATGGGGAACCTGAGTTTTCTTTTATGGTGATTGGGGATACGGGTACTCAACCCCATAAGGACTACCATCCCCAACGCCAGGTAGCTGAAGCCATGCTCAAACACCAACAGGATTGCAGTTTTGTCCTCCACACCGGGGATGTGATTTATGTGGTGGGTTCCCAGGAATATTACCCGCAAAACTTTATCCAGCCTTACCGAGAGTTTCTCCGGGATGGAGAAAATCCCCAACGCATTGCCTATGACAATATGGTATTCAACAAGCCAATTCTCCCCGTACCAGGCAACCATGATTACTATGATGTTCCGTGGATGTACCGATTGTTCGCCGGAACTACCCTACCTATACGCACCCTACTACGCTACAAGGATTTTGAAATTGGTTGGCATGGTTCTTATCAAGGGAATGCCTATGCTAAAGCTTTTCTGGATTATTTACAAAAGTTTCGTTCCCCAGAACAGTTAGAATTTCACCTCGATGAATACTACACCGCCAAAACCGATGCAGGACGGTGTTTGCGTTACGAACCAGGAAAATTCACCCGCTTACCCAATCGTTATTATACGTTTCGTTACGGTGGTATTGACTTTTTTGCCCTAGATTCTAACACTTTTAATGAACCATCCCCCCTACCAGATACTAAAGAAGGGGAAGCTCAACGGCGAGAATTACAACAGCGTCGCCATGAAATTGAACGGGAAGAGTTGCAAATCCTCGATGCTTGCAACAAGCTTAATGCTGATAATCCTGAGGATGCGGAACAACTCGATGCCCTGCGAGCTAGGTTATATCAAATTGATGAGGTGAAAATAGACATTGAGAAACAACTAAACTGGTGGCACAAAGAACCTGATGTGGACTTGGAGCAATTAGAATGGCTGAAACACAGACTCATTGAATCTTGGCACACAGAGGAAGTACGGGGAAGAATCATTTATTTCCACCATCCCCCCTACGTCACAGAAGCCAGTAAGTGGTATCAATCCCAAACTTTAGCCGTGCGCCATCGCCTGCGTTGGGTATTGGATGGGGTAGCTGCAAAGGTGGGTAATTTAGCACAGAATCGCCCCATAGTAGATTTAATTTTCAACGGTCACGCCCACTGTATGGAATATCTACGCACAACCGACACAGGACATGGTGATTCCCATCTCAACTGTATCATTAGCGGTGGTAGCGGTCGTCGCCCCCGTCGCCAAAAGAAAGAAGGTAAGGAATTATTAGAGCAATTTCCCGGACAAAGTATCAGTAAAGTTGCTGAGTCAATCTTATTTGTTGGTCGTAAGGGACACGGTGAATATAAACAACTACCTTATTCCTTTGTACGGATTGATGTGAAAGCAGGCAATCCTCCCCAATTCATTGTCAGACCCTTTGTTGTGGAATACCTGCAAGGAGAATGGTGCGATCGCCAGTTAGAAACAATTGTATTGTAATAGGGTATAAATTAGTGATTAATGTAAATAATTTTACTAATAACCAGGGCATAAGCATTGCGCCCCTACAATGGACTCTAGGTTACAGATCCCCGACTTCTTGTAGACGTGTTAGCGGCTTCCCGTAGGGTAGAAGTCGGGGATCGCTCACACCCGCAACTCGTCAAAGAAAAACATTGATTCTTGATCCACATTCGATGATTTATTTGGTTAAGATAAGGTTATTAAAAATTTAATTTATTTTTAAATAAAAATCATAAATTACTTAACAATATCAATTTTCGGGATGTAATAGCAAGGGTAAATAGAAAGATTTACTACAAAATTTATTTTATTTGGGATTACACAGAAATTTTCATGAATTTCTATTTTTTATTTCATAAAAATAGAACAAATATTATATATCTATAAAGGGTATAAATTAGTCAATCATTGTCAAACAAATACCTAACTAAGTTGGGATGATATTTTGGCTGCATTTATTATGTAAGACTTAATGGGGTGAAATAAGTACTGGGTCAAACCGCCTGATGACACCCCTCTCCTTATTAAGGAGAGGGACTGGGGGTGAGGTTGATTCTAATATTTAACTATGCCCATGTACTTACTTAAAAGCATATTAATTTTGGTGTTCTGAAATTTTGGCACTGCTGAAAGCTGGGATGATTTAGCCAAATTGGGAATGAATTTTTTCTGCAATGGCTGTTAATTCATTTGACAAATATGCAATGCCCAAATATGAGGAACACATTTTTATTAGCTTTCTCAAAGTCTTGCTTTATTGGAGTTATAAAACGTGCATCTCCAGAGTAAAAGTGAGAATTCAGCCAGCAGTCAACAGGATTTGCTAAGTAAAAAAAGGTTTGTATGAGATTGTCAGTTCCAGCTTTTGTGAAAAAGTTTTTCATTATCGCACTTGCAGCTTTGCTAAGTATTGTGGCAATTGCATCCGTATTAAATTACGCCCCTGCTTTTGCCGGTGATGATGGTGTGTATAGATTTCAGCGTCGCTATTATCCTTACTCCCCAGTGTTTAAGCGTATTGCGACATTCCCAGTTTTTCGCAACACTGATGTGAATGAAGAAACCGTTGCCGAAATTGTTGCTGCTAGTAAAGACGGCAAGACTTTGGTATATACGGATTCAGAAACCAAAAAATTGTGCTTTGTCGATATTACATATCCCAAGCACCCCGAAGCTGATGGTTGTGTGGATTTGGATGGTGAACCCACCTCTGTAGTCGTGAAAAAGAAGTTTGCTTTAGTCGCCGTAAATACCTCCTCCAGTTTTACTGAGCCTAGCGGTAAGCTGGTTGTGGTGCATATGAGGACTCAAAATATCATCACAGAACTGCCATTAGATGGACAACCCGATGCCATTGCAATTAGTCCAGATAATAGGTATGCTGCGATCGCAATTGAAAATGAGCGAGATGAAGATTTGGGGAATGGCGAACCACCACAACTACCAGAAGGTTCCCTAGATGTTGTAGATTTGGTTGGTGGACCAAATAACTGGAGTGTGAGAAACGTTAATCTCAATGGTGCTTCTGCTTTATTTCCAGAGGATGCAGAACCTGAATATGTGGATATCAATGACAGAAATATTGCTGTCATCACTTGTCAGGAAAACAATCATATCCTTTTGGTAGACTTACGAAAAGGACGTACCCTCAATGAATTTAGCGCTGGTACTGTGGACTTGACACAAATCGATACCAAGGAAAACAATTTAATCGAATTGAATAGTTCATTATCAGACGTACCACGGGAACCTGATGGTGTTACCTGGATTGGTAATAGATTGTTTGCTACCGCTGACGAAGGTGATTTAAATGGTGGTAGCCGTGGATTTACCATTTATAATACCCGTGGTGATGTAGTCTTTGCTTCAGGAAACTCAGTTGAACATACAGTGGTACGCCTGGGCCATTATCCAGAAGAACGCTCAGAAAATAAAGGTAATGAGCCAGAGAATGTAGAATATGGTGCTTATCGCCGGGGTAACTTCCTATTCGTCGGTTCAGAACGTTCTAGCGTTGTCCTGGTTTATCGACTCAACAGAAGATTTGGATTCAGGAGAAGGCCGCAGTTAGTACAGGTATTACCAACTGGAGTTGCACCTGAAGGGTTGTTGGCAATTCCTCAACGTAACCTATTCGTAGTTGCTGGCGAAAAAGACGATCGCGGTGATAAAATTCGTTCTACGTTGACTATTTACAAGTTGGGTAGAAAAGCCAAGTATCCTCAGATTATATCAAGCGATCGCACCGATGGAACACCAATCCCCTGGGGAGCTTTATCTGGTTTAGCAGCTAGTCCGAATGGCAAGCATAAAGTATTCACCATCCACGACAGCTTTTATAACCAGAGTCGTATCTATGCAATGGATATTAGCAAAAAGCCTGCTGTGATTGACTCAGAAATCGTCCTCAAAGACAGTTCGGGTAGTACTGTGAATCTCGATTTAGAAGGCATTGCTGTCAGGGAAGATGGTGGTTTCTGGGTTGTTTCAGAGGGTTCAGGAGCAGCAGGTGATACAGATGCTGAACCTAACCTGTTGTTAAAGGTATCACCCCCAGGTGACATCAAAAAAGTTGTCAAATTACCTGACTCAGTAAACGCCCGCCAAATTCGCTTTGGTTTTGAAGGTGTTGCTTCTGTTGGTAGTGGTGACAAAGAAGTCGTGTATGTTGCTTTTCAACGGGAATGGAAAGATGATCCCACAGGTTTTGTCCGTATTGGTTGTTATGAACTAGCCACTGGTAAATGGACATTCTTCTACTATCCCCTCGATGAAGCTACATCACCCAATGGCGGTTGGGTAGGTTTATCGGAAATAACATACCTGGGGAATGATAATTTTGCCGTCATAGAACGGGATAACCAAGGCAACACTGATGCCAGGATTAAGCGTATTTACCAATTCTCCATCGCTGGTTTAACTCCTGTAGCAGATGATGGCTCCACGACACCCAACTTTCCCAAACTTACGAAAACATTGGTACGGGATCTCATGCCTGATTTAAAGGCTACAAACGGTTTGGTATTGGAGAAAATCGAAGGCTTGGCAGTATTGCCTAACGGCACTGCACTGGTAGTAAATGATAACGATGGTGTAGATGACTCCAACGGAGAAACACAATTGCTACGTTTAAAGCACTTGTTTTAAGACAATTTATTCAGGTGCTTGTTCATGAATAAATAACCATATGGTGGGCGAACATTAGATTGCACACCATTTTTTCAGTTTTCTCTCAAGGTTCACATATCCCCGACTTCTTAAAGAAGTCGGGGATCGCTCACACCGCGACTTGTCAGTTTTATCAGTATTCATCCGCACATGATGTAATAATTTGGGCATTAATTTGACACCAACGTCTCGTACCTCCTGCCTTTTGCTGAAACTTCCCAAGGTTAATTCCCCTGGACAACTTGCAAATACCTCTTAACTTGCACATTTTATAACCCTTATATAGCAAGGTTTTTAGCCAAGCAATAAAAATGTGCTAGTTTCATTCGTTGGGAGGGGATTTAATAATTTTGACTTTTGACTTTTGAATGCGTGACTTCCCCTCTTGGGGCGCTCATGGCTAACAAAGTGAAATTACTAAAATGATTAATTTTGCTCATTCATGACAACAAAGCTTTGTTAGAATTTCACTCCAACAGTATTTTGGTCTTTTTGTCTATGTTTGAGCAGATGACTACATCCGTTAGCTGTGAAGCAGATGAATACAAGCACTTGAACAAAATATTGATGCTATATTTATAGCACTATGTTTTTGGCTGAGGACATTTTTCCCTTTCCCCTTGACTTTGGGCAAAACATGATGTCCCCTGACTATATGCTTACTGCTATATTAATATTCTTTTGCCACATTTTAGAGTTCCCAAATCTCATGGCAAAATAATGGCTTCATTGATATTGTGTATGTAATTCCCATTGCCACTGATGGAGGAATGAAAACAGCTTACTAACAACCAGTACTTGTGTAATTGCGATCGAGGACTCCCACCCCTGAAATGCCATTTCCTCAAACGGTGAAACCCCCAAAAGGGATGTCCATCAATAGTTGTACAGATAACTTGACAAAATGTCTTCGTATGTAGTAATTTTTCTGCCTAAAGATATATGATTTCATAATTGATTTAATCAAATTATCAATCATATTTATTGGTTGAAATTTTGAAAGCATACTTAGACCCAAAAGCTTGTGATACAAGCTTTGTAAGTCAAATATGTTTCAATTTGTTCAAAAATTTAGAGGCTTCCGCCCTTTGATTATGGTGATATCAAAATTCTAGGAGTAGTTTAAAAATCTAATCCTCAAGATCCTGAATATATTTATGCCATCAACTTCAACCGGAGTATGGCAAACTATCAACAGTGAGATATTACGTCTTTCCACCCTTGCTAAATAGATAAATTTGTCCCAATATTGTTTAGCTATCATCCTAACCAGGACCGATTAGCGATCGAAAATTTAGTGTAACTATATTAAGAGTAAAATACCAGTGCCTGTGTCTCAAGTGCCATCTCAACCTACTGATAGCAATAGTAGCGGTGCTAACGATGTGACTCCCATCGTAGCACTCAAAGAATTAGTGGCGCGATTGCACCGAGAACAAAATAAGATTCAGGATTTACTTAGCTCTTTGGGGTTTGCCCTGAGAAGTTTTAATAATTTAAATCAGTTCTTAGAGCTAATTCCATTGATGGCCACTAGGGTAACAGATGCAGATGGTAGTGCCCTATTTCTCTACAAACCAAATGGCCAAGTCAGATTAGAACAATTGCACTGGCAAGATGGCCGCCAAAGAAAAAATATTCGCAAAGCCCTGGAAACTGCTAGCAGTCAAATCAAATTTTTACCCAATAATAATGAATCTACACCTAACTATACTGGTATTTTAGATGACCAGATGCATCGTTATTTGGGACCAGATATGCAAATATTTGGTACTGCTATTTTAGTCAAACATCATGAACGAGGATGGCTTTATGTATTAAGTAGCGATCCAGAATACACTTGGACAGAAACACGGCAAAAGCTAGTGCGCTTGGTGGCGGATCAGACTGCTGTTGCCATTGAAAATGATGAATTGGCTGTAGAATTACGTAAAAAAGAACGCCTAGACCAAGAATTAGAAATTGGCGCCGAAATTCAACGGCGATTGTTACCCCGTCAATGTCCTTCCATTCCCAGTATTACCATTGCTGCCCGTTGTCAACCAGCTAATCGGGTTGGTGGCGACTATTATGACTTTATTCCTACCAATCACAATCAAATGCAGTCAACCATCCCAGGAGATGAGGATAGTGGACGGTGGGCTTTAGTAATTGGTGATGTCATGGGTAAAGGAGTGCCAGCAGGCCTAATTATGACCATGATGCGAGGAATGTTGCGGGGAGAGGTGCTACACAGCCACACTCCAGCTCAGATTCTGCAAAATTTAAATCGAGTAATGTACGCGGACTTAGAAAATTCCCACCGCTTTGTGACTCTTTTTTATTCAGAATATGACCCCAAAACCCAAACTTTGCACTATAGCAATGCGGCTCATAATCCTCCTTTGTGGTGGCACGCTAGTACAAAAAATGTCACCCGTTTGGATACCTTGGGAATGTTGATTGGTTTAGATGTCCACAGTCAATATGAGGATGCCCAGGCACGTTTAGAGGCTGGAGATACAATTATTTATTATACAGATGGGTTAACAGATGCAGCAGCAGCAGGTGGCGATCGCTTTGATGAAGAAAATTTAATTGCCCATTTCAGCGTTGCTTGTAGATATTGTAGTAGTCCCCAGGAAATTTTAGATTATCTATTCGACCAAGTTCATGACTTCATTGGTGCTGACAAACCAAATACTGATGATATGACGCTAGTTGTTTTACAAATTAAATAGTCAAATATACTGAAATTTATAATTTAGAAATAGATTAGAGTTAATCAAAATAATCTTAATTTTTTGACCCTGTTTTACATAGCGAACCCAAGTATTGTTACTTACTACTTATAGCCTCTGTTTTTACCCCATTCCAGCCAAGCTTTTATCATTTCCTTTACTTTTCCTCTCGATTCTGGAGGTACGGGATCTTCTCTAGAAATAGATTTTAATGCCCAAAACCAATGTCCAGATTTGCGTTCAAGTTCTCTTAAAAGTAGAGGTACTGCAACTTCACCCATTCCTATAATCTGTTGGTAAGCTGGATGCATGGACATTTGGTTAATAGATGACATCCCACGAGTTTCTTTACGCCATTGATTGACAAGAGCTATAAAAGTAGCTTCTAATTCTACATTTCCAGAAACGTAAATAGATCTATATTTTTTCCACAAATTCATTTATCGAACCATCCAAATAGTCTCAAAGCCTATATAGAGAAATTCTACCAAATCCATTGATATTACTCCCTTCCCGGCAGAAGATTACTTAGGGTCTGCTGAATAACTTTAAAACTCTTATCTTGTAAGCACCTCAGACTATTTTTGTCGAAAAAAGTGCAAGATAATAGGGATATAAAGCTTAAAAACCTTACATCTCTAATTTTTTGGAGTCCAAAAAATTGGAAAAAATAGGGGTAAAACTGTTCCCTGTTCCCTACCCCCACAATTATGACTTTTACAGCTAACGCTGCGCTATGTGAACAGTAGGCCCTACCTATAACGTAGGTTGGGTTGAACGAAGTGAAACCCAACGATATGCTGGGTTTCGTTCCTCAACCCAGCCTACAATTTTTTGGTAATTTAATAGCACCGAAGGGAGTAACATCATAAATTGTTCAAAACGCAAAAATCCCCCATCGTTGATGGGGGATTTGATTAATTGCCTAAATAACTAGCAATCTGGGTTAACCAAACTTACCAGCAGTAGAAGCAATCAGGAACGCCGCATAGGTAAGAACGTAGCCGACAGTGAAGTGAGCCAGCCCTACCAAACGAGCTTGAACAATGGAGAGAGCAACGGGCTTGTCCTTCCAGCGAACCAAGTTAGCTAGAGGAGTGCGCTCGTGTGCCCAAACCAGGGTTTCAATCAACTCTTGCCAGTAACCTCTCCAAGAGATGAGGAACATGAAGCCAGTAGCCCAAACTAGGTGTCCGAAGAGGAACATCCAAGCCCAGACGGACAGGTTATTCATGCCATAGGGGTTGTAACCGTTGATTAACTGAGCGGAGTTAGCCCAGAGATAATCGCGGAACCAGCCCATTAAGTAAGTAGAGTTTTCGTTAAACTGAGCAACGTTTCCTTGCCAAATACCCAGATGCTTCCAGTGCCAGTAGAAGGTTACCCAACCAATGGTGTTGAGCATCCAGAACATAGCTAGGTAGAAGGAGTCCCAAGCGGAGATATCACAAGTACCGCCACGTCCAGGACCGTCGCAAGGGAATGCATAACCAAAGTCCTTCTTGTCGGGCATCAACTTAGAACCACGGGCATCCAAAGCACCTTTAATTAGTACTAGAGCAGTGGTGTGAATTGCCAGAGCAAAGGCATGGTGTACTAGGAAGTCTCCAGGTCCAATGGTTAAGAACAAGGAGTTGGTTCCAGAGTTAATTGCTTCAGACCAACCAGGTAACCAAACAGCACCAGCATTGGCAGGAAGACTGTTGGCATTGGATAACAGTACATCCATACCATACAGGACTTTACCGTGAGCAGCTTGGATGAACTGAGCAAATACTGGCTCAATCAGGATTTGCTTTTCTGGTGTACCGAAGGCAACTACTACGTCGTTGTGGACGTAAAGACCCAAGGTGTGGAAACCGAGGAATAGAGTTACCCAGCTTAAGTGAGAGATAATCGCTTCTTTGTGATCCAGAATTCGAGCGAGAACGTTGTTCTTGTTCTGTTCTGGGTCATAGTCACGCACAAAGAAGATTGCACCGTGGGCAAAAGCACCAACCATCAAGAAGCCAGCTATGTATTGGTGGTGGGTATACAACGCTGCCATTGTTGTGTAATCCTTCGCCATAAATGCGTAAGGAGGCAACGCGTACATATGCTGGGCTACCAAGGATGTAATCACACCCAAGCTAGCCAAAGCTAGACCTAGTTGGAAGTGTAGAGAGTTGTTAACGGTGTCATACAAATTCTTGTGACCTTCACCCAACTTACCAGAAGGTGGTTTGTGAGCATTGAGGATTTCCCTCATGTTGTGACCAATTCCGAAGTTGGTGCGGTACATATGACCCGCAATGATGAAAATAACTGCGATCGCTAGGTGGTGGTGAGCCATATCGGTCAACCACAGCGATTCAGTTTGGGGATGGAAACCACCTAAGAAGGTAAGGATTGCAGTACCAGCGCCTTGAGAAGTACCAAACACATGGCTAGCAGTGTCTGGATTCTGAGCGTAAACACCCCAGTTACCGGTAAAGAAAGGTTGTAAACCAGCTGGGTGGGGAGCAGTACTTAAGAAGTTATCCCAACCTACGTGCTGTCCGCGAGATTCGGGGATCGCAACGTGTACCAAGTGACCAGTCCAAGCTAAGGAACTCACACCAAACAAACCAGCTAAGTGGTGGTTGAGGCGAGATTCAGCATTTTTGAACCAAGCTAGGCTGGGGCGGAACTTGGGTTGTAAGTGCAACCAACCAGCGAATAATAACACTGCTGCAAACAGTAGCAGGAACACTGCACCCATATACAGGTCATTGTTCGTCCGCATACCGATGGTGTACCACCAGTGGTAAACACCAGAATAAGCAATGTTTACGGGATTAGAAGCACCAGCTTGGGTAAAAGCATCTATTGCAGGCTTACCAAAGTGGGGGTCCCAAATCGCATGGGCGATGGGACGGATATGCAGAGGATCTGTAATCCACTGTTCAAAGTTACCTTGCCAGGCTACATGGAAAAGGTTGCCGGATGCCCACAAGAAAATGATTGCCAGATGACCAAAGTGAGTGGCGAAAATCTTTTGGTAAAGACCTTCCTCAGTCATGCCATCGTGACTTTCAAAATCGTTGGCCATCGCCATTGCATACCAAATCCGACGCGTAGTCGGATCTTGTGCAAGATCCTGGCTAAATTTGGGAAATTTTGTTGCCATGGGTTTTGATAATTCCTCTGACCTTTAGCCATCAGGTATCAACAGCTGAAGTTATGAGTTTAGAGTTAGGAGTTTGGAGTTCGGAGTTCGGAGTTCGGAGTTCGGAGTTCTGATTGTCACTCATCACTCATCACTCACCACTCATCACCCATCATTCATAACTCATCACTCATAACTAAATCAGGCTTATTACTAGCCTATTGAAAGAATATGTGCGTGGAAGAACGCCCAAGTAGTGACAATTCCTCCTAAGAGGTAGTGAGCTACCCCTACAGCGCGACCCTGAATGATGCTCAGAGCGCGAGGCTGAATCGCAGGTGCAACTTTCAGCTTGTTGTGTGCCCAAACAATGGACTCAATCAATTCTTGCCAGTAGCCACGACCACTGAACAAGAACATTAAGCTGAATGCCCAAATAAAGTGACCAGCTAAGAACATCAAACCATAAGCAGACAATTCACTGCCATAGGAGTTGATAACTTGTGTCGCTTGTGCCCATAAGAAGTCACGCAACCAGCCATTGATAGTGATGGCACTTTGGGCAAAGTTACCACCGGTGATGTGAGACACATTACCAGCTGCGTCTACGGTTCCCCACACATCAGATTGCATCTTCCAACTGAAGTGGAAAATCACAATTGATAGGGAGTTATACATCCAGAATAGACCGAGGAAAACGTGATCCCAACCGGATACTTGACAGGTACCACCACGTCCGGGACCATCACAGGGGAAGCGGAAGCCTAAGTTAGCTTTGTCTGGGATCAGACGAGAGCTACGGGCAAACAGCAGACCCTTGAGCAGGATCAATACGGTTACGTGGATGGTAAAGGCGTGGATGTGGTGAACCATGAAGTCGGCTGTACCCAAAGCAATGGGCATCATTGCCACTTTGCCACCTACAGCAACTACATCGCCGCCAAAGGCATGGCTAACGGTTGCTAAGGCATTGGGCGCAGTCCCACTACCAGGAGCCATGGTGTGTAGGTTTTGTACCCACTGAGCGAATACAGGCTGTAATTTAATTGCTGTATCCGAGAACATATCTTGGGGTCTACCCAAGGCACGCATTGTATCGTTGTGGATGTACAACCCAAAGCTATGGAAGCCGAGGAAAATACATACCCAGTTCAGGTGAGAGATAATTGCATCGCGGTGACGAATTACCCGATCCAACAGGTTGTTTTGGTTAACCACAGGATCGTAATCCCGCACCATAAAGATGGCACCGTGAGCACCTGCACCAACAATCAAGAAGCCGCCAATCCACATATGATGGGTGAATAGGCACAGCTGAGTTGAATAATCAGTTGCCAAGTACGGATATGGAGGCATCGCGTACATGTGGTGCGCCACAATAATGGTCAAAGAACCCAGCATTGCTAAGTTAATTGCCAATTGAGCGTGCCAAGAGGTGGTCAAAATTTCATAAAGACCTTTGTGACCTTCGCCAGTGAAGGGACCTTTATGATTTTCGAGGATTTCTTTGATGCTGTGACCAATACCCCAGTTGGTACGGTACATATGACCGGCAACGATGAACAATACCGCGATCGCCAAATGGTGATGGGCAATGTCTGTCATCCACAAGCCGCCTGTTACGGGGTTCAGACCACCTTTGAAGGTGAGGAAGTCCGCATAAACACCCCAATTCAACGTAAAGAAGGGAGTTAAACCCTGAGCAAAGCTGGGATAAAACTCTGCCATCTTGTCAGCGTTTAATACCAGTTCATGGGGCAGGGGAATATCTTTCGCTGCTACCCCTGCATCCAATAACTTGTTTACAGGAGCGGATACGTGAATTAAGTGGCCAGTCCAGCCCAAGGAACCACAACCTAGCAACACAGCTAAGTGGTGATTCAGCATTGACTCCACATTCTGGAACCATTCCAGCTTCGGAGCTTTTTTGTGGTAATGGAACCAGCCAGCAAACAGGAATAAACCTGCTAACACTAAACCGCCAATGGCAGTGCAGTAAAGCTGGAAGGAGCTAGTGATACCCCAGCCGCGCCATACTTGGAACAAACCAGAGGTGATTTGAATTCCTTGGAAGCCGCCGCCGACATCACCATTTAAAATATCTTGGCCAACAATAGACCATACAACTTGAGCACTTGGCTTTACTCCCATCGGGTCGTTTAACCAAGCTTCATAGTTGGAAAATTTCGCGCCGTGAAATATCATCCCGCTCAGCCACAGGGTCACTATGGCTAAGTGACCGAAGTGGGCGGAGAAGATTTTGCGGGATATATCTTCTAAGTCACTTGTATGTGAATCAAAATCGTGGGCGAGAGCGTGGAGGTTCCAAATCCATGTGGTGGTTTTGGGACCTCTGGCTAGAGTTCTGTCAAAGTGTCCTGGTTTGGCCCACTTCTCAAAAGAAGTAGGAACCGGATCACTATCAACTATCACTTTTGCCTTCTTTTCCTCTCGCTCCGGAGGACTTATCGTCATTCAGACCCTCCTCTCTAACAAGGATTGAGGAATCATTGAAACCACCAGTTGTCTTCTTGGTTCAGGTTGAACATTTATACTATCCCCAAATATTGGTTGGGGAAAAGTAGTGATGAAGACTCTTTCATCGAGAGTGCTTTCTGTTGAATTATAAAGTCTTGTCTTCCATATTGTTAGACACATTTTAACAATAATTCAAAAACCCTGAATGATTTACCCAATCCGCGTTTTCAGTTTAAAGGACTGGCAAAAAAGTCAATAGTTTCTCTATTTAATTTACAAAGAGTAACAATTTATAATACTGATGTTACTTTTATTTCTCTCAGTATATTTAAGTCTTTATACTGCAAGCCTTTATTTAAAAAGGCTTTTAAGCACTTAATGTCATAATAAAAATAAGTATATACCACGTATTTTTACGTTAAATATAAAACTTAAAGTTGAGCAATATTTTCAGTATAAAAGACTGAAAATCTATTCTTTTGGTAAGTTTTACTATTAAATAAAGGGTAACTTTAACAATATTTCACATTCTGAATTATGGTGAGCGATCGCAAAATTAAGTCAAAATGATGCTGTAATTTCTTTACAAAAGTTATTGGTTAAAAGTTATGAAGTCATGGTTTGGGAGAATGCATTCTTTGATCAAACTGCTAATGGTTATGATAATAATTTTGAATTTGACAGGTTGTGGGGAGAAAGCTGTCAGCCAAGAGGTATTTGAGAAATTAGCAGCGAGGCCGAAAATTTCCGGACAAATTTCGGAAGTAGCTCCTCCAGTAGTCATTCAAGAATTGGGTCGTTCTTTGTCAGCGTACCAGCCCCAGGTAAGTATAATTACTCCTCAACCAGAGGAAGTGTTGCAGGATAATACCGTTAAAGTACGCTTCCAAGTTCAGGATCTACCCATATTTAAGAACTCGCAATTGAATCTAGGTCCACACCTACACGTCATATTAGATAATCAACCATATGTAGCTGTTTACGATATCAATCAGCCCTTAACATTCTCCGATTTAGCACCAGGAACCCATACCTTAAGGGTATTTGCCTCTCGTCCTTGGCATGAAAGCTTTAAAAATGCGGGTGCTTATGCTCAGATCAAGTTTCATATTTTTACCAAAACTGAGGATAATACACCCGATCCATCTTTACCCTTGTTAACTTATAGTCGTCCTCGGGGTAGCTATGGTGCAGAACCAATCCTGCTCGATTTTTATCTAACTAATGCTCCCTTGCCCATACTTGCCAAAGATAACCCTGAAGATCCTATGGCAGATTGGCGTGTTCGTTGCACTATTAATGGTGAAAGCTTTGTTCTCGATCGCTGGCAATCAGTTTACCTCAAAGGCTTTAAACCTGGTAAAAATTGGATCAAACTTGAATTTCTCGATCGCCAGGGTAATCCAGTTATTAATGCTTTTAACAGTACCACAAGAACTATTACCTACGATCCCGATGGTAAAGATACCCTAGCTCAAATTGTCAGGGGCGAATTATCAGTAGAACAAGTGCGGGGAATTGTAGATCCCAACTATACTGCTAAGATCCCCGAACCTAAAACCACAGAACCACCTGCTCCTGCTCCTTCTCCACAGGAAATTAAACCTCCCACACCGGAGGAAACTCCAGCAGTTGTTCCCCAAGAAGAATCAACATCCCAGCAACCTGTTGAATCGATTCCCCCAGTTAACAACGTTCCTTCTCCTACAACTGTTCCCCCAACACCACAGGAAATTAAGCCTCCCACACCGGAGGAGACTCCAGCAATTGTTCCTCAACAAAAATCAACATCTGAACAACCTGTTGAATCTCAGCCAGAAAATCAGCCAATTCCGCAAGTTACACCCGTTCCTTCTCCTAGCACTAATTCTCAACCACCACAGGAAATTAAACCTCCTGTATTAGAGGAGACTCCAACAGTGGTTCCCTAAGAAAAGTCAACATCTCAGCCAGCTGTTGAGTCTGAGTCAGGAAAACAGCCAATCTCCTCCAGATTCAGTTCCTATTTTCAGCAGCAAAGTCCACAAGATAATTGATCAAAAAACCGCTCCAGGCGCAGAGAACGCAGAGTGACTAATTCTTCAAGGGCGCACGCAATGCGCCCCTACTGCGGCTCCCACACCTAAGCTGTCAACCGTCAACTATCAACTAACAACTAACAACTAACAACTAACAACCATTTCCAAGCTAGACGGAAATACCAACCGTCATCTGCTCTGCATCCTCAGGCTGATTCACCTGTTGAGTTAGTGCGTCTTCATCTTCTGACTTGGCTGGTAAAGGAAAGGTTTTACCTGCTAAATATTCATCAAAGTGGTGTTTAAAACAAAGCCAGGAAGTCATATCTTCCACATCTAGACAAGCACGGGGTGCATCCTTATACAAGGGGACGCGATTATTTAATTGCTCTTGGAGTAATTCCGGTAACTCACTAAAACCATTCACCTTGCTACCATAACCACTATAAATCATATAGCCGGGGCGATCGCCCATTTTCATCCAAGGTAGCCATTGACCAAATCTATCCCAACTCAGTCTCAGTTGAGAAACTGTCAGTAGTTCTGGATTTAATAAATCTGCTGTGGGTACGGTGAGTTTAAACAACTCTGCTGCTTGATAGGTGGGAAATGGACTATATTCAGCAAATTTGGGATCGTCTGCTAGGGGGTTGGGGTAAGTAGGAAATATATCAAAAGCAAAAGTTGTTTCATCTCCGTTTACCTGTGCGGGGAATTTACCTGCGAATAAACCTTGCACGGGATTATTGGCAACGTGCATCACAGTCACAGTTTCCCCCGTCCAGGGATTTTCCCACTTGTGTAACATTTCACCAGTACTAGGATCGAGATAGTAAGTCAATTCCCTGGAAGTAAAGTCCCATTCTCCTTCTTTCCCTTTCACAGGAATACAGCGACTAACGCTCATACCCATCATCTTAAATAGGAGCTTTCTTTTCTCTCCAGGGACAAAAGCATAAATACCACCTCTCCAGATGAGATAATTAGATTCGGTGGGATCGAGAGAAGAACGGGTTTTTACCCAATGTTGGGCATCAAATACTTGGGTGTTAGCAACCATTTTTAACATCCTTAGATATAAATTAACAAAGTTTAGCCTTGAATAAGCGATAATGACGAGGTGCGATCGCTCCCTTGGCATTTAGGGAATTTCAAAGTTAATGTGATGTTTTTATGCGCGGTCATATTATTAGCATACCCAGAACCTTTGTCCGGGGTGATGTTGACATACTTGGGAAAATTGCCACATCGTTGTGGAGAGAACCTGTGAAATTGGCATGTAAGAACATAAATATCGCCAACAAAAAAATCCTCTACGCCAGACAAGAAACTGACTGAACCTGGGCAAGAGTGGTGAGCAAAGCCTCACCTATAGTGTGTGTCTACAAAGGCAAGTATTGGATACGGTTAGCAAGCTCTTCCTGACTGGCAGCTTTGGCAATAATTTCCAAGTCATTTACACAGCTGCCAATAGAAACACTGCGCTGATGAGCATAGATTACACCTGTAAAATTTATACCTTCCGTCTGACGACGGTTCGCTTCCACAAGAAAATCGTCATCTTGAGTGAATACAACTCGTTGGAGTGCAATCGCACGCTCAACCACTTGTGAGTCAGAAAAGCCACTGCAACCATCTTCTTGGACTGTTAAAACATCCACCCCTCGCAGCCGCAATCCTAGTGTAATCCCACGTGGTACTTGCTCATCCATGTAGAGATTTATACTCACTTCAGCAGTCCTTGGGATCTTAATCTAGCAGCTAGGGGAGACTCTCCCGCCTCTCGGCGTAACTTCTCAGCCAGTTGAAAACGCCGCTCCATATCAGCATCCAGTTCTTGTTTGTGATCCCAATAATATGCCAATGCTGAGTAAATTTGACTCATGCTCAGGTGTGGGTAGTTCAAATGCAACTCTTCAGGACTCCAACCATAGGCGAATTGAGAATTGATCAACTCAATAACTTTCATTGTTGTACCTTTGATAATAGGTACATTGTGTTCATCAAGTTGTACGTATTTATGCTCTGTGGCTGTAAGAGTCATGAGTTTTGTATTTTGAATTATTTCTATTTTAATATGGGCATAAAGTCACCACCGCATTCAGGAATATCCTTGCAAGCAACTGGCAGGGGCATGGTATTATTTGCCCATTCCAGTGAGCGATCGCAATCTTGCTTTTCTTACCATTAACAAAGTGCGATTTCCTGTTCCATTTGCCTAAAATAGACGAGTAGGGCAATTAAATAGGGGTTAGAACTCCATGACCTCTACATCAGAAAATAGCCATGTTGAGATGAGAGCATTTCCCATTCCCATACAAAAAGAAGGACAAATTACCATCCCCCAATCTGTACAGAATAACCTGAACTTCAATGAAGGCGATATGCTGACACTTCTCCAAGTCGGCGATCTAGTTTTGCTCACTCCCAAACAGATGCAAATTCCCCAACTAGCAGACAAAATCACAGCCATCAGGGAAGATAAAGGGGTAAGCTTGAGCGATTTGCTAGAAGGTATAGAAACAGAACGGGAAGCAATTTGGCAAGAACAACAGCAAAATGCGTCAAATTTTTGCGCTGAATAACACTTATACGATAGCGTAAGCGCTGACTTGTCAGTTCGCAAGCTTGAATTTTGGCATTGCTGAATCAGGATATGAAATGTCAAAATTACCCTTATTTTTCTTTGTAACTTTGCGCCTTTGCGTCTACCCTCCGGGAAGCCGCACTCCGTGCGTCTAATGCGCGAGGTAAATTCATATTTATAATCAGCAACGCCTGAATTTTATTGGATAAAATCATCCTGCAAAGGAAGCAACGCCGAATTTTGAATTGATGTAATGAACCCACTAGATACCCGCAGATACGCTCCTGCAACCCAACGCAACCGGGAACCCATCCTAGAAATACTCCAACAAGTCTTACCACCCCAAGGCACAGTTTTAGAGATATCTAGCGGTACAGGAGAACACGCCGTTTTCTTCGCCCCTCGTTTGAGTCCCCGTACTTGGCTACCATCCGAACCCGATCCGCGATCGCGTGAAAGTGTGGTAGCTTGGATAGAACATTACCCCGCAGATAATCTCCGCCTGCCCCTGGATATTGATGTTCGAGCTACAGTTTGGCCAGTGGAGGAAGATGTATTCTTAAAATCAGTTCCCCCAATTCATGCCATAGTCAATATTAATATGATTCATATTGCTCCATGGCCCGCTTGTTTGGGACTCATGGCAGGTGCTAATCGTATTCTCCCATCTGGTGGCATTCTGTATTTATACGGTCCCTATCAGCAAAGTGGGAAACATACAGCTCCCAGTAATGCCGCTTTTGATGATTCTTTACGCGCCCAAAATCCTGAATGGGGAGTGCGGAACCTGGAAGATGTAGTAGCAGCAGCCAATGCCCAAAACTTGACTTTGTTGAGTACCCATCAAATGCCAGCAAATAATCTGTCGGTAGTTTTTCAACGGGGATAATACTAATTCATAATTCGTAATTCGTAATTCGTAATTATGAATGTCTGATTTGGTATGGGTTTACAGGTTTGTATCTGTTGCTTTATTTGAGGTAATTGGTATAATTCATATCCTATTGATGAGTGATAATTCTCGCATCTGTACAAAAACCATGCAGTATTACTCCTATCCCGCCCAAAGATTACTGATTAAAAAACCGCAGAGGAAGCAGAGAACACAGAGAACACAAAGGATAGAGAGATTAAGGAGATAGGTAATCTTACAACACCGAAGGGAGCAATTCCCAATCTTAGAGCAGGGTAGGGGAAATTTCTGGCAAGTAATCCAAAATCCAAAATCTAAAATCTAAAATTGTTTAACCTTAGCGATAATCGCGTAGTCACTCCCCCAGAGTATCGCGCTCAACCAAAGCTCAAATTTATCCCCCAACGAGTCAATCCTTTCATCCTACGATTGGCAGTGTTGATGTTGCCTATTTTACTTCGCGTCCGCCTAAGACCTTGGTTGCCTGCGGGAATTACTGAGGTTAAGGTGACTAATGCTGAAACATTGGCAACAGTGTATCAACAATTTCAAGCTGGAAAAACCCGCCTATTGTTTGCCTTTCGTCACTCCGAGGTAGACGACCCCCTGAGTATTATATATTTATTCACTCGCACCCTACCTAGAACTGCCCGTAAACTTGGTATTTCTTTGCAATATCCCTTTTACAGCCATTTCATTTACGATCGCGGTATGACTATATGGGCGGGTAAATGGCTGGGTTGGGTTTTCTCTCGGTTAGGGGGCATTCCCATCCATCGGGGTAAGAAATTGGATCGGGAGGCAATCCGTGCGGCGAGGGATTTGTTAATTAATGGCAAAATGCCCATGACTATTGCCCCAGAGGGAGCAACTAACGGTCATAGTGAAGTTGTTAGTCCCCTAGAACCGGGTACTGCTCAACTGGGTTTTTGGTGTGTGGAGGATTTACAAAAGGCTCATCGCAGTGAGGAAGTTTTCATTGTTCCCATTGGCATTCAGTATTATTACGTAACTCCTCCCTGGTTAAAGTTGGACTGGTTATTAAGTAAATTAGAAGCGGATTGTGATTTGCCGGTGCAGAGGATTGGTAAGTCTGCGGGTGAGATGCACCAAGATATTTTCTATCAACGGCTATTGGATTTGAGTGAATATGTGATTACCCAGATGGAGGAGTTTTACCGTCACTTCTACAATTGCCAATTCCCGGATAATCATGGATGTGCATCTGACGAAGAGGTTTTAGTAATTCGCTTACAAACCTTGCTAGATAGAGCATTACAGGTGTGCGAACAATACCTGGAACTCCAACCCCAAGGAAATGCGATCGATCGTTGTCGCCGCATAGAAGAAGCTGGTTGGAATTGCATTTATCGCCAAGATGTTGCTGATATTCAAGCTTTATCTCCATTTGAGCGAGGACTAGCTGATTGGATTGCCCATGAATCAGCCATACGAATGCGACATATGCGGTTAGTAGAAAGCTTTGTGGCGGTTACTGGAACTTATATTCAGGACAAACCCTCCCCGGAAAGATTCGCCGAAACCACACTGATTATATTCGATGCGATCGCTCGGATTAAAGGTATAAAAGTACCCCATCGTCCCCGTTTAGGTTGGCGCAGGTCGCAAGTAATAATAGGTACACCTATTTCCGTGACACAATATTGGTTGACTTGTAAGCGTGATTCTCATAGGGAATATCGTCAAGCTGTGAAAAAAGCAGTGAATGATTTAACAGCTGAGTTACAAATTGCTTTGGAGGGGATGATTTCTTCTTAAACAGGACTTACGCAATTGTCACAATCGGTGATTGGTGCGTGACCCTAGAAGTATTATTCCTACGTTCAACCTGAGTTCGGGATAAGCTGAAACTGTTCCCTGTTTCCTGTTAAGAGTTCCCTACCCCCACCAAAAGACTTTTTCAGCAAGCCCTAAATAAACCTTCTTAACCCGAACTGAGGTTACGTATATTTCTCACGTTAATTTTAACTCCTAACACCGAACTCAGGTTACGTTCAAATATTTTCGTGCACCTCATGCAACGGCAATAATGCGGGCAGAAAATCTACACCGCATTTTGCCTCCCCTACAGGAAAAATATGCCAGTTGCGTAAGTCCTAATATTATCGAAAAACTATTTATTGGAAATTAGATGCCGAATTGGTCTTTGATACTTTGAATAAATGTCTTATCATCCAATTCTTTGCGATTAGCCATCATCAATTTGGCATCTTCTCCAGCCGTATAGCGTAATTTGTCAGTGCCATCGGTTGCTGCCTCATAAATAACCTGAGCAACAACACTAGATTCAGAAGCATTGGTTATTAAAGATTCTAGAACATTGAACAGCTTACCAATTAACCCTTGATATTCAGTTAAACTTTCATCATTGTTGAAGTTCAATGAACGACCAACAAAATCAGTTTTAATCGCTCCTGGTTCGATAATTTTTACCTTGCAACCAATTGCTTCCATTTCAAAACTAAGTGCTTCAGAAATTCCCTCAACAGCAAATTTAGTACCGTGATACAACGAAACTAATGGAAAGGTAATTTTGCCGCCAATGGATGAAATATTAATCACAATACCATCCTTATTTTTCCTGAAGTGGGGTAGGATAGCTTTGGTTACATCCAATAAACCCAGCACATTGACATCAAATTGTCTCCTAATCTTTTCGGTAGGGGTTGCTTCTAAAGGACCATAAGCACCATAACCTGCATTGTTTACTAAAACATCAATTTTGCTGAATTTTTCAATACCTAGCTGAACGGCTTTTGTAATTGAATCTTTGTCTAGTACATCTAGTCTTGTTATCAACACATTATCAAGTGTGGTTAATTCAGTTTCTTTTTCTGGGGTTCTCATGGTTGCAACCACATTCCAACCCTTTTCATGGAACAATTTTGCAGTTGCTTTCCCAATACCACTGCTTGCTCCTGTAATTAAAATTGTTTGACTCATTTTTGTTTCTCCTGTTTGATTCAGTTTCATCCTAGAAAATCGAACTCTAAATTGCACTAGCAAATTATGCCAAAATATATGTAAAGTGCGCCAGCAAACTATTGTTCACATTATGCGACCGCCTGAGATAATATGACTGTTGTGAAAGACGGATAATGTATACAGAGAAAGACTTTATCTTTAAAGTTATTCAAGGTTAATGATGAAAATGCCAAAGAAAATAATCGAACTTCTTGATTACAGACAGGCGAAGGCATCTAATAATTTTGTTCCTCAACCTGCTACACTTTCAAGTTTAGGATGGGATGGTATTCATTTTGAACTTCATCGACAGCCCCAATTTGAAACAGTAGAACACCAACACACCATGCACGTAATTGCCTTTGGTTTTTCCGATTCTCCAGGGGAAAGATGGCTAGATGGAAGAAGTCAAAAAGAGAGGCGGGAAAGAGGGGATATTGCGATTATTCCTGCTGGTATTGTTCATCGCTGTAACTGGAATAATTCAGCCGAGTTTGGTATTTTGGCAGTTGAACCTGCATACCTCAAACAAATAGGTCAAGATTTAGTAGATTGCGATCACATTGAATTAATTCCACAGTTTATGAATGAGCAAGATGAACTGATAAAAGTAATTTTCTCAACTTTAAAAGATGAATTAGAGTGCCATAAAATTGGCGGTAATTTATTGATTGATAGCCTGAAAACGACATTAACAATTCATCTATTACGAAAATATTGCGCTACAAAACCCAAACTTTCTAGCTATGAAAATGGCTTATCTAAATTGAAGTTAAGACGAGTAAAGGAGTATATATGTGAACATCTAGGTGACGATTTAAAAGTAATTGAATTAGCTGCGATCGCTCAAGTAAGTCCCTATTACTTTATACGCTTGTTTAGAAAAAGCATAGGTAAAACACCTCACCAGTATATATTGCAGCAGCGCATTGAAAAAGCAAAATATTTGTTGCAGCATCAAAAAATCAGTGTCTCAGAAATTGCAGCTATGGTTGGCTTTTGCGACCAAAGCCACTTGACAAAATACTTTAGACGCATTGTTGGTGTTACGCCAAAACAATATCAAGCTAAATCGCAATAATTTCCCAAAATTCGGCAATTTTTTTCTAGAGTCATGGATAGGATTTTTTTTAAAGTATCTGTAAGTTTTTAGAGATTTATAGATGCAAATGGAACAGAAACAAATAATCATTTTTACTCCTGATGGAGAAATGCCAGCTTTTTTGTGTGTACCTGCTGATAATAGCCCTAAGCCAGCCGTTGTGGTACTAATGGAGGGGTTTGGCTTAACCCAGCACATTAAAGATGTAACAGTACGAATTGCTAACGAGGGTTATCTGGCAATCGCGCCAGACTTATACTATCGGAGCTTACCAAATAATAAGTTTGGCTATGATGAAATCACCCCAGCCAAAGCCATAAGGGATAGTCTCAACTACAGTAAGACTGTAGAAGAAGATATTAAAGCGACATTAGATTACCTGAAATCACGAGAAGATATAGTTTCAGATCGCATCGGTGTAATGGGCTTTTGTTTTGGTGGAAGTATGGCTTTTTATACTGCTACTAAATTTTCCTCAGAGATTGCGATCGCTGCGCCTTTTTACAGTATTGTTCTTGATGAGTGGTTAGAAGCCGTTACCGATATTACTATTCCCATTTATTTATTCTTTGGTGGCGCAGATCCGTTTATTCCTGAAGATCGCATTCAACAAATAGACTCTCGCTTTCAAGAGCTGGGTAAAAATTATCGGTTCAAAGTATATCGTGATGCAGATCATGGGTTTTTCTGTCACGAACGTTCTTCCTACAACCAATTAGCAGCAGAGGATTCTTGGAGTGAACTGACAAAGTTCTTCAAAAATTATCTATAAAAAAAATATCAATCCAGGCATTCGGGTATTAGCGATCGCTATTGATTAAACTTCGCTAAAAGGGTGATTATTGCACATGGGAAAATATTGTAGATGCCCGATCCAATCAAGGGAAAGGGCACGGCGACATTCAGATTATTGCACATGGGAAAATATTGTAGATGCCCGATCCAATCAAGGGAAAGGGCACGGCGACATTCAGATTATTACACATGGAAAAATATTGTAGATGCCCGATCCAATCAAGGGAAAGGGCACGGCGACATTCAGATTATTACACATGGAAAAATATTGTAGATGCCCGATCCAATCAAGGGAAAGGGCACGGCGACATTTAGATTATTACACATGGGAAAATATTGTAGATGCCCGATCCAATCAAGGGAAAGGGCACGGCGACATTTAGATTATTACACATGGGAAAATATTGTAGATGCCGTGCCCCTACAAGATAATCGATTCTCAAGACGGATTAGGTTAAAATCACCTGCCAATTCGTATATTTACCTTCCTCACAAGTTCCTCAAATTTTTGACTTATAAATAACCTTGAGGTCAAAGCAAGTCCTCGAACAACGTCATTCAAGTAGGTGAATATGACGGTAAAAAACTTACAAATCAAAGATAAGGTAATCGTTGACCGTCAAGATTTTCAACAATTATTTGATGTTTTGCAGCAACAGGAGTATGAATTAGTTGGTCCTACCATTGTAGAGGGTGCGATCGCCTATGAGACTATCTCTGCGGTGGAAGACTTGCCCATTGGTTGGACGGACGAACAAGATGGCGGTACTTATCGCCTCAAACCACGGTCAGATCAGGCACTATTTGGTTACGCAGTTGGTCCCCATTCCTGGAAAAAATACCTGTTTCCGCCACGGTTACAACTGTGGAAAGCAGAACGCCAAGGTCAGGAGATGAAAATCACCACTCCTGAACCGGAAATTCCGAAACGAGCATTTATCGGGGTGCGTGCTTGTGAATTAAATGCGATCGCTATTCAAGATCAGGTATTTACCCAAGGGGAAGCTGTGGATTCCCACTACCAAACAAGGCGCGATCGGGTATTTATTGTTGCCGTCAATTGTTCCCAGGCTGGAGGAACTTGTTTTTGTGTGTCCATGAATACAGGTCCCCAAGCAAAGATGGGTTTTGATTTAGGGGTAACGGAAATTATTGATGGGGATCAACACTACTTTGTGGTGGAAGTTGGGAGTGAGTCAGGGGCACAGGTACTGAGTAAAATTGTTTACAGTTACGCCACAGAGCAGCAGCAACAGCAAGCAATGGAGGTTGTGGCTGCAACTGCCAAGCAGATGGGCCGTACTATGGATACCGAGAATATTAAAGAACTTTTATACAATAATATTGAACATTCCCGTTGGGATGATGTGGCAAATCGCTGTCTTACCTGTGCTAACTGCACTATGGTTTGTCCCACCTGCTTTTGCTCTACCGTAGAAGATACCACCGATTTAACTGGGGACAATGCCGAACGCTGGCGACATTGGGATTCCTGCTTCACTATGGATTTTTCCTACTTACACGGTGGTAGCGTGCGTTCCAGCGCCAAATCCCGTTACCGTCAATGGATGACCCATAAATTGGCTAGTTGGATGGATCAATTTGGCACATCTGGCTGTGTGGGTTGTGGACGTTGTATTACTTGGTGTCCCGTGGGAATAGATATTACCGCAGAAGTGAAGGCAATTCAGGACAGTCAACCGCTGCGCGGAAGTTAAAAGTTAAAAGTCAAAAGTCAAAAGTAGGTCAAATTTAGATCAACAAATCAAAACTATGACCAAACATTAATCGGTATCAAGCCCCCAAATTAGAATTTAGAATTTAGAATTTAGAAATTTTCCCCCAACTGCATTCTGCATTCTTAATTCTTCATTGACAATTTTTCCCCTACCCAAGCCCCTCGATTTATCGATGGGAAAACTGATAACTGATAACTGATAACTGATAACTGATAACTGAAATGGCTACCCCTACCCTTGCTCCCGTATTGAGAGAACACAGTTTCTTTCAAGGTTTAAAACCAGAATATATCGACCTATTAATTGAATGTGCTGCCAATGTTCGTTTTAATGCCGGAGAATTTATTTTCCGCCAAGGAGAGCCAGCGAATAGATTTTATTTGATTCGTCATGGCAAGGTTGCAGTGGAAATTAGTAAACCCGCTCAACAATCCATTGTGATTAAAACCCTGACAGATAATGACGTTTTGGGTTGGTCTTGGTTATTTCCCCCCTATGAATGGCATTATGACGCACAGGCATTGGAATTGACAAGAGCGATCGCTCTTAATGCTCAATGTCTGCGGGGAAAATGCGATCAAGACCCAGCATTGGGTTATGAATTAATGCAACGCTTTTCTTGTGTAATGTTAGATACCCTACAAGCAACTCGATTGCAACTTTTGGATCTCTATGGCTTACCTAATAGATAATTCATAATTCATAATTCATAATTCATAATTCACCAAGTTTCAGATTTAGTCTGGGTTTTAATTTGCATCTACCGCCTTATTTTGGGGAGTTAATATCAAGTATGACAACAATTAGCAGAGTCGGGGAAGTTGTATTTCCAGCAGACCCTATGGTGCCTCAGATCTATCGGGTGCGGCGAAATCGCAGGGAAACCCATGACATCTTTACCTTGGAGTTAGAACCAGTATCAGGGGTAGAAGCTCTAACATTTGCCCCTGGTCAATTTAATATGCTCTATGCTTTTGGTGTGGGTGAATCTGCCATCTCTATTAGTGGTAATGCTGGTATAAAAAATAAAATTATACATACTATTCGCCGGGTGGGGACTGTCACAACTGCCCTAGAGAAATTAAAAAAAGGCGACACAATCGGTGTTAGAGGTCCCTTTGGTAGTTCTTGGCCCATGCAAGTAGCGGAGGGGAATGATGTTATATTTGTGGCTGGTGGTATTGGATTAGCACCACTACGTCCGGCTATTTATCATGTGCTTGCCAATCGGGAAAAATACGGCAAGGTAGCCATATTATTTGGTACTCGCACCCCTGATGATATTCTATTTAACCGGGACTTACACAAGTGGCGATCGCGTTGGGATACCGAAGTTTTGCTCACCGTGGATCGGGCAGAACCGGGATGGAAAGGGAATGTGGGAGTAGTCACCCACCTGATTCGCCGTGCTCAATTCGATCCCCTCAATACCACCGCCATGATTTGTGGACCAGAAATCATGATGCAATTTACCACCGTAGAATTACTTAAAAAAGGCATGAGCGCAGATAATATTTATGTCACGATGGAACGGAATATGAAATGTGCGATCGCTTTTTGTGGTCACTGTCAGCTAGGTCCTAAATTTATCTGCAAAGATGGGCCTGTATTCCGGTATGACCACATTAAGTTCTGGTTTGACCAAAGGGAATTTTGAGAAACATGATTTTATCCCGTAGGGGCACGGCATCTACAATATACTGGATTATAGAGTAATTCTAACCACGCCGTGCCCTTGCCTGCGATCACTTGGGTTATAGAATAATAATAACCACACCGTGCCCTTACCCGCGATCGCTTGGATTATAGAATAATTCTAACGGTGTTGCTGATCGAAAGTATTAATTAGCCTCACGCAAAGACGCAAAGACGCAAAGAATCGTTGTTTATTCATGCCCAAAATGTAAATTCATACTCCAATTGGGCAATGCCATTCTAACCGCGCCGTGCCCTTGGTGCGATCGCTTGGGTTATAGAATAATTCTAACCACGCCGTGCCCTTTGTGCGAGGGAATTTTGAGAAACATGATTTTATCCCGTAGGGGCACGGCATCTACAATATACTGGATTATAGAGTAATTCTAACCACGCCGTGCCCTTACCCGCGATCACTTGGGTTATAGAATAATAATAACCACACCGTGCCCTTGGTGCGATCGCTTCTCTCCACCTTACACTTAGGGATTTCCAAGATTTTCAAATATTAGTCGATCAAAATCACAATATTCGCGTTTCCTCAGAACAAGGTGATGAGTCGGGTGAATTACATTTGTCAAAGAACCAAATTAACCTGACTTTAAAATTAATTGAGTCGCAACAAACAAATAGTGAATTGCTCAAAGCACTAGGTGGTGAACTTTACCAAGCACTTTTCCCCAACCAAATTAACGCTCGATTCCACGCTACAATGGCAGGCGCACAAGCAGATAATTACAACGTCCGTTTGCGGTTAATATTTGAATCTCCCGAATTAGCCGCTCTCCCTTGGGAATTTCTCTATTATGAGGGAACCAACACCTTTTTAGCCAACAACACCCAAACCGTACTCTCTCGCTACATTGATGTTCCCCTACAAAAACGCGACATCAAAGCCGCTAACCTACCCCTAAAAATTCTATTAGTCATCTCTAGTCCTACTAATTTAGATCCATTAGACACAGCGAAGGAAGAACAACTCATCCGCGAAGCACTGAAAAAACACATAGAAGATGGTAAAATAGAGTTAGATATATTACTAGAAGCGACTAGGCGCGAAATTCAGCAAAAACTGCGAGAGAAGCCTTACAATGTGTTCCACTTCATCGGTCATAGTATCTTTAAAAACAACAAAGGCTACATTGCCCTTGTAGATGGAAATGGCGAAGCGAAATTATTCGACGATGAAACTTTCGCCAACTTCTTTTTAGGTAACAATAACTTAGGATTAGTGATTCTCAATTCATGTCAAGGTGGAACCGTATCTTCCAATCAAACATTTGCAGGTATCGCACCAAACCTAGTGCGTCGGGAAATACCCGCAGTAGTCGCCATGCAGTATCCTATTGAAGACGACACCGCCAAACTTTTCGCCGATGAATTTTACCGTACCCTCGCATTAGGCTATCCCGTAGATGCAGCTATCCAGACAACCCGCAACGCTATTTCCATGGAAGTGGGATTAGATAAATGTGACTTTGCCACACCAGTACTTTATATGCGAGCTAAGGATGGAATCATTTTGAGTGGATTGTAATATCAAGTCCGGATAATTAAAAAATTGGGATGCTCCGGCAAAAATTGGATACAAATCAAAAAATGTTTGCAACATATCCAATTCTAATCCCACCGTTACCCCGCCCCTACCAATCAATCATGTGAGTTATGGATGGGGTGCGATCGCTCGCTGTGGAGTGTGTAGAACCATTGTTACCACCAAAGTGACCTAGACGCTACTTCCAAATCCGGTTTTGATTAGGATGGGGATTTACGCGCAATTGGCATATTGACACTGTCTGTAGTGAGTGTTTTAACGCTTGTTTTGAGTAATGGTGTAGAGACGGAATGTCCCTCCCGTCTTTACTAAGTACACATCACCGCAAAAAAGGGTTGGAAATGTTGAGACTTAATGTTTGGGTTTCCTAAGTCATATCATGTCCGGGGGCATACCCATAGTATGTCATTGCGAGTGGAACGAAGTGAAACGACGCAATCACAAGGTCTTTGGGATTGCTTCCCTTCGGTCGCAATGACGATTATTTAAACGGACATGATATCAAATGCCATTCGCTACAAGCCGAGCCAGCCGCTTGCGGGGGTGAATCCTGGGGATCACCTACGGGCTGTACTAAGAACCAAAAATTAACTCTCTTCGTGTGACACTTACTCCCAGATCAATTCTGCAAAATAAGGCGTTCAAATCCAGGCTACATCCGAACTTTCACAAATTATCAACAGAAAATGCTACAAATATCAAAATCTGCAAATAGTTTTTCATTCTCTTTTTCTAATAAATCTCTGGATACCATCACTGGTGGAGATGGCGATGATACCCTGGTGGGGACGAGTGGTGATGAGCTGATTGACGGTAAAGGTGGGGATGATATACTCAAGGGTGAAGGGGGTAACGATTCCCTTATAGGTGGTACAGGGCAAGATACCCTTGAGGGAGGGTCTGGCAATGACACACTCTATGGTGAATCTGCTTCTGGAGGTTTAGCCGTCATCGGGGATTCTTTCGTGTATGGTTCAGGCGGCTCTAGTGGAAGACAAAGCGATAATTATTTAGATGGTGGAGACGGAAATGATGACCTCAGCGGTGGGAATGGGAATGATACTCTCATCGGTGGGGATGGCGATGATACGCTGTTTGGTGGTTCAGTGGCTTCAGCCTTCGAGACAGGTGTTTATGACCCATATGGTGAAATTAATCGTTCTAGTTCTGGTAATGATGTCCTCGACGGTGGGAATGGAAATGATTTCCTTGTAAGTGCAGAAGACAACGATACCCTGATAGGTGGACAGGGCAATGATACCCTCAACGGTGGTTTTGGCAATGATTCTCTTCTAGGGGGGGATGGAAATGATGTCCTTGTAGGTGGAACTGACAATGATACTCTCAGAGGGGGCAATGGAGCTGATGTCTTTAGTTTCTCGATTCTTTTCCAATTGCAAAGTCCTTCAAGTCTTGTCTCATCTGAAAATGTTGTCGTTCCAGTTTTTGCACCAAAGCCTCAACGAGGAATTGACACTATCGAGGACTTTAATTCTGCGGAGGGTGATAAGATTGTCATAGGTAGTTCTGGGGAAATTTCAATCAACCAGTTTTCCTACAATCAAGATACAGGTGCTCTGTTCTTTGAAAACACACAGTTTGCTCAGCTACAGGCTGGTCTTGATTTCAGTGTAGAGCAAGATATTACCTTAAATATACAGTCTTCTGTGCTACCGACTGGTGTTGATTTAAATGCACCGGTAGACATTAGCTTATAGGCGAATAGCACACAAGTTCGCGGAAAATCATCTCCCCTGCTCCGGGATTTCCCGGAGCAGGGGAGAAACATTTGTCAATGCGTAAGTCCTGGTGGTTTCAAAAACAGCTTGTTTGCAGTTTTGAAGATTTTTGTTTGCAGTTCGCTACAATTAGACCTACTTGGCAGAGAAATAGCTTTTTTTCTTAGATTCAAAGCCAAAACAGAATACTTAGCTTTTTCTTGCCAAAATAGTTTAACCAAGGAACTTAGAGTGAGATTACCAAAGAAATGCTGGCGATAAGTTCCAATACCTAAAAATCCTCCTGGGCGTTGGAAAATACTGGGTCGGATTTTGCTGGCTGGTAGATGGTTTTTACCTTTGAGGACTTGTTTAAAAGCATCGGGCATCCATTCTATTTGCGAGTAGCAAGATTCGATCTTTCTGAAAGCGAAATCGTACTCTCCTTTATTTTCCAAATTGGTACTTTCTAAAATGTGATAAATTTGTGATGCCAAAGACTCAAATTCACTGAAACTACCACCGACTAATTTTAGATTTTGTAATTGTCGATAATAATCTTCTCGATCTACCGCATTAGCGCGAATGGTAGTTAATTTCAGCAACTCGCAATATGCACCCAATAACCATAACACCGAATATAAAGACCACAGTGGATAATGAGAAAAAGTACGATAGGCATTGGCAATCAAGCGATCGTTATTTTTGAGAAAAGAAAGAGTAACATCTTCTAATGGTTGAAACTTAACCGCCGAGTAATCCTTGGTTTCATTTGCCTCCAGTAATAAATTAGCTAAGAGAGAAACACTAGTCAAAGAACTATAGAGTCCTTTAGAAAATAGGGGATCGACAAAACCCGCAGCATGACCTAAAAGACAAAAGCGATCGCCGACTATTTTTTTAGAGCTATACTGAATTCTATCAGTGCGCGTCCAGGTTCTTACTGCTTTGGCAGATTGCAACTGAGAGCTAATACTAGGAAATTTGGCAATCAAGGAATAAAACTCTTGTTCGGGACTGATATCTTTTCTCATCGGATAAATACGGGGATCGAGCATTAATCCCACACTACAAAGGGGATTAGTAGCTTGAGGATGATTGTTAAAAGGGATTATCCATAACCAACCACCTTTAAATACATGATGTAACGTACCTTCAGAAAGGCGAAAAGGAATAGCAAAATCTGCTTGAGAAGTTCCAGTGTGATGGTAGCAGGGAACATTCACCATATGGGTAAAGATAGCACGAGAGTGGGTTTGCAGATGGTTATGCCTCAGATCAAACTTATTGGCGAGTAAAGAGCGAAAACCTCCAGCATCAACTACATATTCAGCTTCATAACAGTTACCCGATTCTGCAATAACTCGTACTCCACGATCATTAATCTCAACATCCTTAACCCCCGTATGTTGTAAAACCTCTGCACCATAACGAATCGCTGTAGTCATTAAGAAATAATCGGTATCTTGACGATATAGATGTAATTCATGTCCGTAGGGTTGCTTGGGAATAACCGCTTGCAATAAGTGTGCGGGATTTTGAGCTTGGTTTTCTTCGTGATGTAGATAGCTAAAGTGTCTTTTTACTCCGTGGGAAGTCCCGATGTGAGAGAAATAATTTTCCGAACTAAAGTAAGCTAGTTCTGGTACCGAATACATCTGGGCCATCGCTCTGAATATCTCAGAAGTTTCCAAGATCATAGACTCCCCTATAGCAAATCGGGGGTGAGATTTAGCTTCAAAAATTACTACTTTTAGACCGTTACGGGCTAATATTGCTCCCAAACAAGAACCTGCAATACCAGAGCCGATAATAGCTACGTCAAATCTTGGGCAAGATGTCATATTTTTTGCTCCTAATTGAAGAAGGAAGAAGGAAGAAGGAAGAAGGTTTGAGTGGGGTTTTGAGATGGGGACAAAGGACCCCAACTAAAAACGGATAACCCATATGGGATGGGGTTTTTGACCCCTATAGTCAGAAGTTTTAACAACAGGACGCTCAAACCTCCTGACTTTAAACTTCTTACTTCGATAAATTATTGATTATGGATTTACTAATGACTAAGAACTATTTAGTGCTGCTGAGATTACGCACATTAATTAGTACTAAACTTAGATCGCGAATTTTAATTAATCAACTCAATAGCTCGGCTTGAGCGACTATTAAACCTTTGAGAATAGTTTCACTTCGTTAAGGATGAGTTTGAATTTTCAGACCATCGAACCAATCCTACCAGTCTTGTAGCAAGTGACCTTTGGCAGTTATTTCATCTATCTTCGGGCAGGAATCCCCCGCTATAGCGCGTTAGCGTTTAGCGGTGGGAGGATGTCAAAAGGAACGAGAATTTGATTGAGGCAAAGGCAAAAACATAATTACAGAATTTAGCGCAAAGCCCACGAGTAGCAAAGTAAATCTCTTAAAGATTTACTTTGCTACGCCATGCACGGCGTGGGATGTAGCGCAGCGCGGATTTATCCGCCGTGATATAATATATACAAATCTTCCAACACACTTGGGGTATGAGGTTTCAGCCAGAAGTTGGTTGAGTAAAATGCCAAACGTACCGAGAAGTTGTAGTCTGTTCAGTTTAACTGGGAAAACAGCAACCGCCAGGGGTAAAATCCGGGGTTCAAATAGTCTGGCAGTACCTAAAGAAAGAAAACCAGTTCTGGTTGTTTGGAGCAATCCAACTAGGCAGGGCATTGTCTGGTGGGAGAGTAGATATAAGACGGGCAAAGTCCGCTATCTACGCCAGTATCCCAGAATCCCACGGATTCTATCCGTGGGAGTATGTCAATCCTACTCAGCCTTCTTCGCCACACTAAACACCCCTTTTAATTTAAATACCCCTTTGCGTATGCTTTCGTTCGGTTGCCAATGGTAGTCAATTGTAAAACCAGCATCGATCAAACTGTTTTCCAATTCTTTCGTGGTAAAAACTTTCACTAACGGCATCAAACCCAAAAATATTCCAATCGACGCGATCACCTTAAACCACTTCATCGTATCTCCCAAACACACCGTACTGGTGACGAAAACCCCGCCTGGTTTGAGCATCTTGTAAACTTTAGCGATTACTTCTTTCTTGTTTTCAAGTAAGTGCAAAATATTCAGTCCTAACACTACATCAAAGGTTTCATCGGCTACAGTTAATTCTTCGATAGTCAATTGTTCAAAGGTGACGTTGTTGATGTTTTGTGCCTCAGCTTTACCTTGGGCAATTTTAATCATTTCTGATGAGGCATCTATTGCCCGAATATGTTTGACATAGGGTGCATGAATAATAGCAGTCGATCCCGTGCCACAGCCAAACTCCAATACCTCCATATCTGGCTTAAAGTATTCCCGTGTAACTTGCAGTTTTTTCTGGTAAGCTGCTTCATCAGTAATGGGTAGTTTGGAATATTTTTCTGCAATTTTGTCCCAAAATTTAACTGAATGGTTCATCATAACCTCCGATTATTTGACTGATTGATTTCTCTGAATATATACATTTAAGGCACAATCGTATTGCTTGGTTTAACATATTTTTCCCATTGTCAATTCTAGTTTTTCGGTAATTACTGTATTGATTCAAGGTTTTTTAATTGTGTTCCAGAGGTTGGTTTACGCCACTTCCAGGCACACCAGACAATGAATGACAGAGACACAATTTCTATCGTTGCAAAGAACATATCATCCAGATCCGCTGGGCCATTTTGTATAACAATCAAAATCGTTATTGCACTTGCGATGATGTTTGCCCAGCGATTTAATCTATACTTCAATACCCGAGACAGGAGAACCATAGAAATCGGAATTTCCGCCATGATTCCGCCTATCAGCATAAGTCCTTCAGTTATTTGAACGCCGTTTACGGTTCCTGTCATGATTTCCTCTAGAAACCCAGGTCTACCAAACTCATGAAGATCTCGAAAAATCATATTAAACAGTACAAATATCCATAATGTGGAAAGCAAAGCTTTGATATCCATTCCCATGGTTTTGTTGTTGGCAATCATTTATTTACTCCTGTTTTTGAACGATATTGCTGAGTTTAACGACATTGACAATTAATATCTGTCTCTTGCTGATAAAAGTGCTAGTACCGCTACGCGGAAGTCAAAAGTGAGCCAGCGCGGTCTTGGGGGTTCCCCCCATGAGCGACTGGCGAACCCCGAAGGGGTCAAAAGTCAAAAGTCAAAAGTACTGTGTTTTCTAGCTTTGACCTTTTATAAATGGTTGCGGCCTTTCCGCCGCGACGTACTAGTTTATTGACAGCAAGTCGAGATCCACCGCACGCTTGCAGATGGGAAACTGAATTTCCATCACGAAGTCCGTATCACCTGGTTGTTTGGGTAATTCCAGAAATACCAGTCGTGCCGGACCTGCAAAAGCATAGTGATTTGCCTCTACCCATTCACCGATGGCGTTATATCCCAGAAACTTGGCACAGTAACTGGTAGGAGGAATAAAAGTTGCCATTGTTTCTGCTGGAAGCTTACGCGGAGCCAGAGTTATACCATCTTGGATGGTTAGGGGAGCATGGTTAGTTTTATGAAGCAATCTTCCGAATTCAACATCAGTGCGATCGCTGCTTATTCCATCCTCGTGAACAACAATCGTCATAGCTCCATAGGTACTATCATTTTCCCCAGGGAGAGCGTTCATCACAGGCCAGAACAAATCATCTGCTGACTCTGCTTGTGATAATACCTTGCGTATCCCCATCAGCCTTTGTTGGGGGACTTGCTTCACCACCACATCACGTACATGGATAGCCCGATCTTTAATTTGCTTTAAGCGCGATTCAATTGTGCGAATGCGTTTGAGTTCATCCAGTACCTGTTGCTCTAACTCGGCTTTTTTGATCAACAACATACCCTGAATTTCTTCCAGGGAGATATCGTCTTTAACAAATCGCCGAATTTGATCCAACGATAACCCCAACTCTTTGAGAGCGAGAATGCGGTTGAGCGCGGGTAATTGGCTCGCGCTGTAGTAACGATGCCCACTTTCAGAGTCAACTTTGATTGGTTGAAACAGACCAATTTCATCGTAGTAGCGCAGTAAACGCTTAGAAACCTGGGCAATCCGAGAATATTCCCCAATGCTGTACATGATGTCTTCGTTTGGTTTTTTCTAGATATTCATCAACATAAGGGGTGACGTAGCGTGAAGATCAAGGGGATTGAAAAATTTCTTTAACCAAGTTTGGGGGTTTATTCTTATCCCACCCAAAGATTACTGATTAAAAAACCGCAGAGGCGCAGAGAACACAGAGGTTTAGGAGATAGGTAATCTTACATCGAGAAGGGAGTAATTCCCCTGCCTCTGGTGGCAATATGTTTTGTATCGGGATAAAATCCCCGTTACAAAACTTAATTACGAATTACTTTAATTGCCAACCTTTAATACTTTTACCGAATTACCAGCAGTAATCAATTTCTCACCTACAGGTATTACTGCTAAAGCATTGGTTTGAGCTAAATTGATTAAGTTACCAGAACTGTGACCACCACCAGCCAACTGAAATTTGTACACCCCATCAACTAAATTTAACTTTCCCCAAAGATAGGTTTCCCGTTTCCCAACACCACGCAATTCTTGAGTTGCCATCCCATTGATAAATTGTGGCTGCCAACCGTCAACTAAACCGGAAAATTTAGCGATCGCTGGCTGGACAAACCGCCAAAATGTAACTAGGGCAGAAACGGGATTTCCCGGTAAGCCAAAGTATAAAACAGGACGTTGGCTATGGTCAAAGGTGGCAAAGGTGAGGGGTTTTCCTGGTTTCATTGCCACGGCTCGGATGTGAATTGTACCTTTGAGTGATGTAATAATTTGTTCTACGTAATCGTATTCTCCTACCGAGACACCACCAGAGGAAAGTACTATATCTGCATTGGTAATTGAGTGGGCGATCGCTTGTTGTAGAGCTTCTTTATCATCAGCTATAATCCCCATCATCAATGGTTCTGCCCCCATTTGCCGTACTAAAGCTGCCAATGCATATTGATTGGAATCCACAATTTGCCCTGGTTTGAGGGGTTGAGTTGGCATGACCAGTTCATTGCCAGTGGATAAAATTGCAACTTTTGGTTTGCGGTAAACACTGACTTGCGGACATTGAGCAGCAGCTAAAACGGCAATTTCCGGGGCATTTAAACGTATACCTGCTGGTAGTAGTTGGTTCCCGGCTTGGTAGTAAGAGGCTTGGTGTCTGACAAATTCTTGGGGTTTGGGTACACAGAGGATTGCAACCTGGTTATTTTCCCGGCGGGTTTCTTCCTGCATTACCACCGTATCCGCACCCTTTGGCATAACTGCACCGGTAAAAATCCGCGCTGCTTGTCCAGATTGAATGGTTAATTGGGGTTGGTATCCGGCGGGAATTTCCTCAACAATTTCTAAAATAGTTGGTTGTTCGCTGCTGGCTTGTTGTACATCTGCATAACGTACTGCATAGCCATCCATCGCTGAATTATCCCAATGGGGGAAGTCTAATTGACTGGTGATTGGTATAGCAAGAATGCGATTTACTGACGACAAATCCACTATCTCCGTATCTTGTGGATGTTGGAGGGGTTGAACTAGATTGAAAATAGTGGTTTGTGCATCCCTGACAGATAACATAAAGCTAGACTCCCCATTAACATTTTAATAGTTATACCATTTTGAAAAAAGAATCGGACAGATGGGTGGATGGGTAGGGGCACGGCACCAGAGTGATAGTTTTATACACTAAAAGATTGTGGATGCCGTGCCCTTAAAATGTATGTGTCGCAAACATTATTTGAATTGGTATTAGGTCTTATTCAAGATAAAATCTAATGAAAAGACATACATTATAATAGGGAACAGGGAACTCTTAAGAGGTATTTTCATCCTTGGTTGTGTACAAACGTTCATGTAGACGCGCTTCGCCCTTCTTGGAGCAGAGTGGGGCTAATTTGAAAAAAGAATTATGACCGAACAAGGCAAAAGTAAAAAGTAAAAAGGCAAAAGTAAAGAAAAAGAAAAATGGTCACCAAGCCCCTAAATTTATTTATGGAACGAAGTAAAAACATTTGTTTCGATACAGGTAGTGCAAGAAACAATACG